>NZ_DATCSD010000202.1:0-4465 GCF_036568665.1 Ohtaekwangia sp. | reverse complement strand
CACAATGGCCGTACTCTATGGTAACGACACTGCCGTAGCGTTTGCCAGAACAAACCATTCAGGTATATATCCATCAGGAGCCAGACTCTATTTACTCACCTGGCAGGAAAAGGAAGATGCCTATTGGTTCGGAGCCCGTGTGCCGGAAAATATAGTATCGATGGAATGTGTTTATATAACGGGCATGCCGGTATACGAAAAATACAGCGGGCATCCGCTAACACTTGAAAAGCATAACGATGAAAAAAGTATAAACGAACGCGTTGCCTATATAATGCAGCAGCGTGCCTCGATTATGCCTTAGCACCGTGTATACCGGCAAGAGGGGGCAGGTATATACGGAACATTGTTAGTTTGTTTGATGTGAGGGCCGTCTGGAAACAGACGAGCCCTTATTTTTTGAGTATATATATATATATATATATATAGAGAGAAGTTGAGTCTCATCGAAATATATTTCGGATACGCCTCCATATACTCCTGGGCCAGGATCTTTGTATATAAACAGCTCCTACAGTACCCTGAAGCATATAAATATCTTCAGGTGACGATTTGGTCGCAATGGAATTGCAGAGCGAATTACTTTTATACTCCATGCGCGAAACATCCAATACACGAGTTGCTGTAGTGTCGCGAGTATGAGATAAGCGTGATGTGTCAGAGACCATTTCCAGGGCTTTCATTCCGCCAGCAACTGATTTACCTTTCTCGCTGGGTAAATTTTCATGTGTAACAATGAGTTGCTTCACATCTGTTGCCTGCAACGAATCAGGGAGAACCGTTAAGGCTAAACTGAAGAATGAAGCTGGTATCCAGTGGGATGACGTAGTCAAGCCAGAAGTATATTCCTTTAGCTGATCGGCACTAAACCGCCCGCAAACCGAAGAATGCTTCGAGAAATATTTTTTGATCTGCTCTTCATCCCACTTCGTAAAATCGATCACCTCTTTTTTACAACTTGAACAAAAACCACCGAGCTTTGTCGTACTAAAGCTGTTCCATTTCTCATGGCAGGGCGTGGGAATGGAAAGTGTAAAACGATCTTTCATGTACAAATAGGTTTAAAGTATCTGAAAGATGCCGGGCACATATTTTTTCCATAAAAAATTAAAAATATTTACTGCGCAAAAAGGCTGCGCACCCGCTGCAGAATTTTGGATCGTTAAACAAAACGAAAATGAATCTAACAGGAACAGATCTTAAAAACGCAGGTTTTGCCGAAGGCAAAGCGATTGGTGCAGCACTTCAGGTAGCAACAAAAGAGTATGCCGATACAGACCGCGAAGATATTCTGGTTCTGTTCTCGCAGGTGTTAAAAGACCCGGCTTCCTTTCTGGCAGACGAAAAACTTTCACCATTAGCAAAAGCTATCATGGCACCGGTTAATGATGTTATTGCTTTATCACAACCCGGTAAACCTTACCAGGTATATGGTGCCGAAGCCATCGAGCAAGGTGCGCTGAGCCAGATGGAAACAGCCATGAAACTTCCGGTTACAGTAGCCGGTGCGTTGATGCCCGATGCACATCAGGGATACGGCTTGCCAATTGGTGGTGTGTTGGCTACCCACAATGCCGTTATTCCTTACGGTGTAGGAGTAGATATAGGCTGCCGTATGTGTATGACGCTATATGCTATACCAACAACGGTGCTGACCGAAAAGATGGATGACCTTAAAAATATACTGGTTAATAACACACGCTTTGGTGTGGCTACATTTCAAAAACCGAAAGACGATGCCATCTTCGAGCGAAAAGAATTCAGTGAGCTGGCCATCGTACGTGAATTGAAAGACCGCGCCTGGCAACAGATCGGTTCTTCCGGTGGAGGTAATCATTTTGTAGAGTTTGGTATAGTAGAAATTGTCAATCCTGTAAATGAATTTAATGTAGCGCCAGGTATATATGTAGCGTTATTGTCGCATTCAGGTTCCCGTGGACTCGGTGCCAACATCGCGCGACACTATACAGATATAGCGATGAATGTCTGCAAGCTTCCGCAGGAAGCAAAACACCTGGCGTGGCTTGACCTTGATTCGGAGGCAGGACAGGAGTACTGGCTGTCGATGAATCTCGCGGGCGATTATGCTTCGGCCTGCCATCACCAGATACACGCGCGTGTAGCCGCTGCGTTGCGCGAAACACCTGTAGCGATGATTGAGAATCACCACAACTTTGCATGGAAAGAAAAAGATGCTGCCGGTAACGAGATCATTGTGCACCGTAAAGGAGCAACACCGGCTGGTGCAGGTATACTGGGTATAATTCCTGGCTCAATGGCCACACCGGGTTTCATTGTGCGTGGTAAAGGTAAAGCAGCTTCCATCAATTCGGCTTCACATGGTGCAGGCCGAACGATGTCGCGTACAAAAGCCAAGCAGACTATACTTCCAGGGCAGGTGAATAAATTTCTGAAGCAGGCAGGCGTAGAGTTGATCGGCTCCGGCCTTGACGAAGCGCCAATGGCCTATAAAGATATACACCAGGTAATGAATTCGCAGAAAGACCTGGTGGATATACTCGGTACTTTTATGCCTAAGATCGTGCGTATGTGTGGTGACGAGCGTTTCAAGGAAGTGGATTAGGTATATATTTAAAGAGGCTTTAGAGGGCGTGCCCCTCGTGCCTCGGGTCGGGCTGTCGGCACTCGCCAGGCAGCCCGCTTGCCATGCCGGGCTCAAACAATTACCTCCATCCCTCACGCGAGCAACTGCTGCTATATAGCTACAACATACAAACTTCTGTTACGTTAAAATTAAATGTTGATCGGCAATAGCGAGTTTATAAAAACTTGAATTACTTTTGCATCATCATGTACACACAACAACTATATATCCATGCACAAGGTTCGATGCTCCACGCGTTGTGGAAGTATCCTGCCCGGAGTTGTTATGTACTGCACTGAAATTGCAAATGCTATAGTATATACAAGCCCGGGCTACAAAGCCTGGGCTTTTTTGTTTTTCAAAAATTAGAATATGGAGTTGATTGTATTTACCGGTATTCCCGCCAGTGGAAAGAGCAGCTTTTATAAAGCTAATTTTTTCAATACACACATGCGCATAAGTTTAGATCTGTTCAATACACGAAATAAAGAGAACAGATTTATGCAAACGGCTTTTGAGCTGCAGCAACGGGTAGTGATTGATAATACCGATGTAACCCGGAAGGAAAGAGCGAATTATATTCAGCTGGCGAAAGAGTATAAATATCAGGTGATTGGGTATTACTTCGAATCAAAACTGCAGGTGTGTATGAAGCGAAATGAAAACCGTGTGGGTACAGATCGGATTAGCGAGGTCGGTATCATTACCAAATATAAAGCATTACAATTGCCAGAATATGATGAAGGCTTTGATAAACTATACTATGTAGTGCTGGAGAACGATCAGTTTAACGTAAAGGAGTGGAAAAATGAAATTTGATATACTTGATAAAAAGATGCGTGCTTTCGAAACAAGCATGGATCAACGAATTATACCGGATGTATATATGGTGGCCCGCTTGGATGGACGCGGCTTTACGCGACTCACAAAAGAGCTTCTGTTACTGGAGAAACCCTTTGATGTTACATTTCGCGATGCAATGATTACTACAGCCAAAGGCCTCGCGGATTGTGGGTTTAAAGTACGATATGCCTATACGGAAAGTGATGAGATTTCCTTGCTGTTGGATAGAAGTGAAAATGGTTTTGATCGTAAAACCAGAAAGCTGGGATCCATACTGGCAGGAGAAGCAAGTGCCCGCTTTACATTAGCCATGGGCGCTATAGGAGTATTTGATTGTCGGATTATACCCTTGCCAACAGATGCATTGGTGATTGATTACTTCCGGTGGCGGGCAGAAGATGCCAACAGAAATGCATTGAATGCCTGGTGCTATTGGAAATTACGAGAGAAAGGATTTTCGGTATACGATGCCACCAGTCAACTATCAGGAAGATCAGTAAGTGAAAAAAATGAGATACTATTTCATTTAGGTATAAACTATAATGATTTACCGGCATGGCAAAAGAGAGGTGTTGCATTTTATTATGACATGGTGGAGAAGACATCATTCAACCCGGTAAAGAACGAACCCGTAGTGAGCTTTAAAAAACAATGGAAAGTTGACTGTGATTTACCGATGAACGATGCATACGATCAGCTGCTTAAAGATGTACTACAAAGAGAATAAACATGAACAAAAATATTACACTGTACCGTCCGGTAGGAAGAAACGAACTGGCGTTGATTATTGACTCCGGCATGAAATACTTTCCGCCACGGCTTTTCTGGCAACCTATATTTTACCCGGTACTCAACTTTCAATATGCCGCTGAAATAGCAGAGCGCTGGAACATGGGTGATGCAGAATCGGATGGTGCCGGCTTTGTTACATCATTCGAAATTCCGGAGGTATACTTTCAGAAGTTCGAAATACAAACGGTAGGCCTTGCCCATCATCAGGAACTCTGGGTACCAGCT
>NZ_DATCSD010000201.1:0-2553 GCF_036568665.1 Ohtaekwangia sp. | reverse complement strand
GGAATGGGTATGGGCCTGGGGAATTGGGATCTGGTAATCGACCAGATAGCAAAGGTTGCTCCTGTTTTCGCGTACGACAGAGCTGGCGTAGAAAAGTCTGACAAAGTATATCAGATGCCCACCGTTAAGCTGGTAGCCGAAAATTTAAAGTCATTGCTCACTACGCTTAACATTGCACCTCCCTATATTTTAGTCGGGCATTCCATGGGTGGAGTATATATCAGGGGCTTTGCAGGTTTTTATCCGAATGATATATCTGCTCTTGTGTTTGTTGACCCGGCCGACTTTACCGAAACAAAGCAACAATGGAATTCTATATTCCGCACTATAGGAGTTCCTGAAAAAAAGATTGATGAAATGCTATACGACCGCCTGTATAAGAAAGCAGAGGTCGATTCAGTAAACTTTGGCCCCTGGAGTGAAAGTCAGGTTTTAGGAGACCTGAGGCGAACCGATTTTGCTGAGATAAATAATCTGCCTTTACCAAATGTACCTATCTATTTTTTGGTTGGCGGTAAATTTGAAGTTCCGCCTGATAGAAGAAGTAAAGACTTTGATCAGGCATATTTCTTTACCGTAAAGTCAAATCAAAATATGGAACGATGGCGAAAAGTTATCGATTCATCCACTAAAGGTGGTGCTCTCATTTATCTTTCTAACAGCGGCCATTATATACACAGAGACGATCCTAAAATTGTGATCAACACAGTAAAATTTGTATTAGAAAATTTATAGTCTATATCGCACGCAACAACACTTCATCTATACTCATACATTTTTTAACATTATTACTTTTTACTAACGTCAATGAAATCGACCCTGCTAATTTTCTCAATTCTATTCCTAAATATTGTACAATTTACACATGCGCAAAATGAACCCTGTGGTTGCCCCTCCGGTAGTGCTTTCGTAAAATCAAAAAATGAATACGAGCTCTTCTTTTTACCGGCCGCGGTGAAAAAGAAATCTGCAGCAGAAGTAGTCATTTATACCAAGACAACAATCCCAGGAGAAACAACAAACACCTTACGCAAAGAAGTAAAACTAAAATTTAATCCACGCGGATTTGTTATAGCG
The DNA here is from genome assembly GCF_036568665.1 of Ohtaekwangia sp. Lineage (GTDB taxonomy): Bacteria > Bacteroidota > Bacteroidia > Cytophagales > Cyclobacteriaceae > Ohtaekwangia. The sequence goes on along the minus strand of NZ_DATCSD010000201.1, from coordinate 1,476 downwards.
GAGTACGAGTATAAAAATGAAAAGCCGTATGCTCTACATGAGTTTGAAAGAAACGGTTCATCAAAGATTGTCAAAGAAACCTTTAGCTATCTCGACAGCACTGAGCAAATATCAACGAAGCTCGCATCGCCCGAGATTACCGATTATTACTACGACCTGAAGACTCGGCTGATCAAGATCAAAAAGCGAAATGAAAAAGGAATGGTTATGCCCGACATCATGGCCGACTTTTCAAAATACGAATACGATAAAAATAATCGCGTAGTAAAAGAGACCGTGCAGTATTACTATGGCAAAAGTAGCAGCGATACATTATCGCATATAACAATCTATACCTATAATGATAACAAGCTCGCGGGCCAATCGCAGACATCCGAGCACAACAGAGTATTTCTCACAACCAAGTCGCAATACGATAAGCGCTGGAAGCCGCTGCAACAAACCGGCTATAGTGGCAATAGTAAAACAGTAGCTTTTCAAAAGCTATATGAGTATGATTCGCAGGGCAGGTTAATCCGGCACGAAACAAAATCGAACAGCATAACAACCGAGTGCCCGGGTAATGCAACGTATACCAATATTTATAATTATAGCAGCGAGGGCCTTCTTCTCAGTATTACGCATACTTCTGGCAACAAAACATGCGAGATGATATTCGAGTATCTGCCTCTTACAGCTCCCGCTCAACCTTCTTCAGGACTCTGAGCCTTTTACAAAAGAGAGCGGAGCCTCATTTATTGAGGCTCCGCTTTTCTATTCCACACGTCCGAATATGTCCGCTATATTTATCTTCGTTGGATCGCCAGCACACCCGCCACTCCGGCAGCAGGATTATCTACATTTATATCCAGGGTGTGCTTGATCAGGTATTTTTCAGTTATCCAGATAGTACTCAGACCATCGCTGCCAGCCGTTGTATCTTTATACGTTTCTATTACACCGGCATCTTTCAAAAACGTTTTCACATCTACCAGTTTAGGGTTGGTATATAGCAAGTTGCCGTTCTCAGCCCGGGCTACCACTTCATCTTTACTTTCGTTAGTATAGTAGTAATCCTTCTTCTCCTTGGTTGTTGTCCAATACACGCTAATGGTATTCAGGTAATCACGCACACTATCTACGTGCAGCGAAAGAATTTTATCCAGATCGGTAAACTCCAGATTACGATTAGAAACTCCACCAAATTTTGCCGCATTTTCGCTACCAATAATTACTTTAAAGATCGAGGGGTCGGTAGGCAGGTATATAATATCAACGCCTTGCCCGCGGGCCAGGTTATCGAACACTTCTTCGCTTACTTCAGAGCCTGTATTAAAAAGTTTTCCATCCTTTAACTTGAATGTTACCTGGATCGTAGCCGTTTTTGAAGTGGATCTGCGCGAACGCCTGGTAACCGTAAATCCATCACGGACCCTGGCGGTGGTAATTATACCTTTCTCTTTTAACAGGTTATCTAACCGATTATCTGTATTAGTA
>NZ_DATCSD010000200.1:0-8029 GCF_036568665.1 Ohtaekwangia sp. | reverse complement strand
GGTTTTAAGCGCATCCTGTCAATTGTAATGCCACAGAGAAACATCGCGAAAGCGCATTCGAAAGCTATATTTTCCCAGGATGGGTGATGAACGTTTCTGCACGAATCCGTCCGGGGCCGGGCGGTTAGGGTTTGATGGTTTTGGTGGTAAAGGTTGAAGGAGTTTGTGTTTGAAGTATTATCTTGTCGGCTGATGATATACATGTCTCCCGCAGATCTCGCAGATTGACGCAGAAGAATGCAAAATAGCTCCCACAGAATTCACAGATTAACACAGATCAAATGCAGTATATATTTGAATTTATTCTGTGCAATTCTGTGAGTTCTGTGGGAAATAAATTATTCGTGAGAGAAGGATGAATTATGAAATACGATTTAGCGTGGCTTACCACCAGATTTGATGGTGGCGAAAGTATAGAGTATATGTTCTTCTGGGGCCATACCAGTAAGCACGGTGTGACTATAGGTAAATTTGTGTTCAGTCAATGGTATCCTTCATCGTTTACTGTCGATGGTATTACCTATAAAACTGCGGAACATTGGATGATGGCAGAGAAAGCAGCTTTGTTTAGGGAATGGGATATAGTCAACAAAATCATTGTGTCTGATAAACCCGGAGAAGTAAAAGCACTGGGGCGACAGGTTCGTAACTTTGATGAGGTGTTATGGAATAAATGGAAATATGAAATTGTACGCACGGGGTCCATCCATAAATTTCATCAAAACAAAGAGCTGAGAAATTACTTGTTGAATACTGGCGATAAAGTAATTGTAGAAGCCAGTCCTACTGATGCTGTTTGGGGAATAGGCTTATCGCAAGATCATAAGATGGTTGATAACCCCCATACCTGGCAAGGCACAAACTTATTAGGATTTGCCCTGATGGAAGCGCGCAATTTCCTTCGCTCAATAGGAGAAGGCGACTATATATCTGCAGAGCTTTCATCACCTTGGAAGAATTCATAGCTCTTCAGATTTCACAGATGAAATAGTATATATTGAATTTATTCTGTGCAATTCCGTGAGTTCTGTGGAAAAAAATCTGTATTTACCTGCTGAAAACAAATATACCATGCACATAAACCTGATCGTAATAAAGACCTCCGATATAGCAGCAACCGCCAGGTTCTACGAAAGTCTGGGTATACACTTCGAACATCATCGCCATGGGCAAGGGCCTCTTCATTATGCCGCTGTTCTCGATCAGGTAGTTTTTGAAATATACCCACTAAAAGAAAGTGAAGTTGCCGACAGCACATTGCGTTTAGGATTTACTGTAAGCAACTTGGAACAACTCATAGAAGAGGTTCGTACTCAAAATATAAAGATAATAAAGGAGCCCGCCACAACATCCTGGGGATATACCTGCCTGCTGGAAGACCCCGATGGAAGAAAAGTAGAGTTGAAACAAGCTGACGTGTGTGAATAGCTCCCACAGAATTTGCAGATTAACACAGATAAACGCAGTATATATTTTGTTATTTATCTGCGCCAATCCGCGAGATCTGCGGGAGAATATGAGGTATATATTGCATTCATTCTGTGTAATTCTGTGAGTCCTGTGGGAAACTTTTGCATTTATCCGCGCTGGTCTGTGAGAGAATAATTTCATGTTCAAGCTCAAGCGCTGGGAGCCAGAAGCCTGTAGCCAGCGACCTTCTTAACCACCTCTTTTTTTCTTGCATATTAAATACGATACTTGTAATACTAACCGAATAATGCCTTATGCAGAAAATTTATCTTAGTGATGCCGGTCCGAAAGTTTCTCCTGCCGTTTATGGGTTTTACCGCTGGGATTCTGAAGCAGAGAACAATGCGTCATCAATGGAAAAGATTGTAAACCTTTGTCTTGAACTGGAGATCAACACGTTCGATCATGCCGATATCTATGGATCCAGCCGCTGCGAGGAATTGTTTGGACAGGTTATCAGCCAGAAATCATTCAAGCGCGAAGACCTCGTGCTGTTTACAAAATGCGGACTGCGTGTACCTCATGCATCTGATGCCAGCGTACGCGTAAAGCACTACGATACTTCCGCCAAACACATCACGGCCAGTGTTGAAAATTCACTCCGCAGACTTCGCACAGACTATATAGATATATTTCTGCTGGATCACCTCGATCCGATCTCGAACCTCGAAGAGACAGCCATTGCCCTTGAGAAACTGAAAAAATCAGGCAAGGTTAATAATATAGGTGTAGCAAACTTCTCGGTGTTTCAGCATCAGTTGCTGGCATCGTACCTGCATACACCCATCGTAACCCACCACCTGGAATTTAACCTGCTCAACACTGCAGCGTTGGATAACGGCCAGTTGGACTATATCAAGCAACGCTATATGCGCCCGCTGGTGTCTGCACCTGTGGCAAGCGGAAGAATCGCGGCCGGTACCGATGAGCAGGCCGTGCGTGTTCGCAAGAAACTGCAAGAGATCGCTGCGAAATATAGTGTGGATATAGAATCAGTAGCCGTAGCGTGGCTTATCAAACTGGAGGCGCTTCCCTTGATCGGTACACGCGATGAGCAGCGTATCCGGAACATCGCCAATGCATTCAATATTCAGCTCGATCACCAGGATTGGTATGAGCTATATACGGCATCGCGTGGTGAGATACAGGAGTAATGTATAGATATACTTTATGGAACTCAGAGTCTTTCAGGTAGACGCATTTACCGATACCATCTTTGGTGGAAACCCGGCATGCGTGGTTCCGCTAACGGATTGGCTGGACGACCGACTGATGTTAAAGATAGCCCAGGAAAATGCAGTTGCCGAGACTGCATTTTTTATTCCTGTTGGTGACCACTACCATCTCCGTTGGTTTACACCCGATATCGAAATGGATCTCTGCGGGCATGCAACACTGGCAACAGCACATGTACTGCGCCAGCATCTGGGGGATCAGTCGGCCGAGCTTCGGTTTGAAAGTCGCAGCGGACTACTTTCCGTAAAGCCGGGTAATGATTCTTATACGCTTGACTTTCCATCGCGTATGCCTGTCGTGGCAACTTTGCCGGAGATCATTCGAAAAGGAATAGACCGCCAGCCCAAAGAAGTATGGAAAGCACGCGATTATATATTGGTATATGAAACCGAAGAAGATATACAGGATATTGTGTTGAATCGCCAGGTGCTCGACCAGATCAACCTTGATCCGGGAGGTATCATTATTACTGCGCCTGGCCGTACCGTTGATTTTGTTTCGAGGTTCTTTACTCCACAGTCCACTATCTTTGAAGACCCCGTTACAGGTTCAGCCCATTGCTCGTTGATTCCCTTCTGGAGCGAGCGACTGCACAAACGGGAAATGACTGCTTTACAAGTATCGGCCCGGGTTGGAAAACTGGGATGTATATATGCCGGTGAGCGGGTATATATGAGCGGAGAAGCCAGAACGTATCTGGCCGGAACAATCTATATAGATCAGTAAGATCATCTATATTGTCGGGAGGTATATATGGAACGTAGCACCTTCATTTGCTTTTCCTTCTGCCTGAATAATGCCGTTATGATTTTCTACAATGCGTTTGCAGATGGCGAGGCCTATGCCCGTGCCGCTATATTCCTGCTTGCTGTGCAAGCGTTGAAAGGCTTCGAATATCTTTATTTTATATTCACTGTCGAAGCCTATACCATTATCCTGAAACGACAAGTGATGAAATGTGCGGGTAAGATCACCGCTATATCCGGGAATGCTATCCCCTGTAACAACGGTTGTATGTATCGTTATACGAGGAGGTATATCTTTCCGGGTGAATTTCAGTGCGTTGCTCAGCAGGTTAGTAAACAGTTGCTCTATCTGGAAAGATACAGCCAGCACAACCGGCAACTCGTCTGACTCGATCACAGCATGCTTATCCAGTATGGTTTCTTCCAGGTCAGCCTGCACTACGGCAAGGATCTTGTTAAGGTCGGTGGTTTCGAAGTGTAGCTCCTGCGTTGTAGTGCGTGAGTACATCAGCAGGTCATCGATCAGCGCCTGCATGTGCGAAGCCGTAGTAATGATGCGCTGTATATACTCTTTACTTTTATCGGAGAGATGGTCTTCGGTTTCCTCTATACGCCCAATAAACGAGCGGATCTTGCGCAACGGAGCCTGCAAATCGTGACTGGAAGCATAAGCGAAAGAAGACAATTCCTGGTTCATCCGCTCAAGTGCTGCGTTCTTGGCCGCCAGTTTGTTTTCGGCTTCTTTTCGTTCAGTAAGATCGCGCGTTACTTTGGTAAATCCGATCACGCGACCTTCATCATCGTGCAAAGCTGTAATAACAATACTTCCCCAGAATAAACTTCTATTTTTTCGCACGCGCCATCCTTCATATACCGCGCGGCCGTTGAGCTCGGCTTCATGCAAAAGCTTCTCAGGTAATCCTGCGAGCCGGTCGTGTTCCGGGTAAAATATATGAAGACTCTTGCCCACCACTTCCTGCGCAGTATAGCCCTTCAGCTTCTCGGCCCCTTTGTTCCAGTTGATGATCGTGCCGTTGATATCGAGCAATATGATCGCGTAATCCTGAACCTCAGCAATCATCCTCTCCAGGTATATATCCGGAGCATTGTTGAGTGTAGCTGCTTTCTGAGACATGTACGTGCGTTAGACTGTAGGTACTTCAAAATATGAAAAACCTGCCAGCGTAAAAAACGTCTCCTTCAGATTCATAGAAAGTAAGAGAGGGTCCATGACATCTTCAGATTATTGGCAAGTGTATTTTATAAATCAGGCTTGTAGTAAAATATAATGCCAACAACCCTTCGGCTTTTCGGAATATCTGCGGTGGGGTTAGAAAACAAAAAAGCCAGGCATTACCCTGGCTTTTAAGTATTACGGTGTTTTCAAATTAGTTTACTAACCGAACGTTAACGGCATTAACGCCTTTTTTGCCTTGTTGGAGTTCAAACGTCACAACATCGTTCTGACGGATTGAGTCAACAAGCAGTCCGGAAATATGTACAAAGTAATCTTGACCCGTTGCTGTTTCCTTGATGAAACCAAATCCTTTGGCTTCATTAAAAAATTTTACTGTTCCTTCTTTCATTGAAATTAAATAAATCGGTGACAAAGGTAAGAGATAAACATTAGTCCACATACACCTTTTAGGGGCGAAACAGGAATTAAACGACAAAGTATCGAACTAATTGCTTAATTTTGCGCTTTCTTCCTGTAAAACTTCCCAGAAAAAGTAGTTGCCAGATAGTATACGAGGTTTAAAACCCTCTTGCCGCTCTTGCATGAACGATTAATTACAACATGACATTTGAAAATCTGAATCTTATAGAGCCGCTGTTGCGCGCTCTGAAATCCGAAGGATATACCAAACCCACACCCATCCAGGCGCAATCTATCCCGGTTTTGCTTGAACGTAAAGACCTGCTGGGCTGTGCGCAGACCGGAACAGGTAAAACTGCTGCGTTTGCTCTGCCGATATTGAATATCCTGCACCAGGATGAGCTTTTTGTAAAAGGACCTGTGGGTATAAAGGCCCTGATACTGACACCAACCCGTGAGTTGGCCATCCAGATTGGCGAAAGCTTTACTGCTTATGGTAAACATTTGCGCCTTTCGCACACGGTAATCTTTGGAGGTGTATCGCAGCGCACGCAGACCGATGCCCTGAAAGCCGGTGTAGATATACTCATTGCCACACCCGGAAGGTTGCTCGACCTGATGGATCAACGCTTTGTAAAACTGCAGCATCTTAAAATGCTGGTGCTCGATGAAGCCGACCGCATGCTCGACATGGGCTTTATTCACGATGTAAAGAAGATAATTGCCCGTATCCCAGCCAAGCGACAAACCATTTTCTTCTCGGCTACCATGCCTCAGGAGATTGCTTCGCTGGCGAATACGATACTTACCAACCCTGTAAAAGTAGAAGTAACGCCTGTTTCATCTACGGCCAACACCATTCAGCAGTCGGTATATTTTGTAGAGAAGAATAACAAGCGGAAGCTGCTGAACCTGATTCTGCAAGATAAATCGATCGCCACTGCACTCGTATTTACCCGCACGAAACATGGTGCCGACCGTGTAGCCCGGCAGTTGAATGATGCCGGTATACGCGCAGAAGCGATCCATGGAAATAAATCGCAGGGAGCCCGCCAACGCGCGCTGAGTAATTTTAAATCGCGGAAGACCCGTGTATTAGTTGCCACAGATATTGCTGCCCGTGGTATAGATGTGGAAGAATTGACACACGTTATAAACTTCGAACTGCCCAACGTTCCTGAAACGTATGTACACCGCATCGGTCGTACCGGTCGGGCAGGAGCCAGCGGAACTTCTATCTCTTTCTGCGATGCAGAAGAAAAAGAATACCTGGACGACATCCAAAAACTGATCGGTAAAAAGATACCGGTAATAACAGACCATCCATACCCGCTGGTACATGCGGGCATGCCTAAGCCTGTTAACACCAACAACCAGAATCCCAGTCGCACGCCCTCACAACGCAAGCCCCACACGCCCGCACCGGCCCCCAATGCCGACAAGCCGAAGAAGAAAAAGAAGTGGTATAGATAAATTTGTGTTGGGGTGTTTAGGTGTTGATGTGTTGAGGTTGTTGCCTTTTACATCAACACATGAATACATCAACACGTCAACACATTATCTGGAGCAGATTTCCCGATAATCACAATACATACACACCTTCAGGTCTTCGGTTTGATCGAAGGGTTGAGTGGGATTGAAGAGTTCGTTGAGGAGCAAGTGCAGGTGTTGTTCGAACGCGGGGAGGAGTGACGTTACATCGTTCAGGCGGTGCTTGCCTAAATATAGTCCGTATTCAAAATCATCCTTGAAAATTTCTTTTCGGTTGATGAGCCCAGGCTGGATATTTACTTGGTTAAGTTCGCTGTTGTTACGCTGGGCATATACCCACGCATAGAGCATGGCCTGAAAGGCAGCCTTGTTACGCTTCAGGTCTCGTGTGAAGAGCGAAGGTATATCTTCAAATTTATTCTCGTCCTTTCCGGTTTTATAGTCAACGATGCGTACCGTATTTTCTTTTCTATCTACGCGGTCGATCAATCCACCGAGAATGATATTGAGTGATTGCGTGCCTTGAATGACCGGTATAGAGGTAGTAAAGTTTCTGCTTTCCAATAATTCAATCGTAAAAGGAGTATGCGCTTTATCATGCGCCAATACTTTCATGGCAAACTTCTTTACCATTTCCTTTACTACCAGTTGGCGACCATCGTACTCAAACTTTTTTGTTTCGGGTAAATGGAAATGCTCGCGGAAGGCAAGCTCAATAAGACGATCGAGTTTGGTACTTACTTTTTCGAAATGCTCTTCTTTTATAGTCCAGTTGCCGGCCGGTGGTTTCAGATCCTGGTAGAAGAGCTCCATCACCTTGTGAAATATATTTCCGAAGATGCGCGCATCCGCTTCTTCTTCTACCTCATCGGGCTCGCGTATCTCCAGTAAATGTTTAAAGTAAAATTTCAACCGACACTCTAAATATGTATTGAGCGTGGAAGGCGTGAGCGCTTTGCCAAAGTAACGTTCCAGTTTTTCAAGCACATCGGTTTTCTTTTCGATGGTGATGGGCTTTGCTTCATGCACCTGCACGGGGTTGTATAATATCTTGCGTTCGTGCGGCCAGTTTGCTTCGTATATCAACTGGTATAAATAGCGGCTCATCTCACCTGTGCCCAGCACATCGGGTTCGGTGTTATAGTATAGATCGATCGTCTCGGCACGTTGCAGCAACCTGTAGAAGAGATACGCATACATCGCATCCTGGTGTTCGGAAGTAGGAAGCTGATATGCCTTGCGGATGTTGTGTGGTATATAGGAACCTTGTCGTGGAGCAGCGGGCCACAGACCTTCGTTCAGGGAAAGTATAACAACATGATCGAAGTCGAGGTTACGCGTTTCGAGTACCCCCATGATCTGAATGCCTTTGAGCGGCTCACCGGTAAATGGTACTTTTTCGGCACGTACCACCTGGCGAAACATGCGCTGCTGCATGCGCAGCTCCATGGGCTCGCTGGTGGTAAGCTCCTGCACGCGCGCAAGTATA
>NZ_DATCSD010000199.1:0-11624 GCF_036568665.1 Ohtaekwangia sp. | reverse complement strand
TGCTGGATAGAATACTGACTATTAACAAGTCAGGATCTGTAAAAGAAGATTTAGTCTTTGACAACACATTGCCATCGGGTGTATATATTATCAAAGCAGGACCTACACTGAGGCTGATACAAAAGATAGAGGTACAATAATATTCTGATTTAAAAGGAGGTTATTAAAAAATAGGCTGTCTCAGGACGGCCTATTTTTTTATCAGCTTTAGTTGCTGCAACGATCTTGCTCAGTCTGCCGGTATCTACCAAAAAGATGTAAACCTCTTCAGATCCATTTAAAATATTAAAGTTGTATGTGTATCTTGAAAATTTAGACAATGGTTGATCCTTGCGCGAAAGAAGAAAACTGTTATCCCGTGCTATATATTTCTCAACGAGACGCTGTCGAAGCAAGCTTTTCATTGTAGATCTGCAATTCGGCTTCGACTGAGTAATGATCGGAAAGGTCTGTGTGTTTTTTGCTCCATCCCTGGCGAAAGATGCGAATGTTTCGCTTGAGGCAGGTGATTATATGAGAGTCGTTATTTCGCAGCAATATATAGTCTATCAAATGCGGTAGGGTATTTTTATCTTTATTAAGATCATTCTGCAGCGGATCATACGAGTAAACTGATTCTCCGGACAGTGCACCATCGGCAGCGCCCAGGATTTTTAACATTTGATTATATACTTCTTCGTCTTTCCTGTTGATATTAAAATCTCCACAGATAACCTGCGGCACACCGGGGCGTGAATATTCCTTTAACAGTTTATGGTAAAACTCTACGCATTGACTATGCCTGATCCAATCTCCTCCCGAACTTTGCAGATGCGTACCTGCAATTTGAACGGGCTGGTTATGGATCATGATCTCTGCGAGTAATCCACCCTTGCGCGAGAATGCATCTATACCCGAGCGATTCGCAAAGATCATATCATACGAATGGACAATGGGATGCTTGCTAAAGATCCAAAGTCCGCTGTTGGTTCTGCATGATAGTAATTTCTTATTCGCAGGACCGGCCTGATAGGGATATGCTTTTACCAGTTGTCTGTATATTTTTCTTCGCGCTCTCAGATGAAACGCTTCCTGAAATACAATGATGTCGTAATTACTTTTGCTGAGAATGTCTCCTATAGCAGCAGCGCGATCAGACCGCCCTTTTATTTTTACAATCGCAGGAAGCATGTATATATTCCAGGATAGTATTTTAATACTTTTAGCGGAGAGTGTGTCGGAGTTAATAGACTGGCAGTTTCCAATCTGAAAGGTTAACAAGATGATAATTCCAAGCAATCCGTATTTCATCTTTTCAGGGGTTGCATAAAAATCGCAAACAGACATTGCTAAATGGTAAATCCTGCATTACCAATTTTTCAAGTTTTCGATTATTTCTTGTATTTGATTTCTTCCGGGGCGATACAGAATATATAGTCCTCAAACAGAGTGATAACTCTCAATTGCCCATTAACTATATCTGCAACTACTCTATAACAAGGACGTGGGAGGGCGATATCCTGATACCGTGCTGGAGCGTGGAAGCCTGATTATATAAAATGATCTTTTCTTCCACAAATATGAAACATATTGAGTTTCTTTCACGTTTGTGGAACATATATGAACAGGGTTTCCCCGCCCAAGTGGGCCAGTAGATTTCTGGAGTGGTATTGCAATCCTGCATTGCTGGAAGAGATTCAGGGCGATGCGTATGAGCTCTATGATCGTGCTATGAAGAATCGTGGTCAGCGCATAGCAGACTTGCAGTATATATGGAATGTGCTCCGCTTTTTTAAATGGTCTAACATAAAACGATCGTCCAATCAATCCAATCTGAATTTTATGATGTACCGAAATTACTTTTCTGTTTTCAAGCGCGGCTTCGTGCGCGAAAAGGGATATTCTTTTTTAAATGTATTTGGTCTTGCCATTGGTATAACCTGTTTTTTGTTGATAAGCCTGTATATGCGCAATGAGTATAGCTTCGACAGAATGCATACCAAAGCAGACCGTATTTTCCGTGTACATGAAGTGCTGCAGTCTAACGGAGTAGGAGAGCACTCGGCAAGCCAGCCTTTTCCGGTAGCCGAAGCGTTGCTGGTAGATCACGGTGTACAGATCGAAAAGGCTGTACGGTTCTTTAATTTTCAGGCACCAACACTGGCTATGGCCACCATCGACAATACTAAAGAGTTTAATGAGTCGCGTATATTCTGTGCTGACAGCACGGTGTTTGATGTCTTCGATTTTAAATTCGTAGATGGTGATGCCAGTGCGCTGGATAAACCCGAGACTATTGTGCTGACACAAAGTATGGCACGCAAATATTTTGGCAGTGAGAATGCCATTGGTAAATATTTGAGATTTCAGGGTAACACGAATTTATTGGTAACGGGTATACTGGAAGATGTACCCTTGAATACACACTTTCAGTTTGATGGCCTCATCTCATTTCGCACGCTCGATCAGGTATATGATCCGCGTGTACCACAATTCTGGCATTGGTATTGGAATCCCTGCTGGACGTACCTGTTACTGCGCGATGCGAGTGATGCGCCTTATGTGGAAGCAGCCATGCCTGCCTTTGTGAAGAAACATTTTCCTGAGTTTGTTCGCAACGATGTAAAGCTCGAATTGTTTCCGCTCACCGATATCCACTTGAAATCACATCTTGATTACGAGATCCAACCTAACAGCAGTCTTACAACACTCTATGTCTTTGGTTCTATCGGTATATTTGTGTTACTCATTGCCTGCATCAACTTCATCAACCTGAGCACAGCACGTGCTGTCAATCGCGCGAAAGAAGTAGGCATGCGCAAGACATTAGGTAGTCAGCGACTGCAGTTGGTAGGACAGTTTCTTTTTGAGTCTATTCTATTATGTGTACTGTCAGTCGCTATAGCCATTACGCTGGTACTTATACTGCTGCCCATGTTCAATGCTTTTGCCGAAATGAATGTGAAGCCTATTGCATTACTGGAACCTTTTTATCTGGCGTTGCTCACGTTGTTGCCCTTGGGAGTAGGGGTGGCCGCAGGACTTTATCCGGCTGTTGTGCTCTCGGGTTTTAAACCTATAACTGCACTAAAAGCAAGACCTAATCGCGAAGCCGGTGGAGCCTTTCGTAAAGGACTGGTGATTGTACAATTTACATTATCGATCGTGCTCCTGGTAGGTACGGGTGTTGCTATCGATCAACTAAGTATGCTGCGAAAAAGTGATACAGGCTTTAATCAGGATAACGTTTTGATGATCCCTGTTACGCGCTCACCGGTAGCACAGAATTATGAAGCACTGAAGAATGAATTTTTACGAAACAAAAATACAGTAAGCGTTACGGCACTGGAGGAAGTGCTCGGTGCCAAGCACCAGGTAGGTAACTATATATTTGAAGGATTACAGGAGTCGCGACCGTTTCCCCGTCTTACTGTGCGGCATGACTTTACCAAGACATTTGATATACCTATGGTGGCAGGTCGTGATTTTTCGGAAGATGTAAAAACGGATGATTCATTAGCCATCGTAGTAAATGAAACGTTTGTGAAGCAAATGGGATGGGGCTCCAACGAAGAGGCTATTGGTAAAACGTTCGATAATAAATCTACGCACCGGATCATTGGTGTAATAAAGGATTTCAATTTTACTTCGCGCCATAATCCGATCCGCCCGCTGGTATTACAACTGAATACAACGCCTCGTGGATTTGATGTGCGTATCAAGTATATGGCAGTGCGCATCACAGGCAACGATATTCCGGGCTCGGTTGAGTGGCTTGCTCAACAATGGAAAGCACAAATACCCGGGTGGCCTTTTGAATATTTCTTTTTGAAGAATGACCTTGAAAAATTATACAAGGCCGAGAGCAAGATGAGCCGTGTTACTGTAGTATTCTCGGCACTGGCTATACTGGTGGCATGCCTCGGGTTGTTTGGTCTTGCTACCTATACAGCCGAGCAGCGCAAGAAGGAGATGAGCATCCGTAAAGTATTGGGCAGTTCTACTGCGCACATCTTTGTGTTGTTCTCACGTCACTTCTTCAGCATGATTTTGATAGCCAATCTCGTAGCGCTGCCGCTGGCGTACTTCCTGATGACGCTGTGGTTGCAGAGCTTCGCGTATCGGGTAAATATAAATGGATGGCTTTTTGGATTGGCCGCCATTATTGCTGCGGCGATAGCTTTCTTTACTATAAGCTATCAGGCTATTCGTGTGGCAAGAGTAAATCCTGCCGAAGTATTGAAACGAGAATGATTGTAGTTTATGAAAGGAACATACTTAGGAGAACTTGAAGAATTAGTATTGCTTACCGTAGGCGTGTTGTATAAAGATGCGTATGGCGTAGCCGTTATGGATGAGGTTGAACGGCAAACCGGTCGCAGTCTTAACATCAGTGCTGTGCATACAGTACTGAAACGTCTCGAAGACAAGAACCTGGTAACGTCAAAGATGGGCGATCCTACCAGTGAACGCGGTGGTCGGAGAAAGCGACTCTTCCTGTTGACTGCTGCCGGCAAACGTGCACTGCAGGAGACTAACGAAATACGCAATGAACTATTCAACAAAATACCGAAGGTGGCTCTTCAATTTAAGATGGCCTGACGGATGTATAGCTGTTCAACGCATAATAAAACTATAAGAATGAAAATCATACTATATACTTTACTCGCTGGTATATTGGCAATGCCCATACTCAGTGAAGCGCAAACTAAACATAGTGCAGCCCTCGAAGAAGCGAAGAAAGCTATTGCTGCCAGTAATAAACTATATTTTGAGCTATACGCCAGAAATGATGGCTCTCTGGTAAACCTGTACACAGAAGATGCCTGCCTGCTGGTGCCGGGTGCTGCACCCGATGCATTTTGTGGTCGCGATGCTATCAACAGGTTTTTTAAGGAAGGCTATGATGTGTTGGGACTTCGCAACGGAAAGTTTACAACCACAAATGTATATGGTGATGGTTCCGAGTATGTAACAGAAGAAGGCCTTTCGCAGATGTTTGATGCTAACGGAAAACTTTTCGATGAGGGTAAATATATAGTTCTGTGGAAGAAGACGAAGGATGGCTGGAAGATGTATAAAGATATTTTCAATAGCAATGGAGGAGCGAAGAAATAACATTAGTTTATCCACGGAGGTTAATATGGAAGCTTGTATTTACAGGCTTCCATTTTTTTTTTATGCGGATGGTAAACGCTAAGCAACCTGGCAAACTGGCATCTGATAGTACAAGACCGTAAAGTATAAAATCATTCCTTTATTGCCAGAGATTTCCCGGTATACGAATTTACAGGAGTAGCAGTACAAGGATTTACAGACCGCTGGTATGTGAAATAAGGCTATTTATGTATTTGTCTAGTAAATTTATAGATTTTGTAGTTATTTAGTATATATTTATTTTTGTATCGAAGGGAAGTACTCTTTCCCTCCTAAGAGCCCGAACTTTTTCTCAAAAATTCCACCAACACTGCTTACGAAATTTTAACCAGCAAAGGACTTTATCCTTTGCCTAACTATATATTGAATATGAACAGATACGGTAAAATTACAGTTGTGTTGGTAGCCGGTATACTGCTTGGCTCATGCTCAGCAACACAACGCGAAGAGCTTGCAGTAGGACCGTGGCGTGGTGAATTTAGTATTGATGCCGAGAAAGTACCTTTTAACTTTCAGGTAGAAGATGATACTGCTTCCCTGGCAAAAGTTTACCTGGTAAATGGCGAAGAGCGTACGCCACTTGACAGCGTTTATTATAAAGGCGATTCGCTCGTAATTCCTATACCTATATATGATGCACAGCTGATTGGAAAGATCAAAGGTGATTCTCTCAGCGGCTATTTCAGAAAGAACCAGGTAGCCAAAAGAGGAATTGCATTTCGTGCAGCGCGTAATCAGGATTTCAGATTTGAAGAAGTTGATAAAACAACCACGCAGTCTGTTAATGGCAAGTGGTCTGTGCTGCTTACCAGCGAGCGCGATGGCAAGCCATCTACACGTTATACGGTTGGATTGTTCAGGCAGGAAGGAAAGAAGGTGACCGGCACTATACTGACTACCACGGGCGACTATCGGTATCTGGAAGGTATAGTAGATGGCGGTCAATTAAAGCTCTCTGCGTTTAGCGGATCGAACCCTACATTGATAGAAGCTTCTTTAACCGATAGCCTGCATTTAACCGGTGAGTTTATTTCGCCCGGTGGCAAAGTAAAACTGGAGGCTGTAAAGAGTGATACCGCCAGGCTGCCCGATCCGTATACACTTACTTTTTTGAAAGATGGTTACGACAGATTATCTTTTTCATTTCCCGATCTCACCGGCAAGAAAACTTCTTTGAGCGATGAGAAATATAAAGGTAAAGTAGTGATTGTAACAATACTCGGCAGTTGGTGCCCTAATTGTATTGACGAAGCTTCCTTTCTCGCTCCCTGGTATAAACAGAATAAAGAGCGGGGTATAGAGATAGTCGGCTTATCATTCGAACGGAAAGATGATCTGAATTTTGCCAGGGCACGTCTGCATACATTGATCAAGCGTTATGATATACAGTACGACATCCTCTTTGCCGGACAGGCCGATAAAAAAGTAGTGGCCGAAAAACTTCCGGAGCTCAATACATTCCTGTCGTTTCCTACAACATTTTTCATTGATAAAGAAGGCAAAGTCCGTAAAGTTCACACAGGCTACAACGGCCCGGCTACCGGTAAATATTATGAAGAATTTATAGAAGAGTTTAATGCCGAAGTAACAGCGCTGGTAAATGAGCCGGCGGGTAAACCGCACGCAGCATTGTAGTGAGTAAAGATCCCAGTTAAAATCAATGTAAATATACCGCGGAAGCGAGATTGCTTCTTCGGTATATTTACTTGATGTAATGATACAGGAATATCGCCATCAGGCGGAAGCCAGTTCGCCTATAACATTTTTAGCAAACCGTTCCATTTCTTCCAGTTGCGGACTGCATTGCAGCAGGAAGAAGTCAACACCGATCTCTTCATATTTAGCAATGCGATCGGCTATATAGTTGGGTGTTCCTACAAGGCCTGTGCGCAAGCCTCTGTTCGAAACAGAATACTCTTCCAGTGAAACCTGTTTTTCAAGTTGCGTGCCGGCAAGCCATTGCTGGTAATTATTATACCCCGCAGCGTAGCTTTTTACATTGGTGATCCGCTCTATTTCTTTTTTTACTTCCTGGTCGGAGTCGCGAATGATAGAGTATGCCGCCACACCAAATTTCATTGGTGGCAGACCAAGCTTTTCACGTCTGCGTTTCAGATCTTCAATGCGTTTTGCTATATCTTCCGGTGCATCGCCATGCATAACATAGCCATCGCATTGCCGGGCGATCAGATCTTTTGCTGCTTCCGATTCTCCGCCAGCATATATAAAGGGACGCGGCCTGGATATAGGTTTAGGTTGCAGAATAGTATCCTCAACCTGGTAATATTTACCCTGGAACGAGAAGTGATCACGCTTCCATAAATTATCGACAATGTGAAGCCATTCAGCTGTGCGGGCATAGCGGTCGTCATGCTGTTCAAAGTGAACGCCATATTTTTTTGCTTCATCTTTCCACCACGATGATACTACATTGAGTGTAAGCCTTCCGTTGCTGATGTGATCTATATTGGCAGCTTGCTTGGCTAATAGAGCAGGAGAGTGAAACGTTGGGCGTACAGCCACCATAATCTCCAGTGTAGAAGTAACGGCTGCTAACGCAGCGGCTGTACTCCATGCATCCAGCGAAGGTGCTGATTCTCCTTTGATGTCGTTCAGATTAAGTTCCGCGATAAGCGTGGTATCATAGCCCAGCTCTTCCGAGCGCACAGCTAGCTTTTTCACATAGTCCCACGTAGGTGCCATGTTCTCTTCTTCAACATTGCGCAGCCATCCGCCAAATACCGGTAACCAATAGGCAAATTTCATAGTACGTAGGCAGGTTGGATTTTATAATGCTTTTGCAATCTATACTCAATGTAATCCACAAAGTTTTTGTAAGGATCAAATCCTACAACCTGTATAGCATCGGCTACAAAGTTTGACAGCGCATTGATATCATAGAAGTAAGGCTTGTTATCGCGGCCATCAATCAGGTACTCCACACCGCCTACATCTATACCGGCAGTTTGAAAGATTTGCTCCGCCTGACGAACGATATACTCCGGAGGTATATAACTTTCAACCCGGATACCTTTTTTAGGCGCTTCGGTTAAACAAGCCTGTGCATCGGTAGGAGCGGGCACCTGGCAAACTTCCGCAGGGCAGAGGTTGAAACTTTCTCCGGTAGTATATACTTTAATGGCATAGAGAAATTTTCCGTTCAGAGTTTCAATGCGCACGATGTGATCGTCCTTAGGCGTAATATACTCTTGCACCAGCGCAGTATGATCTATACCGAGGTGTATCTGATGAAGATCAACTGCTTTCTTTAGTCCCGACAGTGTATCGAAGCGCACAATGCCGGCACCGCTTCCGCCAATGTTGCCCTTTACTACAATGGGAAACTGCAACGTTTGGGCTGCCGGCAGAATTTGTGATATGTGGTTTACAACTTTAGTTTTCGGATACGCTATACCCAGTGACGTGAGCAACGTGAGCTGTTTTGATTTGGAGCTTTCAATGCTCTGCGCTACCGAACCGTTAATTACCGGCACACCCAGCCGCTCGAGGTGTGTTAAATAATTGGCGACATGAAATATACCCTGTGTATGGCCGCGCAGAAATGCTGAGGAGCTCATGCGATTTATAACCAGGCTATACGGTGATTCTGCTTCTGACGGGTTATAAAAATGTCGGGCAGCGTTGATCCTTATAAAAGGAATCTTCCGGGACTCCAGCTCTTCAAAAAGAGGCTTAAACCAGGTGGGATGTTCGTAAAAAATACCAATCGGTTTCTCTGCATTAGTAGCCATATCAGTTCGGGTTAATGAGTTATTCAGCCCTAAATATCTCATTTTCTATCTAAAAACTATAGAATTGATAGACTTTTAAAGTTAACGGAAAATATTTTTTATGAACGGTCGGATCTATACCGGTATTTTTACTGAAAACATTTGCTTAAAGCGGAACAGTTTATACATTTGTCTACAGAGTTAGTAGATAATCAATCCCACCAGTTGATGCTGTAGAAGATATACACATGAATTAAAGTATATATCGCTTATTGGCAGTCCGTTTCCACCCGGCAGTGTTTCTAGCTGTCAATATACATTCACTAGCTATAGATATACTCCACATCTTCCTGCAGGGATGTGCAGGAGTATATTGTCATGATATCAACCTTTCAAAAAAACAGACTCTCATGAACAAGCCCCTGTATTTTCTTCGCATTGTTTTATTCCTGGTGGTGTTTGGTTTTTCTGCTACTGCTGTATTGGGACAACACGACCCGGTTCAAAAATTTGAAGGAAAGGTCGGCCACACATTAAAAGATTCGGAGCCGTGGTATGCACCACGTGTTAAGGCACCGGCCGGTGCGCCTAATGTAGTATGGATCTTATTAGATGATGTGGGCTTTGGTGCAAGTTCTGCTTTTGGTGGATTGATAGAGACTCCTACATTCGAGCGACTGGCAAACAATGGACTTCGCTATACTAATTTTCATACTACCGGTATATGTAGTCCTACACGGGCAGCATTGCTTACCGGGCGCAATGCACACAGTGTAGCCATGGGGCACCATGCAGAGCTCGGTACCGGCTTTCCCGGATATACCGGTGACATTCCTTTTGAAGCAGGAACTGTAGCCGAGATATTTCGTGAGAATGGTTATAACACCTACGCACTGGGTAAATGGCATGGCAACAGGCCTATAGATCTTACAGCCGCAGGGCCATACAACCGTTACCCTACCGGCCGCGGGTTCGATCACTTCTATGGTTTCCTCGGAGGATCAACCGATCAATGGCATCCTGAACTGATTGAAGAAAACAACCCTGTAGTTATAGAGCCGAATAACAAACACCTCAACGAACTGCTGGTAGATAAAGCGATCTCGTATGTAGCGAATCAAAAATCAGCAGCACCGGAAAAACCTTTCTTCCTGTACCTTGCAACGGGGGCGACACACGCACCGCACCAGGTAGCGAAGGAATGGATCGATAAGTATAAAGGTAAATTTGATGGCGGCTGGGATCAGTACAGAGAGAATGTTTTTAAACGTCAGCAGGCATTGGGATTGTTACCGAAGGGAACCAGGCTTCCGCCCCGGCAGCAAAACCTGAAAGCGTGGGAGAGTTTAAGTGCTGATGAGAAAAAAGTATATGCACACTTCTTTGAAACGTATGCCGGTTTTCTTTCCTATACCGATTCTGAGATCGGGCGTTTCATCAGCTACCTCGAGCGCATAGGGCAACTTGATAACACAATTGTCTTTCTGTTGATAGGCGATAATGGCGGAAGTAAAGAAGGCTCCTATACCGGCACCACCGGTGGAAGTGTTACCTCACAAGGGCATGATATAAATTACCTGCTAAATCTGTATGATAAATTTGGTACAGCCTATGTCAGTCAGAATTACCCCCTGGCGTGGTCGCAGGCAGCCAATACACCCTTCCGTTATTGGAAGAGCGATGTAAATGCCGAAGGTGCTACGCACAATCCGCTGATCATTCATTACCCGAAAGGTATACAGGATAAAGGCGCGCTGCGAACACAATACGGACACGTGATAGATATACTCCCCACAACGGTAGAGGTGACCGGTGTAAAGATACCAGAGGTTATTAATGGCTATGAGCAGCGACCTATACATGGTACGAGCCTGGCGTATACCTTTACAGATGCAGGCGCTGCGACACGACATACATTACAGTATTATGAATTGCACGGCGGCCGCGCGATCTATAAAGACGGTTGGAAAGCTTCGGTATATCATCCGCGAAATACATTTGGCGAAGCCGCTACGCAGGATATTCATTTCAGCCCTGCGCCATTTGAGCAGGATAAATGGGAACTATATAATCTCAACGAAGACTGGAATGAAACAAACGATCTGGCTGCCAAGAATCCGGCAAAACTGGAAGAACTGAAAAAACTCTTCGATCAGGAAGCAACAAAATACAATGTATACCCGCTCAAGAGTTTCCGTGAAGGTCTCGCTTCTCCTGAAGTAAAAGAGAGATCGATTATCTATGAAGGCACTACAGCCCGCACGAGAGTATATACCGGCAAGGGCGCTGTTAATGTTACTGCGAACGTTGAATTGACCAGCGATAAGGATGAAGGCGTTATATTCTCTAATGGAGGATTGACCGGGGGAACAAGTTTATTCGTGAAAAGCGGCACGCTATATTATATACTGAATGATGGCCTGAAGGAAACAACGCTTACTGCGGGCCATGTACAGAAAGGTATATATGTGGTGAGAATAGACTATACCGATAACCTGATTTCCATAGCTGTAAATGGCAAGGAAGCTGCGAAACAATCTATACCGGCCCGCGGTAAATTTACCGGTACGTTCTCTTCCGATGGTATAAGTCTCGGCAGGGATCTGAACTCTCCGGTTACAACAGCCTATACCGGTATATATCCTTTTACGGGGGTTGTTCGCAACCTGGTGATCGAGCAAAAGCTGGAAGCAGGCGGTACGCATTGAAGTGGTGTCTGTTGAATTGTATAATGTAGGGCAATGATAAATCCCTGGT
>NZ_DATCSD010000198.1:0-6488 GCF_036568665.1 Ohtaekwangia sp. | reverse complement strand
ACCAGCGGTGCCATTACAATTTTAAACAGATTAAAGCGAAATTGAAATTTTTCCCTTGCCTGGTATCGCAGCAGCAATACCTCCACACTGGCACTCAACACCGATCCTAATACTACTGCGTAAATTCCCAGCTTCGCCAGTAACAATACCATGCATAGTATTTTTACAGCAGAAATAATAAAGTAAATAACCGGCAGCGGCTTGGTATACTTCAGTACGCCATACGGTATACCAAAGAACAATCGCATCGGACGAATTATATATACCAGTGAAATATAGGGCAGGTATTCGATAGCGCGTTTATAGTCCGGGTTATGGGCAAACATATCAATCACCCAGGGAAAAACCAGCACGCACATGCAGATCAGGATCATGATCACCGAGGTAAAGCCATGATAGTATCGGTTGATTTCCATCGAGGTTCCTTTTTCCTGCTGTGCGGCTATAGAGCTTACCACTTTCGGATAGAATGAGCTGTGCAGTCCGTTGGCTATAAATTCTATTACCGACATACACTTTACCCCTACATCATATATACCTACATCGCTGAGTGGCATAAAGAAGAGCATGATAAACCTGTCGAAGTAATTGATAACCCATTGCTGCAACTGGTATATAAAGGCATACAGATTGAATTGAAATGATGAACGCAGTAAGGGAAAATCGAAATGTATACCAAACTCGGAGAATACTTTTATCAGTACCCAACTGCCCGCCAGTATAGCCACCACCATGCGTCCACCCAGGGGACCGATTAACGAGTTCGGATATAGCTGCAAACCTACAATGGTGAGACCTGCTATAAATAAAAATGATAACAGATTCGACCAGAAAAATTCCACCGGCTTCTCGCGACTCTGCAGCAGGTTATTATATACTTTGAAGAGCGCCTGAAAGATACCAGTTACTGCGGCCAGCACACCATAGGGAAAGAAAGAGATACTTTTATCCGTAAAGAATTTACTGAAAGTGAGATCACCCAGCGCAAGCGACAGAAGTCCTACACCTCCGCCAATCATGAGCATAAGAACAAAGGCCGAGCTGATGAAAGACGATAATTTTTTCGGGTCGTTTTTAAATTCGTGAAAGTGGATGTATAGCGAAGTATCAAAGCTATAAGTAGTAAGTATCTGGATGAAAAGCGAGAATGCCAGGTAGATGGAAAGAGCACCATAGTCGGCCGTGCTTAACTGCGTGGTATAAACCGGCAGCAGAATAATAGCGCTCGCCATGGGCAGCATACCTGCCAGGGTATAAATAAGCGAGCTCTTAATAAACCTTTTGCTAATGCGCATAGCGAAGCCGGCAAGTTAGCACCGTTTAGGATATTAGGAAAGAATTAAGTAGAAAGTGGAAGGCCGAAAGTTAAAAGTCAGCGAACGGGGAATTGAATATAGAACAAGGAATATTGATTAACGAATGTTGAAGTATAAAATGCGAAAAGACCGGAAGTCGGAAAGCAAATCTCCATACACCTGCCAGTGCTCCACGATTAACGGATAACTGCTAACGAATACCGGAGCCAGAGGCAATTTGAATTCCGTGAGAACTGTAATAACTTTCGGGGTTAATATAATTTTCAATGGACATAACTAAATTCAGGAAGGTGCTTGTTTTGGCACCGCATACGGACGATGGAGAACTAGGAGCTGGCGGCACTGTCTCCAAGCTAATCGAATCAGGATCTGAAGTTTACTATGCAGCTTTTTCCACGGCTGAGCAATCTGTTCCTGAAGGCTTCCCTAAAGATATCCTGAAAACAGAAGTCAAGAATGCCACGGTACGGCTAGGCATAGCTCCTGATCACTTACTGATCTATAATTATGAAGTTCGAAAGCTCAACTATGTCAGACAAGAGATTCTGGAAGAACTGATTAGACTACGAAAACAAATAGCTCCTGACTTGGTATTACTTCCATCACTGAACGACATCCATCAGGATCATAGTACTGTTGCTCAGGAAGGTTTACGGGCTTTCAAGCAAAAAACCATCCTGGGCTACGAACTCATCTGGAACAATCTTACATTCAGTACAAGCTGTTTTGTTCAACTAAACGAGAACCATATACAAAAAAAATGCGATGCCCTTAAAGCTTATGCTTCTCAACAGCATAGAGACTATATATCAGAAGAATTCGTGATGTCTCTCGCCCGGGCACGAGGAGTACAAATTGGCTGTCAATACGCAGAGGCTTTTGAAGTAATCAGACTCATATTCTAAAGCAATATGGAAACATCATTAAAAGAAATTATACGAGAGTTCCCGGTTATAGAAGTAATAGGGAATACAACGCGAACCATCCGGAATATTGTACGTGCAACAGACAATGATTTTCACGATGACGATATAGTATGGATATCAGACAAGAATATTGATTTGGTCAAGTCTGTCGGGAGAGGATGTATAATCTGCAGTCAACTTGTTTCGAGAAACAGCCTTTTCGATGAGTGTACTTACTTGATCGTAAACAATCCGAGACTATATTTTTTAAATATAGTTAAACATTTCTTTGTAGAATCAGAAGCACCTGAGATATCCGTTCACAGCGTTATTCATCCTACCGTTAAAATTGGAGTAGACGTTACAATCCGGGCAGGAGTAGTAATTGAAAAAGACTGTGTTATTGGCAACTATACTTCTATAGACTCCAATACAGTTATAAAGAAGAGAACCATCATTGGTAATAATGTTAAAATAGGTGCTAACAATACTATAGGAGGTGAAGGTTTCGGGTACGAAAAAAACGAAGCCGGTCAATATGAATTTATTCCTCACATTGGAAATGTACTTATTGAAGACAATGTAGAAATAGGGAACAATACGGCCATTGACAGAGCTGTTCTTGGTAGCACTATCCTTCGAAAGAATTCAAAAATCGACAACCTTGTCCATATAGCACATGGCGTGGATGTCGGAGAAAACTCTATGGTAATTGCCAATTCGATGGTAGCTGGCAGCGTATCCCTTGGAAAGAATGTATGGGTAGCACCCTCAGCCTCAGTGCTAAACAAGCTTGTTGTAGGTGACGATTCTATAATAGGTATGGGTGCAGTGGTATTAAAAAATGTAGCCGCTGGTCAAACAGTAGTGGGCAATCCTGCTAAAGATTTACAGAGCCTCAAACCTAAATAAGTTTTCGAAGCGCATCCAGTAATATCTTCTTGCTAAATTCAGCATTCATCTCACGTGCTGCTGTGTTTGTATTCAATTTAAAATCATTTAATGTTTGCAAAGTCAATGATCGAAGTTCATCTGCCAGTGATTGCGCTGTGAATTCTTTGGATACAACACCAATGTTATAGTGCCTAGTGATATAGGCTATTTCCCTCAAAGGCCCCACCGCCATGGCAAGCCTTCCTTGAATACAATCAAACAGTTTATTAGGAAGACCGTTCTCATAGTTAAAGTTAACAGGAGGCACAAGGATAATCCCCATATCGTATCGTTCATGTAACGCATCAACTATTTCTGAACTTTTCAATGCTGGCAACACACGAACACGACCAGTGACTTGGGCCTTATTCTTAAAACTCTCGAAGTATTGCTTTGTTTTAGGTGATGAATTTTCAGGAACGAGATAGATAAGATCAAGTGTAAACCGATCATCAAGCAACTCCATCATATCGATCATAATCTCGGGCTGCCGTGATACCGTAAAAATACCGTGGTGTACTAGTTTTATTGGATATTGCTCCCGTAGTTGAGGGTTCAGATCAAAGTAAGCGGACGCATTTGTAATGATTACTGGCTTTACACCGAAATTATCCTCATAAGCTTTCGCCAGGCTATTATTGATCGTACACATGCCATGCACCCTAGGAATATATTTACGACACAGGCTAACATTAAATCGTTTAAAGAAAATGCGCCAATAAAGCCTGTCTTCAAAATGACGTGGCGCGTATTCATGAGCATCAAAAAAAACCTTAGAACGATCTCCGGCTATTTGAAATGCCAAAGGAAGTGTTTCTATATCATTGGCCAGAACAATATCAAAATCCTTTCCCTTTAAATCAGAAATATACCGGTGATAATTGTGAAGTATTCGATAGGCGACTGAGTTAATACCCAATAAAAGGAATATCGATGAAATAGCTTTTCTCAAAAAAGTAAGTTTCGTTTTTTCAAGAACATAGAGGGTATACTTCGAATCTTTGTGAGCATCAAAACATGCAACCGTTACAGTGTAGTCATTTTTCACAAACTCGATTTGACGCTTTACTCTCGCATCATTCTTCAGATCATTAAAGCAAATGATTAATAAGGTTGCCATTACAAAAAAATTTGACAAAGATAGAAAAGAAATTACATGGATATTAACAGTCCTCCAACGCTAATAAATCTGTATACCTATATTTTGCTATATTTACGGCAATAGAGTACATGAAAAAATTATTGATAGGTGTTGTATTTTGCCTGCGTCTAACAACACTTTCCGCGCAAATTGATGCCGTTGGTTCTGGTCACGCCATACAATTTGATGGCATAGACGATTATGTTGACCTTGGCAACATCTATGACGATCTCACTTTTCCATTTACAGTATCAGCCTGGGTTAACGTAGATGCTTCTTCCATTTCAGGACCAATTTTAGTTACACAGGATAACAATCCGATTTACAACGGTTTCTGGTTTATTGTAACTCCTACCGCGCTTCTAATAGAAACTGGCGATGGAAGAGGCGAGAATCTTCCAACATACAGGCAAGGAAAAGGGATGGACCTATATGGCATGTACGGCAGATGGAATCACTATTGCGCCGTAGTAAAGGGTGTTGGAAATATTCAACTATATATTAACGGCTATGAAGCCGGAGGTTTCCTCACCGGAAATTCAACGCTGCCAATGGCTTCCAATTATCCCAACGATGTCGCCAAGATTGGATACTTCCTTTCAAACGGAATCATTTATCGTTTCACCGGAATGATTGACGAGCTTCGTCTTTTTAATAAAGCTTTATCTGAGAATGAAATCAAACAACAGATGTGCAAGCGACTCACAGGTACTGAACCTAACCTGATTGGCTATTGGAATTTTGATGAAACAACAGGAAACACTTTATATGACAAATCCTCCAATCATTTCGATGGTCAATTAAAGGGAAATCCTAAACGAGTTTTTTCCGGGGCACCTGTTGGTGATGAAAGCCAATTTATATATACAACAACCTGGACAGGAACAACTCTTTCAATGGATAACCTTACAGTAAAAAACATAGCAGGTAATCCTTATGGAGTTCACATCTACAAGGTAAACAACCTTCCATCGCAGACGAATGGTTTGATTGCTGGAAGCATTGTTAAGCCTTACTATGGTATATTTGCTGCAAGCAACGATACTGGTAATACATTTAGTTTT
Organism: Ohtaekwangia sp.; assembly: GCF_036568665.1. GTDB lineage: Bacteria > Bacteroidota > Bacteroidia > Cytophagales > Cyclobacteriaceae > Ohtaekwangia. The sequence continues at coordinate 1,129 of NZ_DATCSD010000198.1, read as the reverse complement.
TCCCTAGGATCAGATGCCAGCTCCTGTTCAATCTCAAGGAGATCAAACAATAGTATATCTACGTGGCAGCAATCAACAGTCACTACCGGGATATCCGATCAAATTGAATTTATACCTAGCGCCTCAGGAACCATATCCCTGGAATTAGGAACCGATGTTACATTGTGCGACCAAACCAGTTATACACTAAGTTCTAATATTTCAGATGCTCCCGGAAAAACCTTTCTTTGGAACACAGGGGAAACTACATCTTCAATTACCGTAACAAAATCAGGTAAATACAATCTGCAAATATTTGAAGGTTGTAAACTTGGAAAGGACAGTATTAACCTTGCATTTCTTCAAACACCTCAGAAGTTTTCGCTTGGTGAGGATGAAGTTGCTTGCATCCTTCCTGTAAAAACATTATCCGCAGGTCAAAATAAATCAGGGTTTGAATATACCTGGCAAAATGGATCTCATGATTACTCTTTAGATGTCACCAATTTTGGCACCTATTGGGTCTCTGTTAAGAATGCATGCGGCCAATATTCCGATTCGATTTCCTTTTCGAAACCAGTTTTAGATTGGCAAGCTATACCAAACGTTATTACTCCAAATGGTGATAGCCGTAACCAATACTTTAAGATTAATCAAAAGTTTGACTTCCCTATCACACTAGAGGTATTTAATCGTTGGGGAACATTACTCTTTCGAAGAGACGCCTATGAAAATAACTGGGATGGAGGCGATTTATCCACTGGTGTCTATTTTTACAAATTGAGTGGTGTGTGTATTGGTGAGAAAAAAGGAAGTATTAGCATAATAAAATAGAACTTTTCCGTCTGAATAAGAGTCTGCTGAAGTTTTGATAGATTGTGTAATTTCAGGCAACTAAATACCTGATTCAATCATGAAGGCTACCCTACCAGCACTTGCCCTGTTTGTTCTTGTAACAGCTTGTAAGACGAATGAAGTAAAGAAAATTGGTTCTATCGAACGCATTGACCCTGCGTTGGATGCTATTGTGTCTCCCACCGCTCAGCCGGAAATTATAGCAGAAGGATTTGAGTGGAGTGAAGGGCCGCTGTGGCTGGAAGAAACCAAGACATTGATATTTTCGGATGTACCGAAGAATACGATTCACCAA
>NZ_DATCSD010000197.1:0-8176 GCF_036568665.1 Ohtaekwangia sp. | reverse complement strand
TCGTCCGGAACGTGTGCAGAAGATATATCTGATGTAGTGAAAGTTGTAGTACACGCTTTGCCGCAGGCAACATTATCAGCACCAAGCGAAGTTTGTGAGAATGGATTCTTTACACTGGATTTCAAATTCACCAACGGACAGTCTCCTTATAACTTTGACTATACCGATGGCACCACAACGTTCAGCCTGGTAGGGGGTGACGACAGACCTGTGCCGGTACTGAACTATACGGCTACGAAGACATTCACGTTAACGCACCTCAAAGATTTTTACGGTTGTGAGCCGGCTACCTATCCGCCAGCCGTTACGGTGCGCATGGTTAACATGAACACGGACTTTACTATTGCGCCAACCACCGCGCAGTGTAGCGGAGGCACCTATACCTTTACCTGGACGATGAACCCGGATGTTGAGTATGTATGGACCTGGAACGATGGTTCTGCACAAGAGGTAATTCCGGCTATACCGGGCCCGGCCGCACCGGTTGTTCGGCAGATCACACATAACTTTACCAGTGCCAATGTAGGCGGCAATACAGTATTGCCTGTTACACTCACTGCGCGTAGCACTACCGTTGCGGCTTGTACAAAACAATCGCCCGGACAGAATATTACTATTTACCCGGCTATCTTTATCAATGCCGTGAGCGATAGAAATGCTATATGCAGTGGCGAGAAAGTAAAATTCGTAAACACCACGATCGGTGGAACAACGCACCGCTGGTTCTATCGCACGCAGGGTGGCGATCCGAGTGAAGTTCGCGAAGAGCGCATCTTTACCACACCATCCTCGCAAGAGTATACATTGACAAATACTACAGCACAAACTGTGGTGTATGAAATAGTATACCAGGTAACGAATGGTTCATGTTCGGATGAAATCATCATGCCGGTAACAGTATATAGAGGTATGCTGGCAGATTTCAATGCTACCAATATTACACAGTATACCGGTGGTGTTGCTTATGCCGATTTTCAGGATACATCGCTTCCGGTGAATGATGTAGACTTCCGCTATACATGGGAGTTTGGTACAGCCTCTGCACCAGCTACCTTCAGTGGCTACAATCCTCCGCGAATCAGCTATACATCCATCGGTGATAAAGATATACACCTGGTAGTTACCAACAAGGTAGCGGAAGCCGCAGGACTTACCTGCTTCAAAGATAAAACGATCACGATCGAAATATTGCTTCCTCCACTGGTGGCCGACTTCAAGTATACACCACAAGCCGCGTGTTTCCCGACTGACATTACGATTACGGAGAATAACTCAACGGGAGATGTATATGAGTGGACGTTGAAGGATAAAGCAGGACGCACATTGGTAGCATCGAATGATGTTAAACCTATATTTAAAGTATCCAGCCCGGGTGAATATGTGGTATTCCTGAAGACTACCAATTCTATTACAGGACAATCAGCAGAGACTGATAACCGGAATACACCGATACAAATTATGGATCCTCCGTTTGCTGCATTTGAAGTGGTGCCGGATACCATTCTCTATGTACCGGATGATAAAGGTGTACAGATGCGCAACAATTCACTTCGCGCCAATAATTACTATTGGGATTTCAATGACGGAGAAACGTCTATCGAATTTCAGCCCGTGCATTATTACCAGACAGAAGGTAATTATACCATCATGCTGGCAGCGGCCTTTAATTTCGGACCGAAAGATTGGGATGGCGATGGTGTGATAGATGGCGACCTTGTTTGCTATGATACCGCTACGCAGGTAATTATCGGTAAGAAGGGTGGACGTATAAAAATTCCGAATGCCTTTACACCGGATGTATCCGGACCGAGTGGCGGATATAGTGATGGACTCTTCAACGATGTGTTCCGTCCGCTGATGGAAGGTGTACAGGAATTTGAAATGGAAATATATGATCGCTGGGGAAATCTATTGTTTGAAAGCAAAGACAAGAACCAGGGATGGGATGGTTATGATAAGAATGGCCGCTTATTACCGGCCGGTGTATATGTATATAAAATCACATTGCGCTTGTCTGATGAACAACGAACAACACAAGTAGGGGACGTAACACTTATCCGATGAAGCAGAATACGAAGAAGATGAAACGATGGATGAGCGTTATTGCCATAATGCTGGTAACGTGTGGAGCAGCCGTTTCGCAAGACCCGCAGTTCTCACAATATTATCAGGCCCCGCTATATTTGAACCCGGGCTTTACCGGCATTACACCTCAGCAACGACTGGCTATGAATTACCGCATTCAATGGCCGAGTTTGCCCAAGGCTTTTACCACCTATGCAGCATCGTACGATATGTTTGTAGAAGAGCTGCGAAGCGGTTTCGGATTTCTGGTAACGACCGATCGCATGGGAACAGCTGGCTGGCGTACTACAACGGCCGGGCTACTGTATTCGTATAAAGTAAAGATCACCGAGAACCTGGTGTTTTCTCCCGGACTATATTTTGGGTATGGATCCAATGGTATAGACAGAACGAAAGTGCGATTGGGTAAAGACCTGGATGTAGAATATGATCAACCGGGATCATCGCTCGACCCGGACGTGGCACGGCTGGGAAATTCATCCTACTTTGATTTTGGATCGGGCTTCCTGTTATACTCCAAGAGTTTATGGTTGGGGGCTTCATTCTCGCACATGAACCAACCCAGTATATCAGTGTTGAATGAAGAGAGCCGCCTGCCGATGAAGACAACGATTCATGCAGGAGCTAAACTTGATCTGAGCGGAGGACTGCACAATGGTTCGAGACGGTCGTACCTCACGCCATCGTTCATTTACCGGATGCAGGGTAAATCATTTTCGCAGCTGGATCTCGGTGTGAACTACCATGTCGATCCTGTATCGGTAGGTGTGTGGTATAGAGGAAAACCTTTCCAGCAAACTGTGGCCAACACGCTTCAGCAAGATGCTCTTATTCTTACACTCGGACTATATTTCAGTCAACTGACGGTGGGGTATAGCTACGACTTTACGATCTCCAAGATGGGAACAGCCTCCGGAGGTGCGCACGAGATTTCTATTATATACGAGTTCTCGTCCAAGCCGCGCCACCGCAGTGACAAGCGAAAGTATAAATTAATTCCATGCCCTACCTTTAACAGCAAAGATGGTTTCTGGAATTGATAAAGCTGAATGTATAGTATATCTATAAAAAAGGATCAGGCGAATGACCTGATCCTTTTTTATTGGAGACTGATAATATTCTTATAAGCTAGAAGAAACCTTTGCTTTGCCCTGCGGCTTCGGTTGAGATCTGATCTGCATTTTCTTTTCCCAGGTATCGGTCTATCAGCGAATGGCCAAAGTATATCAGGGGTGTAAGAAGTATTGCTACCACAAACTTGTAGATATAGTTTGTTATACCGATGGCTACAATCTGCTTGTTAGAGAATGTTCCGGAGAAGGCTATATATAGCACTACAAAACTATCTACAAACTGTGATACGAGCGTAGAACCTGTTGAACGAAGCCAGAGATATTTACTCCCGGTGATGTTACGCAGTTTGTGAAAAACAAAAACATCTACCAATTGCCCGATAAGAAATGCTGTTAACGATGCAATGATAATACGCTGTCCCTGCCCGAATATCTTCCCGAAAGCATAATCAATATTCAATGTATTGCCTTGCGCATCTTTGCTATAGGCGCTGATCCACCAGTCAGCAGGGGGGAGGTGTATCGTTAAAAAGATTACGACAAAAGCGTATGCAATTAATATAGCAGTCAAATAGCTGATGCGTTTTACACCCGGTTTGCCGAAGTATTCATTAACAAGATCGGTAGTGATAAAAACGGCTGGCCATATAACCACACCTGCCGTAAGGTTAAAGTCCATCGTAAACCCGAGGATGCTGAGGTTGGCGGGGTGCAGACCTACCGTTGCTTCTGCCGAAAATATTTTGGCGCCCAGTATCTCTGCGAGCAGTGTGTTGGTGATAAATATACCCGCCAGTATAATAAAGAGGCGGTTGCGTTTCTGTTCAAGCGTTTGCTCCATACAATATATACTATTCCTGTATTGTAAATTCTTCTCCTTCCAATGCCAGGTATACATTGGGGAAGATCGGTTTAGCTTCTTCCAATATAGGTGTCAGGTCTTTATAGCGTGCAGAAAAATGTCCCAGCAACAATCTGCTAACGTTAGCCATCTTTGCGATGGTGGCAGCATGAGCAGCAGTGCTGTGTAATGTATCGCGCGCCTTCAACTCTTCGTCATTTGCGAAAGTAGCTTCGTGATACAACAGATCGATACCTTGTATTTGTTCCGCTATAGCTTCACGAAACGCTGTATCAGAACAATATGCATAGCTTCGCGACTTTCGCGGAGAAAGTGTGAGGTCGGCATTTTTATAGAGTATACTTCCGGCTTCGTCCAGTATATCATCGCCTCGTTTTAAGGAAGCGATTTGCTGTATCAGTAAACCTTCCGGCAATCTGGTCTTGTCAATTCTCCGAGGCTTGGGTTTCTCACGAAATAAAAAGCCGGAGCAACGTATCTTGTGCAGCAACGGAATAGTTTCCACGGTTAACGCTTCATCTTCGAAGATGATCTTTCGTTCATCTTTTTCCAGTCGGTGAAAAATGATCTTGAAAGAGGGGGCAGAGCGCGAGTAACGCAGCTGTGTGGTAATGATCTCATCCAGCCCGCGATGACTATATATATGCAGGTCGTTTACTCTTCGTTGTAGGTGCATAGTGAAGATGAGGCCCATCAATCCGAGATAGTGATCACCATGCAAATGACTGATGAAAATATGATTGATGCGATGATAGCTTACGTCCAGTCGCATGAGTTGCATCTGCGCACCTTCGCCACAATCTACCATGAAGTGCCGGTTCTGTATCTCGATCAGTTGTGCAGTGGGATGTCGCCCATACGCAGGCATGGCACCGCTTGAACCGAGAATAGTAACTTTAAAGCTCATGTTTCAGAACAAATAAAAAGACCAAAACCCGGAGGAGCTTTGGTCGTATAGGGTAAATATTTTTTTAACGATTAGTGATCTCCGCTTTTGAGATCCTTCTCGATCTCGTGCATATATACCGCATCAATAGCTTCCTCTGCAGTAGGGAGTATATTCAGTACACTGTCGAGTTGGGAAATCTTAATGAGTTTCAGCGTGTGGTCGGAGAGAGAAGCGAGTACAAAGATACCGCCATCTTCCTGCATAATCCGATTGCCTACGAGCAATGCACTCAGGCCTGATGAGTCGGTATACTTTACGTCCGACAGATCGAGTATGATATTTTTCATGCCTTCAGCATGCAGGGTAATCAACTCGGATTTCAAACCGGGAGCCACGCTGGAGTCTAACTTCTCTTCATGCAACTTCAGCATGCAATACTTCTCTTGCTTATCGATCGTATATTTCATCTCTCTATAATTTTGCTTATCGGACCTTGTTTAAACCCGCCTTCATTTAGTTACATTCTTCAGATTTTCTGACTTTCCAAGTTAACGGAATTTATTGAATTGAGAATGCTTTGCTCAATTCTTTGGGTGATTCCGGAGTAGTCAACCGGGGAAAGCGCTTCACCGCGCACCTGCTGGTAAAGTTCTTTATAGCGTGCGGAAATAGAGTTAACGATCTCATCCGTCATCTCCGGTATCTGCTGGCCGTCTTTTCCCTGGAATCCGTTCTCAATGAGCCATTGACGTACAAACTCTTTTGAAAGTTGCTTCTGTGGTTCACCGGCTTTCTGGCGCGCGGCATATCCATCTGCATAAAAATACCGTGACGAATCCGGTGTATGTACCTCATCGATCAGGTAAATAACTCCGTTGTGTTTACCAAATTCATACTTGGTATCCACCAGGATCAGTCCGCGTTCAGCCGCCAGTTCAGTTCCTTTCTGGAAAAGCTTAAAGGTATATTCTTCCAGTGTTTTGTAGTCACTTTCGCTTACAATGCCGCGCTTCAGAATTTCTTCGCGCGATATATCTTCATCATGGCCTACATGTGCTTTGGTAGTAGGTGTTATGATGGGCTGAGGTAATTTATCGTTTTCTTTTAGTCCTTCAGGAAGCGGAACGCCACAAACCGAGCGCTTGCCTGCGCGATACTCACGCCATGCATGGCCGGCCAGATAACCTCGCACCACCATCTCGACTGCAAAGGGTTCACATTTAAATCCAATGGTAACATTGGGATCGGGCGTAGCCATTACCCAGTTAGGCACCAGGTGTTTGGTAGCCTGCAGGTTGTAAGCAGCAATCTGGTTGAGAACCCGTCCTTTATCAGGAATAGCGCGGGGCAGGATCACATCAAAAGCAGAGATACGGTCGCTGGCAACCATCGCCATACGATCTCCGAAATAATAAACATCGCGGACTTTACCTTTATAAAATCCTGTCTGGCCTGGGAATTTGAAGTTGGTTTCCTTGATTGCCTGCATACGCGTGGAAAATAGTAGCCGGCAAATTAGCGAAAGAATTTGGAGTTCGAAACGCTGAACAAGGCTTCTTATACTTTCTGTTCAGACTTCTGCAACGTGTTTAATTCGAGGGCTTTGCAGGAGGCACGAGGGTCCCTGCACGGAAGACTGACGTGTTTATAAGCCTGCCCTCTTCATCATATTCTTTCCACTCTCTATTCTTCTTGTCGGCAGCGTATTCACCTTGCTCTTTAATACGACCATTGGAATGATAGGAGGTATACAGACCTTGCTTGCGACTGGATCGATATAGCGTTACGGATTCAACGGTACCGGCTTCATAAAATGTTTTTGTCGGGCCTGCCAGCAGATCGAACTTCCATGTCTCTTCACGCTGAATTTTACCGGAAGGAAAATATGTATAGCGAAGGCCACTCAGTTTTCCGTTCTCGTAAGTCTCTTTGATGTGAGATGTTTTGCCGTCTTCAAAGTAGGTGATCCATAGGCCGTGTGGTTTTTCACTTCTGAATTTTTTAACAGATTGTATAGCTCCGTTCTCGGCCAGTGCCTCAACCGTTGCGTCAATGTTGTTGGAGGCTACTACCTCTTTTACTTTCACTTTTCCCGAAGGATAATATTCGTAATTGGTGCCGGTCTTTCTTCCGGCTTTATACTTGAAGCGATGTTGAACAGAGCCGTCCGCAAAATAGCCGGTGTTATCGCCATGAAGTTTTCCGGCAAGAAAATTTCCGTCAACCAGTAAATGTCCTTCGCGATCGTACGTTTTAAACTGACCGTTGCGCGATCCTTCAGTCATGGTAGAGACAGTTTCCAACTGACCATTGGGATAGTAATTTTTATAGAAGCCGGTAAGTATACCTTCTTTATAGTTTGCTTCGGTTTCTATTTTTCCATCTTCATAAAATGTACGTGTTATACCGTTGGGTTTTCCGTTTTTATAGGTGATCTCTTTTTTGATTTTTCCTGTAGGGAAAAATTCTTTCACCATGCCTTCGGGTTTTCCCTGTACAAAGTATGTTTCACTCTTCAGGTTGCCGTTATCAAAATAGTATTGAATGCTGTCGGTAAGTTTATCGTTTTGATAGTATGCTTTCTGCACTGGCTTGCCTTCTTCATTAAAGACTTCCACCGGACCATGACGCATTCCATTTACAAAAAGAAGTTTTCGTGCGGGTTTTCCGTTCTCGTGATATTCGGTGAAGAGACCTGATTTTACGCCATCATCAAAATTACCTTCTACCATTACGTTTCCATTTTCATAGTAGCGCAGATATTTTCCAATGATCTTTTGATCGTCTTCTTTTGAAGCAGTATATATTTCCTGTATATGTTTTTGCTGCTGATCGTAATAGGTTCTTACTTCTTTCTGAGCGACAGCAGCAAGTGGAAATATCACCAATAATAACGCGGTAAATCTCATGAGTGATTAACGTTGTATCGAATTTGAAAATTATGCATTTTAACGATCATTTTCTTCCGTGCCTAACTTTCAAAGTTATAAACGATGACTTTTGATTTTGTAACGATCTATACTTTTGTTTTTCTGAGCACAATAGTTGGTTTTGCCAGTGCTTTTGCCATTCACTTTTATCGTGAAGGTAATCGTGATGCCGAGATAGGAAAGAACAGAGACTCACGCAATACTATAAAAAATTAAATCCCGGTTTCCCGGGATTTTGGTTTATATATTTTCGATCACAATCGCAGAAGCTCCTCCGCCACCGTTACAAATTCCCGCGACTCCTATACCAGCTTTATTCTGCTTCAGTACATTGATG
>NZ_DATCSD010000196.1:0-3317 GCF_036568665.1 Ohtaekwangia sp. | reverse complement strand
GACAATCATCTCTTCGATAAGTGTTTTCTGGATAGAGGAAACAGACTCTTCAATGAGGTGGCTGCGATCGTATACTATATCAAATTTTACTCCTTCCGGAAATCCTTTTGCTACATCCTGCATCTTGACTTTAATTGCGCGAATCACTTCGTCAGCATTTTCGCCATAGCGCATTACTACTATACCGCCTACCGCTTCGCCTTCTCCGTTCTGATCAAATATACCGAGGCGGGTTTCACCGGTCATTTGCACAGTAGCTATATCGCGGATCTTTACCGGTATCGTGTTGATGGTCTTTACCGGTATATTTTCAATCTCGTCTACCGATTTCAGATAACCAGTGGTCTTGATGATATAGCCTATATCACTCATCTCGAACTTGCGTCCACCGGCTTCGTTGTTGTTACTGCGAATGGATTGAATGACTTCCTGTGTGGAAAGACCATAGTAGGTAAGGCGATTTGGATTGATCGTTACCTGGTATTGTTTCTGAAAACCACCGAATGATGCAATCTCACTAACACCCGGCACATTTTGAAGGCAAACTTTACATACCAGTCTTGCAGCGCACGTTGTTCACCCAGATCCATACCCGGGGCATCCAAGGTATACCAGAGTATATGGCCAACACCGGTTCCGTCTGGTCCAAGCGTTGGAGTTACACCTTCGGGTAACAGACGGGTAGCATAGTTGAGCCGTTCGAGCACACGCTCGCGTGCCCAGTATATATCCGTGTTGTCCTGAAAGATCACATAGACGAAGCTCATGCCGAACATGGACGAGCCGCGTACATATTTTACCTGTGGCAATCCCTGCAGGTTTGTAACCAGCGGATACGTTACCTGGTCTTCCATGATCTGCGGACTGCGTCCCATCCATTCAGTAAACACGATCACCTGATTCTCCGACAGATCGGGTATAGCGTCAATTTTATTTTCGCGCACAGCATAAATGCCCCACGCGAAGAGCCCTGCCGCAACCAGCAAGACGAGGAACCTGTTTCGTAACGACAGGGAAATTAAGTTTTCAATCATGGTACAAACCCTGAAGAAAGAAATGAGAAAATGTAAAGGATAAAGTATATATCGCCCGCAGTATAGACTATAGATGCAAGGCGTTGGAAGCTATATCAGCTTCGGGGAGAAGTAACAATCAAATAAGGAATGTGCTGAGAGAAACGGTGCGGTCTTCAGACCGTAATTGCGGATCGTAGTTATAGTATTTTGTCTGCGACAGGGGAGAAGCCGGTATAATTTCAGAGATCAATACAACGGGGAGGTTGATGTCAACGGCTGCGGCAGGCGCAATAGTAATATGGGTAACGGGTGCTTTAAATCCCTGGCCTTCGTGTACAATGGTTTCGTCTTCGCAGCAGGGAGCGGCTTTATGGCGATGGCATGGCGGGAGTTGTTTCTCCATGGCACAGCCTTCAGCCTTGGTAAAGAAGGCTATATTCTGAACACGCCCCTGGCACAGATGCACACCAATAGTAAAACTGCTTGCCGAAAGGAATGTCAGCAAGGCCAGTACAATGGATACTATGGGACGGAATGTTTTCATGAATACAATTCAAATGTACGGATTTTCAGCATAGAAGGATTTATATTTTAAGGAGATTCGTTTGTATAATTTTTGATTTCCCGCCTTTTTCCCGCAGATCGCGCAGATTTACGCAGATAAATAATAGAGACCGAAAGTATTGGAGACGGGAAGTCCGGAAGTAATCTTTGGAGCTCACACTCCCATAGCTATCAGGTGTTAATCTGCGTTTATCAGCGAGATCAGCAGGAAATAATTTTAATGAATCATTAATCCATTTCCCCGCTCTATAGTCTAAGCCCTCAAACAAACACAACATGCAACGAGCAGGAATAATTACTTGGATACTCTTTTGCCTGACAACGCTGTCGCTATCGGTTCAGGCACAGGATAAGTTAGATAAGCTTTTTTCGGAGACCACTCCGGAACAGCGGGCACAATTACAAACAGACAACATGCAGGAAAAGCTTCAGCTTAGCGATGAACAGAAAACAAAAGTATATGCCATTAATCTGAAGTATGCACAAAAGATGGAAGATACCTATAGAGCCGGTGGTGGTAAACTGCAGCGTCTGCGTAGTATGAAAGTGGTAGCAAATGAAAAAGATGGTGAGTTGAAAAACGTTCTCAATAAAGAGCAGTATAAACTTTACGAAACCTATAAAGACGAAATGAAGGAGAATGTAAAGGAAAAGGTAAAGGAGAAGCGAAGCGAGAATTGAGATGTATATATTTATAGTATTATATTTTTTGAGGCTGTGTTTTGCAGCAGCAATACCCAGTGAAAAATCACAGGCAAAATCAGACGGGTATGAAGGCCCGATCGCTAAACCCGTTTCCGGCTATGGTGCAGAGGGTATACATTCAATAAATCGAATAGCGTTTGATAACCCCGCCTATAAAAATGGGAATCAACCAGAGATATTTTATGCAGGAGATATACCCGGGCCTCTGCCGACTATATTTTTCTCTCACGGATTTGGCGCTACCAGGAGTACATTTTATCAGGGTATGATGGACTTCCTGGCGCGTAAAGGATATGCCGTGGTATATGTGCCGTATCCTATTCGCGCAGAAGATGTAGAAGCACGCTATACTATACTCTGGTCTGGCTTTAAAGAAGCTGTAAGAAAATATCCGCAGATAATAGACACTACAAAAGTTGGTTTTGCCGGGCACTCATTTGGTGGTGGCGCTTCTTTTTCGCTGGCCTATAAAGGTTTTGTAGAAGAAGGCTGGGGAGAGAAGGGAAGATTTATTTTTTCGCTTGCACCATGGTATTCCTATAGTATATCGGATAAACAACTGGCCGGCTTTCCGAAGAATACAAAATTACTCATGGAAGTATATGCTGATGATGAAATGAACGATCATCGTATGGCGATTGATATATTTAATAGTATAGGGATCGATAATAGCGAAAAAGATTATGTGGTTGTGGAGTCGGATGACGTTGATGGATATACCTATCGCGCAGATCATTCATTACCTGTAACGCATGCACAACGACAGCGTCCACTGGATGCGTACGATTACTATGCAGTATATCGCTTGCTGGATGCGCTGATCGACTATAGCCTTAATAATAACGCTGCTGCGAAAGATATAGCTTTGGGGAACGGATCAGCGCAGCAAGTTACCATGCCGTCTTATAAACAGGACACGTTGAAGCCCCTCATCGTAACCGATCAGCCTCAACCCTCGCACGACTCGAAGTATTATTTCTTCCCCTGCAGCAGCCAGCGCAATCCGCGGGCTGCGCTTTGTAACTGAATTTT
>NZ_DATCSD010000195.1:0-8055 GCF_036568665.1 Ohtaekwangia sp. | reverse complement strand
TTCAAAAGTATCAAATTCAGTTGTTTCAATCATTAAAAAAATGTAGATTAGATACAGTAAGATCAGCGCTTGTTGATGGCCACGTAATGGGTAAGCGCAGCGGTAACTGTTGGCGGTATTCTGTCTCTCCTTTCTATCCTTCGCTAACATATCGGCTAAACGTTGAGAGTCATCGCGACAAGTGTTACAGGACCTGCCGGTTTCCTGGCATGCATTATTGTTTTTGGTGAAATGTTCTGTAAGGGTTGGTGCAATTCTTTAGTCGGGGTATTGATGTAAAATCGTTACCAGTCAAAACGTTTATCACTATGCAAATAAAAGGTAAGATTCCTGCCATGCTTGTCCTGTTGTTTGTAACCATGATCTGCCTGGTATATATGCAGTCGTGCGTTGGTACAACGGAATCCGATCATGACGATCCGGATACATCTGTTTCTATAACGCCGTTTACTGTGCATGCCGGTGGCGTGGGGAATGATGGCCCGCCTTCTCATCCGATGGTGATGGATGATTCCGGAAATGTATATATCACCGGTTCCTTTGAAGAGACTGCTGCTTTTGGTAATACAACACTCACCGCTTTAAATACACAGGATATATTTCTGGTCAAATACAATGCTGAAGGAAACGTAGTGTGGGTAAAGCAAGGTGCGGGCACCAGTACCGATATGGCATACTCCATCGCCCGCGATGCGCAGAACAATATATACATCACCGGTATGTTTCACGAGTCGATTACCTTTGATAATGTAAAGCTTACGGCTGTCGGTCTCACCGATACATTCATAGCCAAGTATACATCTGCTGGCGAGCTCGTGTGGGTTAAGCGTGACGGTGGTGGTGCCGATGGACTCAATAAATCGCGGGGGCGTTCTATCACACTGGATACTTCCGGAAATATATATATAGCCGGAACCTTTGTTGGTAATGTTGTATTCGGTACAACCAGGCTTTCTGCCGATAGCCGGTTTTATTATAATATGTATATAGCCAAGTATAATCCGGCAGGCGTGTTACAGTGGGTAACCCAGGCTACCGGTAATTCTTCAGGTGAATCGATAGCGGTCGATCAGTCGGGCAGTATATACGTTACAGGTTCGTTTGGCGGCACAGTTGCCTGGGGCAATACAACACTGGCTTCAATAGGAGAGGAAGGTGAAGAAGATATATTTCTGGCGAAATATACTACCGAAGGAAAATTGTTGTGGGTGAAATCGTATGGTGGTAAAGGTTTTTCAGTGGCCTATGTAGTAGCACTGGATGCTGCCGGTGATCCCTATATAACCGGATTCTTCCAGGATGTAGTTGCTTTCGGAGCTACAAAGCTAAAGTCAGGCGCGCCAATGTTTGATATGTTTGTGATGAAATGCGATAAAAATGGCGAAGCACAATGGGCACATCAGGCTGGTACAGAGGCGATGGGATACGATCTTTTTATTGATGATGGCAATATATACCTCACCGGCTCGCTGCAGGGCACGGCTATAATAGGTTCTGCTACCCTGAATACTTCCGGTCATCCCAATGTATTGGTGGCGTGCTATACCGCTGCAGGCGATGTAAAGTGGGCGCAAATTGCAGGAGGCACTGCCTCATCCATTCAGGCTGGTAATGGTATTGGTATTGATCGATCGGGAAGTATTGTTATAGCAGGCTATTTCTCAGAGACGTTTACTGTCGATAATACATCGGTAACAAGCGCAGGAGGTACAGATGTTTTGGTTTTTAAGTACATGCCTGAATAGTATGGTTGTTTCAAAATTGCTGCTAAAGAAAATATATGAAAAGCCCTCGAAGAATTTCTTTCATGCAGATTGTATGGTTGGGAGCCGTGATGTTGATGATTGTCATACAGTCCTGTAAAGATGACGATTTGACTTCGGTAGAAGAAGATCCCGATGGAGATCCGGATACCACTACGTTTGTTGTAAGAGGGGGAGCCTCTACCAACGATTACTTTGATGAAAGCACATCGATGGCGGTTGATTCTGCCGGTAATGTATATATAACGGGGCATTTTGCGGGCACGGCTACCTTTGGGAGTGAAACACTTACTTCGTCAGGAAAGCGTGACGTGTTCCTGGCGAAGTATAATACGCGAGGCAAACTTTTATGGATCAGGCAGGGTGCAGGGGCAGGAGAGGACATGAGTTTTTCAGTGGCTCTGGATAAAAACGCCAATGTATATATAGCCGGCGATTTTCATCAGACTATATCATTCGGAACTTCTTCTTTAACAACCGTTGGTTTTGCCAATGCGTTTATTGTGAAGTATGATTCTGCCGGTAGTTTACAGTGGGCAAGGAAAGATGGTACAGGTACAGATGCTGATGGTCAGTCGCATAGCCGTGCGGTTGTGTTAGATAAGTCAGGAAATATTTACCTGACCGGAAATTTTTACAAGGAAGTTACTTTTGGCAGCGAAGTGCTTACAGCCAGTGAAGATTACTATTATAATCATTTTGTAGTGAAGTATAGCGAGTCGGGTATTGTGCAATGGGTTGTGCAGGCAAACGGATCTTCATCGGGCGAGTCTGTAGCTGTAGATGGAACGGGTAATGTATATGTTGCAGGGTATATACAAGGCTCTGGTTCCTGGGACTATCAGGAGGTGCCTTTCGTTACGGAAGGTGATGCGGATATCTTTATTGCTAAAATAAATTCCGATGGAAATACTGTGTGGGTTAAACAATTTGGAGAAACCGGTGCAAGTAATCCAACATCTCTTGCTATAGATGCTTCCGGAAATATATATACAGCAGGATTCTTTGAGACATCGATAAATTTTGGCAGTACGCAGCTCACCGGTGGTGCAGACATGTTTCTCGTAAAATGCAATAACGCCGGAGATGTACAATGGGCAAAACAAGCTCATACAGAAGCTGCTGCATACGATGTTGTGGTAGATGCTTCCAATGATATTTATATAACGGGATACTTTCGGTTTACAGGTACATTCGGACCGTTCACATTACATGCCAAGGGAACTGATATCATGATTGTGAAGTATAATTCTTCGGGCGATGCTACAAGCGCATATGCTATTGGCAGCGCTTCTGCAGAATCTGGAAAGAGTGTTGCTGTTGACAACACGGGACATATAGTAATTACTGGCTACTTCTTTGATACATTTACGTTTCGCGGAATAACAACATCAAGCACGGGTGGAAATGATATCTTTTTAATAAGGTACGTCCCTGGATAACCTGCGTTAATCTGCTCCGATAGCTATCGGGATGTAGAAATTATTTTTGCATTTGAGTATCGAACAAGGAACATCCATCAACGAATGGTGAAGTAAAAGGGGAGAAGCAGAAAGTATAAATGCACTGCTCTTAGCTTTAAGCTTTATACTTTAAGCTTGTATTTCTTCTGTGTTATTCTGTGAATTCCGTGGGAAATATTTGCATTTTGAATATCGAACAAGGAACATCGATCAACGAATGATGAAGTATAAAAGTCCGGAAGAAGAAAAGTCCGACAGCATTTCTCCCTGCGAATAACGGATAACTATTAACGCTTAACGGTTCTAAAGCTCAAACGTAAATCCCTTCTCTGTTAACTTATCATATATCTTCTTATCAAATCGGTATAAACTGGCCGCACGGTGCGATACGTCTTTCTGTTTTTCTTCGCAGGGTACAAGCAGGTTCATCTTCATCAGCTTTCTGCGAAAGTTCGGTTTGTCCAGTTTCTTCTCGAGTATAGCTTCGTATAGCTCCTGCAATTGTAACAAGGTAAATTTCTTGGGCAGCAGGTTGAACCCGATGGGTTCATGACGCACTTTGTGTTTGAGGTGCGTGATGCCGGCTTCCAGTATTTCATTGTGATCGTAAGGAAGATCAGGTATATCTCCGACCTTGAACCACTTGGCGTCTGACGCTGTAAAGCCGGGGTCGAGTGTATAGTTCTCGGGTTTTACCAAAGCATAGTATACAATAGTGATAACCCGCTTGGAAGGATACCGGTCTACATTTCCAAAAGAGCGAAGTTGTTCAAGGTATATTTTAGAAACACCCGTCAGGTCGTGCAGCAATCGTCCGGCAGCATCGTCAGCGCCTTCATTATATTTGATCCATCCACCCGGCAATGCCCACTTGCCTTTACTGATCCCTTCACCATGCTGAACGAGCAGGATGTCGAGTTCGCTTTTTTTAAAACCAAAGATGAGGCAGTCGATCGAGAGGGCCTCAATAACTGCGTCCGGGAAATCTTTTGCCATAATCAAATCAGTCGGGAAGATAGAAAATAATTTCAGCACACTTGTAGTCAAATGTACTATAAGTTATATCTTTACCCGATTTTCAACCGATTGAACATTCACTGTATGGAGTATTGGCCCATCTGTAGTTTCCTCAAAAAGGTATCCGCCAGGGTGTGCCATCGCTTCGTTAACGCTCACCTTATAGTTAAGTAAATTATGAAGTACCTGCTGGGTTATGATCTTGGAAGTTCCTCTATAAAAGCTACACTGGTAGATGCCGGTACCGGGCAAGCGGTGGCATCGGCACAATCGCCATCAGAAGAAATGCCTATGCTGGCCGTACAGGCTGGCTGGGCTGAGCAAGATCCGGAAATGTGGTGGGAGCACGCTGTAAAAGCGTTGCAGACGTGTTTAAAGAAGTCGGGTATACATGGAGCCGACATTGCTGCGATTGGTATATCGTATCAAATGCACGGACTGGTTTGTGTAGACAAAGATCAGAAAGCATTGCGTCCTTCCATTATCTGGTGCGATAGCCGTGCCGTTGAGATTGGCAAGAAAGCCTTTCAGCAACTTGGTGCTGATTATTCATTGCAACATTTACTCAACTCGCCCGGTAATTTTACAGCTTCCAAACTGCGTTGGGTAAAAGAGAACGAGCCTCAGGTATTTGAACGCATCCACAAGATCATGCTTCCGGGTGATTACCTCGCGATGCGCCTCACAGGAGAAATTGTAACGACAGCATCCGGATTATCGGAAGGTATGTTTTGGGATTACCAGGATGAAGCTCCTTCTAAAAAATTACTGGAGCTCTATGGTATATCGGCTGACCTGCTCGCTACGCAGGCACCTACTTTCTCTGTGCAGGGTAAAGTAAGAAAAGATATAGCAGCGCAATTAGGATTGAAGGAAGGAACACCGGTAAGTTATCGCGCAGGCGATCAACCCAACAATGCATTTTCATTAAATGTACTTAACCCGGGAGAGACCGCTGCAACGGCAGGTACATCCGGAGTTATATATAGTGTTACCAATCAGAATGCGTTTGATAAGAAGTCGCGCGTAAATACATTCATTCACGTAAATGATAAACGTCCAGCCAAAAGCAATGGCGTTTTACTTTGTATCAACGGTACGGGTATACTCAACAGCTGGCTGCGTAAAAATCTGAAAAGCAATGGTGAACCTTTTGGTTATGACGAGATCAATAACATTGCGGCAAAATCACCGATAGGGGCCGAAGGATTAACGGTGCTTCCATTTGGTAATGGAGCCGAACGTGTGCTGGAAGATAAAAACATCAACAGTACATTTTATGGATTGAACTTCAATCGTCATTCGCAGTCGCATGTATTTCGTGCAGCACAGGAAGGAATTGTATTTGCCTTGAAGTATGGCTTTGACGTTCTGCAACAAATGGGATTGAAGACGAATGTGATTCGCGCAGGCAATGCGAATATGTTTTTAAGTCCGTTGTTCCGTGAAGCATTTGTAAATACTATAGGAGCAAGGCTTGAACTGTATGATACCGATGGTTCGAAAGGCGCAGCGCTGGGAGCTGGTGTAGGAGCCGGTATATATACTTCCTTTGAAGAAGCGTTCAAGGGATTGAAGATCATCAAATCAGAAGAGCCGGATGCAACAAAGGCATCAGCCTATAAAGAGGCTTATGGTAACTGGTTGAGATTGTTGGAAGGGCAGTTGAAATAATGCTTATCTACGGAAAGTATTTGTAAACATCTTTTCGATGAAGAAAACGAAGAAAGATAACGGAGTTGTTTTTTATGATGACACCCAATCGGTAGTCACTGATTCTAATTCTGTAGTAAATATTTCCTCCTTTGAGTTTCTTCAGATTTTTGATATCCGAGGGAGACGAAGCTTTTTCTATTTCTTCTATACAATCGGCAATCTTATTCAACAAAAGTTTATTACTGATACGCTGGGTGTCTTTTTCAAAGGATTTATCAATAAGAACCTTCATTCACTACGAAGCTTTTTAAGAAATTTTTTGGTATCGGTATATCGACCTGTGCGGCCTTTACGAATAGCATTTATCATCGCTATATCTTCCGTTTCACTGGCTGATAGTTTTCGTACGTCAATGCCAATCTTTCTTGCAATATTCAGAACCATTACAAGATCCTTCTTGGATTTGGTCTTCAACAATGCTGTTTCCATCCGAATTAATTTTAAACAAATATAATTACTTTAACACCAATAAATAGTCATGAAACTAACACTCGGAGACAAGGAATACTTCAAAGGCGTTGGCCAGGTGAAGTATGAAGGTAAAGAATCAGACAACCCGCTGGCATTCAAATTTTATAATGCCTCACAGAAGGTGGGCAAGAAGACTATGGAAGAACACTTCCGTTTTGCTATAGCTTACTGGCATACGTTCTGCGGAACGGGTGGTGATCCGTTCGGACCTGGAACAAAGAAATTTGCGTGGAATGAAAGTGACGATGCTGTGCAACGCGGTTATGATAAAATGGATGCAGCGTTTGAATTTATTACCAAGATCGGTGCTCCGTTCTATTGCTTCCACGATTTTGATTTGGTAGACGAAGGTGCTACACTGAAAGAATCAGAAGAGCGCATTCAGAAAATGGTAGACTATGCCAAGAAGAAACAAAAAGCTTCCGGTGTAAAATTGTTGTGGGGAACAGCCAACCTGTTTTCAAACCCTCGCTATATGAACGGTGCTGCTACAAACCCTGACTTCAATGTAGTATGTTATGCTGCTACACAGGTGAAGAATGCATTGGACGCAACGATCGAGCTAGGCGGTTCTAACTATGTATTCTGGGGAGGTCGCGAAGGCTATATGTCATTGCTGAATACGGATATGAAGCGTGAACTGGAACACATGGCGCGCTTCCTGCATGCAGCGAAAGACTATGCACGTGCACAAGGTTTTAAAGGTACATTCCTGATCGAGCCTAAACCAATGGAGCCATCCAAGCATCAATATGATTTTGACTCTGCTACTTGTATCGCTTTCCTTCGAGAGTTTGGTTTGATGGATGATTTCAAACTGAACATTGAAGTGAACCACGCTACACTGGCACAACATACATTCGATCATGAATTACAGGTTGCTGCGAATGCAGGTGTACTGGGAAGTATAGATGCTAACCGTGGTGACAACCAAAATGGTTGGGATACTGATCAGTTCCCGAACAACTTGTATGAACTCACTGAAGCGATGCTGGTAATTCTGCAAGCCGGTGGTTTCAAAAATGGTGGTGTAAACTTCGATGCGAAAGCCAGAAGAAATTCTACCGACCTTATTGATGTATTCTATGCACACATCGGTGGTATGGATTCTTTTGCTCGTGCGTTGTTAACAGCACAGGCAATTCTGGAAGATGGCACATACAGCAAGCTTCGTAAAGAACGCTATGCTTCGTTTGATGCTGGTAAAGGAAAACAATTTGAACAAGGTAAAGTAGGATTGGAAGAACTGGTTACACTGGCCAACAAGAATGGTGAGCCTGCGCAGATCAGCGGCAGACAAGAGTACTACGAGAACTTGTTGAACAAGTTTATCTAAGATATACCTTCCCGCAGTTTTTGCAGCTTGCTATGAATATTGTTTTCATCTGGGCAAGTTTGCGAGATCTGCGGGAAATTCCTGTAGTCCGCTAATACATTTTCGAGTTGTTCCCTTCAAAGATTTTAGTATATTGGTAGTATAACAAGCGTACTATGAGAACAACCCTTTTGTTATTGCTTGTCGTGGCTTCGATCCATGCCGCAGCACAAATCAAACCTTCGCGCGGTAAAAATTCTCTTTTGAGTTTTTTCAGAGTAAAGGAAAGCACACTTCCTGTTGACTATCG
>NZ_DATCSD010000194.1:0-2956 GCF_036568665.1 Ohtaekwangia sp. | reverse complement strand
TTTGAGCAATTGAAACTATCGGAAGGTATGCAGGTAGAGTTTGATGCACGCGTAAAACTATATACCAAAGGGTATGTTAATACACGCTATAAGATCGATAAGAGTAAAGAAGATTATAAGTTAAGTCACCCGACCAAAATTACTGCGGTGCCGCGCGGCTGACCTTACTTTGTTTTTAACGGGCGAACAGTATAGCCGGCTTTTCGAAGAAGTGTGATCAACCCGTTATCACCGGGAAGATGTCCTGCACCCACGGCTACGAATGTAGCATGCTGTTTAAACAGATCCGGTAATTTTTGCATCCAGTTTTTATTTCGGTTGTCAAGCATAACGGCCTCTTCCTGGTCGGTATAATGATCGAACGATTCCTTTTTTATCAACTCCTGTATATTGCCAGCGCGGTAAGCTGCATTTAATTCTTTCAACTGATCTGCAATCTTGTCGCTTTCCCGGAGAGAAATAACCAATAACTCTGCCTGGCGTTTATAGCTGAACTGATTCATGGAGGCATAAGCCTGTTCTTCAAAAGTCTCCAGCCCGATAACTTCTTTACCGGATTTCTTTCCTCGCTGCTGAAAGTACAGATCCATCGCTACATCATTTGCCGGATCGATGTTATAGAATTTTTTCTGCAGCGAGCTCAGCATAAATATTTGTATTGTAAGCGGATTGAACCGGTTGAACAGTTTCATATCGTACCCGGTATATTCCTGGAACAGCACGGCTATCTTTTTATAGTCTTCCGGAGAAAGCAATTGATTGAGTGTAGTATCTTTTAACAGCGACAGTTCCATCACGCGCGAAGTCATGGTGCTGTCAATGATCAATTCGCCTGCAACAGTTTTCGCCTGGTTAAATTTACTCATCACGTTGGTGAGGCTATCGATATATAGCTTGCCCATAAGATGAAACGTTCCAAAGAGATACGATGATTCTTTTAGCCCGTTGCCGCTTACTTCCCAGAAAACAGAATTTTCAACAACGTCTTTCTTTTGAGTATATCCTTGTACCGATACGAGAAGTGCAACAGTAAAAAAGAAATATATACGGGTATTCTTATTGGTGAATGTCATTCAGCAGTGTTCTGAGCTTTTCGAGGTGATTGCCATATAATTTCTTCAGATACCAGTTGGTAACCCAGGTACTGCAGAAGAAGAAAACCAGCGCAACCACCAGCAGGTATATAATGGTGCGTGGCTGGGAGAGGTTGTTGATAAATTTATCGGGGCCGCGTTCAAGCGCTCCGAACATAAGTCCTAATACAAAATATATAGGGTATAGCACCGTATAGCTTCGTTTGTAAAAACGCAGGTAGCTGGTAAGGTCATTTGTTAGTCGCTCCAGGGAAACGCGTATATTTTCACCGGCAGGATTATACTGTCGCAGCAGCGTAAGCTTCTTGATATAGTAGAACGAGTAGGCAACAAACAACAAGAGTATAGATACCGAGGTCCACTTGAGTGCACCGCTGGGCAGCGTGAGGGCGTATATGAGCAATGCCAGGCCGGCTACGAATGTAAAGATCAGCTCGAACCATACACTGCGTTTCAGTTTGTCAACGATCGACTGGCTGTTGCCTTTCAACATGAGGGCAATCTCGTTTTCATCTTTCAGTTGAAAACCCGGATCGTTATGCTTCCATATACTTTGTAGTTCTTCGAGTTCCATGCTTACGGGCACATAAGTTTTCGTAATTTTTCGCGTATGCGGTTCATGCGTACGCGCACATTGTTTTGAGTTATTCCAATAGTCTCGGCAATTTCATCGTAGGGTACTTCTTCCAGCGCCATCATGATCATGGCGCGTTCAATCTCCGGTAACTGGCGCACAGCCCACTGCAGTTTCTGAAAATCTTCTTCGCGATCGTCAGCCCAACTGTCAGATATATTCATGTGTACCTCCTGCAGATCTTCGGTCTTTACCAGTCGTGTTTGTTTTCTGAAACCCGATATAGCCGTGTTCAGCGCGATGCGATACATCCACGTAGTGATCTTGGCTTCACCGCGAAATGAAGGGAATGATCGCCAGAGCTGCAACACAATTTCCTGGAATAAGTCATTGCGTGCATCGGAGTCGTGTTCATACATGAAGCAGATCTTATGTATGAGCCCCTGATGCTCGTTAATGAGGTTAATGAACCGTTGTTCTTCTCCGCTAGCCAAGTAGAAGCTTACTTTGGATAATAGGTCGAAGATAAGGAAAGAAAATTACAGCTATCGGATCTTTTTATAAACCAGCCCTCCAGGGCGAAGGCCGGCTATGAAAGTATATGAGAAAGAGGAGGATGCAGCAGCATCGTTAAAAAATATATACTGCCTGTTAAACATCATAAACGCAAAACGATGCTCCGTA
The DNA here is from genome assembly GCF_036568665.1 of Ohtaekwangia sp. Taxonomy (GTDB): domain Bacteria; phylum Bacteroidota; class Bacteroidia; order Cytophagales; family Cyclobacteriaceae; genus Ohtaekwangia. The sequence goes on along the minus strand of NZ_DATCSD010000194.1, from coordinate 604 downwards.
ACACATCCCGTACCTTTACATCCCGCCTCTTCTCATAGCTCATGTATGGTTAATGAAGGTTTTTTTATACTTCGACATTCGTTACTCCTTGTTCGGTGTTCGATATTCAATCTCCGTTATTCGTTAATAGTTGTTCGTTAATCGTGAGTGTGAGATGGGAGTGTGTGAAGGAATCCAGTGGCTATCGGGATGTGGGAAATATTTTTGCATTTAATCTGCGTTAGTCTGCGAAATCAGCGGGAAACAAATTTGCCTTTCGATTCGACATTCATTGATCAATATTCCTTCTTCGATATTCAAATTCATTCATATACTTTCAACCTTATCACAGACTATTGAGGTATAAATGAAGCGCTTTTAATTCCAGGTCGTTAAATTCTTTCGCCATCGTCCACGGCATTTCTTCGGGCTTTAGTACTTTCCCTTCAGGAGTCGTGCCGGTACGAAGTGTTTGAATGAATTGCTCATCGGTCCATTTACCCGGGCGACCGGTAGAAGATATATCTGCTACAACGGGGAAGCCAGGCGCCAGCGGTTCGCCTCCTTTCATATTCTCGCGATGACATCCCTGGCAGGAAGTGGAAAGATATTTACCATACTCAAT
>NZ_DATCSD010000193.1:0-5155 GCF_036568665.1 Ohtaekwangia sp. | reverse complement strand
AAAAAGCCAAATCACTACTCTGGAGCTCCGATAAATCAATCAGTGAAATCGCTTATGAGCTGGGGTTCGAGCATCCATCGCACTTCACCAAGATTTTTAAAACAAAGATGGGAGTTTCACCGAAGGAGTTTAGGTTGAATTAACAACTGCAAATCAATAAGTGCTGACATTATATAAGAGAATGAAAAAATTCAGACAAACTTAGATTAGTCATTTTTAAATTACTTTTCCAGAGTTATTGAACTTAACCGTTACAAATAAAAATTTACTTGAAGGCATCTCCGAACTTTATGCACAAGCTAGAAATTCAGTCGCAAAGTATACCTTTAAGAGGGGCAGAAAACACTCCAATTCCTCTATAGCCGAAAACCTTCTTGCCTATTTTTCCCCGCAGAGAACTAATTTAAACGATCATCAAATATGGGTAGGTTACCCGATAAGTTTTAAAAATGCGCGCTCGCAAAAAAACTATCTATGCGGATATTTCAATCTTCGCACTATAAGGAATCAAGTTAAAGTGGTAGCTTTGCAGGCCTAACCTACTATGAAATCAATATTCACGTTACTGGCGGCTGTTATAATTGCTGTCCCTGGATTTTGTCAGTGCATCAACGGATTTGAAAAGCTTTATCCTGATGTTTCAGTAGACTACTCATTGAATTACGGTAAATCGGTTTCCATGTACGGCGATTACCTCGCAGTAGGTGTTCCGAATAGTGATACTCTGGGGCGAGAGTCTGGTATTGTTTATATCTATAAAAAAACGAACAACATATGGATAAAAGTTGCATCTATGGTTGCTTCACAACCGGCGGCGAATCTCCATCTAGGCATTAGTGTCACCATATCTGAAAATTACCTACTGGCTTCTGCCGAAGCAAATGGAGGCCAAGTATTATTATACAAAAAAACTGCTGTTGGTTGGGTATCTGGCACTGAGTTTACAACACTGTTCATGCCGGGCACCACATCATTTGGTACGGCCTACCACCATCCGGTGGATATAGCCGATGATGAAAACACCATTGTTGTAGCAGATGCCATGAAAGCACATAACTTCAATCCGACATCGATTGCTGGCAGTCTCTTTATCTATCATAAAAGCGCAATGGCATCTTGGGGCAATACACTGACTCCTGTCGAGATAAAAGCAACTTATAACGTTGTGGATTTTGGCCGAGCCGGAGTGTATATCTCGGGGGACAGAATTATTACAGGTACACCTTTTACGGGTTCCAGTCATGGTAATTTATTTATCTATCATGATCCGTCGGGTAATTTCAACAATTTTACTCTAGAGGCGCTCCTGTCACCTCCGCCAGATTATAGTTTCTGGATGGACAATTTCGCGCTACTAGAAGACGGCATAATGTGGTCAGCATCTGGCAATGGACAATTGCAGCTTATGTTCTTCGAAAAACCAACCGGAGGCAACTGGGTAGATGCTATTCCATCGTGCATCATTGATCCGGACGGGCAAACCAATTATTCCAATCTCGGTTCTATTCGTCTGACTACAAACGGCAAAGACCTATACACCATCAGCAGAAGCGGACTTGGGGTTTACCTGTCACTACTGAAAAAAGGATTTGACTGGTGCACTCCTTCATGGAAGACGCTGGATATTCGACATGCCAGTGAATATGGTTCCGTGATCACAGGTAACGAACAGGGTGATGTCGTTACTGGATATGTTCCTAATCCGGATAATCCTGGAGTATCCAATGCATTGACCGTCTATACCAAAGCTGCTTCAGAAACTTGGGCTATCAGCACTTTGTATACTAAACCACTCAGCACACGTAATCATAACTACGGTACAGCTATGGCTTTAAAAGATGATTTTTTATTTGTAAGCGCTCTCCGTGACAACACACTAAAATCGGAAGCTGGTAAGGTATACATCTATAAGAAACATGGTACCCAATGGAGCGAAGTGTCGGCTGTCGTACCTAATTCAACTACTTATCCAAATGTTCACTTCGGAAGTGCGTTGGCAGTCAGTAAAAATTTTCTTGTTGTGGGGGCTCAGAACTGGGGGTCAGTCGGACGATTCTTCATCTATCAAAACTATAGCGGAAACTGGAGCAACCCAAAGCTTTTCCAAGAAATTTCTATTCCAGATCCTCAGAATACAATAATAAGCTATGGTGATAACGTAGCGATGAACGATCGTTGGTTGTTGATTCCCTATGGAGATTATTCCTCATCACTCGATACAAAAGTCGCCATCTATGAATACGATGGCAGTACCTGGGTATATCGGCAATCAGTATCAACAGGTTACTTTAACTTCTTCTCCAGATATACAACAGTTGGAGTTGCAATTGATGGGAACACCTTTATAGCTCGTACCCGTATATTTGAGTTAGATACAAATAATAGCTGGGTAAATACAGCACAACTTTCTACGACAGACCCAGAAAGCCTTCAATTTTCCTCCTCTTTCCAAGTGATCCAGAACGGATCGTACATCGGTCAGACGGTTGCTATTAAAAACAATACTATTTTCATCGGAGCGCCGGGAAAAGATTATAATGGTACCTGGGATGTAGGGGCTGTATATATATATACAAAGCCAGGTTCGTCTTGGTTAGACCGAACGGAGACTTTAAAAATTGTTCCAGAAGCAAAACAGAAAAGCGGACTATTTGGAGCCGCCTTATTCGCTACCGAGACATCTGTTATAGTTGGAGCACCGGTTGCTGAATATTTCTCGGATCCCAATCTAAATGCCAATAATCCAGCCAACCTAGCTGGCAAGGCGATGTTATTTGAGGCCAATGATGAGCAATGGAGCTCGGCATACCTTTCCAAAACCTATACTGGTAAAGGTAGTATGCGCGACAATTTCGGGATACAAGTAGCCATGGATAATCGGCAGATATTTATAGCATCCTCATTAGAGGATGGTCCCACCGGAACTAAATCTGGCACAGTATATATAACCGATGTGCCATTGGCCATTAATCCAGCACCAGCCTTATGTAACGAGGCCAATAGTACAATCTTGCTTACTGCTAAACCAGCTGGAGGAACCTGGACTGGAAACGGAATCTTGGATGCTAGTCAAGGCTTATTCGATCCATTCCTTGCAGGAGTCGGAACACATCAAGTCACCTATACACCACCAGCTGGTTGTTTATCAAGTGGAAAAATAAATATTAAGGTAAATGCCAAACCCCCGGCAACACTAACAGTAAACCAGGAATACACTGTATGTAAAAACGCTGAAATCTTCATTCCACTCAATGTTAAAAGTGTGAGCAAATGCAATTATCAATGGTTATTTAGAGAAAATGGGAGCCAATCATTCGATTACTTAAGCGAAAATAGCATTACAATGAATGCGACTTTAAGAGGTGAGTATATGGTAAGAGTATACAACGAAACATGCGAAACACTTTCTGACACTATAACAATCAGCGATGAGTCAATAAATCTTATAGTTAATCCTATTGGTAGCGTGTGCGGAAATCCACCTACAGGCCTAGCATTGAATGCATCTCCAACGGGTGGAATTTGGTCTGGATTAGGTGTTACAAATAATAGTTTTTTTATGGATAATCTTTCGGACGGTAACTATACTCTCACTTATAAATATACTTCAGCGCGTGGTTGTAACTATCAAAACCAAACAACTGTCAAAGTAGAACGATTGGTACCTCCAGACATCAAGCGAAGCGGAAATCTATGCGAACAAGGATCGGTACGACTTGAACTCACCACAGAGGCATTGTCTGGCGCCACTTATACCTGGAGCCGAAAAAACGACAATGACAACAATTATGTGAAAGAAGCGATTGGTGCCTCTTTTGAAACATCCTTATTGGGGAGCTATATTGTATCACTCAACAAAGATTTTTGTACAGTTTCGTCCTCTCCCATTGACATTTCTGACAATTTTTCCATGCTCTTGACTCCCTCAGACGCGAAATCTGAAGTCTGTTATGAAAATGATTTCTATTTTAGTTTGCCTGCTTATCCAACAGCAACTTATCAATGGGTTTATTCAAATGAGGGCGGGCAAACAGAAACGCTTGCAGAATTTAGAAACAATATTCACCCCACAAAAACAGGACACTACTTTGCTATAATAACAAAAGGCGTTTGTTCATTTACAAGTCCTTCACGATATATATACATCCACGGCAAGGACTCTGTATTTGTTCCCAATGTCTTTACTCCGAATGGTGATGGCAAGAATGACAATTTCCAAATTATTGTTCTTAATCGAGATGACGACCCTGCTGATAATGACAACGAGGATAAAGCCAGTTATGCAATTTTCAACCGTTATGGTGAAGAAGTGTATTCTGCACCCAGTAATCAGCCGTGGAATGGTAGTGAAGTAAGTACGGGGATTTACTATTGGTCTGGTGTCTATCATACATGCAAAGGAATTCAGAGAGCTATCAAAGGATGGGTGCATGTAGTAAAGGAGTAGCATATGACACAAGCTAATATATGCACATCATCTATTCCAATCACCTTTTCAATCTCAACCACGAATCTTCGCCATCTCCACATACCGACACAATGCATTTGCCCACTGCATCTGTTCAATAGTTCTACAGTCGGGTTGAAGCAGAGCGGGGTTTGCTACCAGTATACATATACACCGGGCGCGGCTGGTAGCAACGTTTAGGCGGTTAGGGCTGAACAGGAAACTCATGCCACGTGGGGTGTCTTCTATAGTGGATGAAGTCATCGAGTAAATTACAACAGGCGCTTCTTGTCCCTGGAATTTATCTACGGTGCCAATTTCAATGTCGGGCAGTTTTTGTCGCAATGCACTTACCTGTGCGTTAAATGGCGCAACAATGAGTATATCTTTTGCCTGAAGTGGTTGTGTTTCTCCATGTTCATTCGTCCAGCGGGCGGACGCGAGTAATTTTGATACGATCGCTGCGATGGCATTAACTTCTTCTTCAGATTTACTCTGACTCCCTTTGTGAATTACAGGAGTATAAAAAAGTCCGGCACCATCGTACGGTGTACCTCCGCTTATCACTTGTTTTTCCAAACCGGGTAATGCATGAAGTTTTCCCTCATAAAATATCTCCGAAGTAAATCGGCAAATGTCAGGATGCAGTCTCCTGGTAACAGGAAGAAAGAGTCCTTTACCTTCTGGCATCGTTGCATGCCCATCGAG
>NZ_DATCSD010000192.1:0-6323 GCF_036568665.1 Ohtaekwangia sp. | reverse complement strand
AAGCCGACACCGCGAAGCTGATCGACTACTAAAGATGTAACTAAGTTATCAGCACTGAACTTTGATTCGTACGGGAATGGCCCGGTAATGCGACTCTTATCGCGTGCTTTCAGATAGCGCGTAAGGAACGTCTCCGAGGGCTGTGTTTGCTTTACTACATCATCTTCAAAAGTATAATTATCAGTATTGATCACATCCGGCTTTTTCTCTACCGGCTTTGCCACACTGTCTTTCTTTACCCCGACTGTATCATGATGCTGCACACCTGTAGAATCCGGATGCACTGACGTTGTATCTTTATCTTTTTGTGTTTCTTTCAGACGCGCGTTGAGCAGATCTTTAATGCTCATGTTCTTGTTATCTTCCTGCTTGCGCTTTTCGCGGATCACACGGGCCTGCTGTAATTCTTTCCTTCGTGTGGCCGGAGTAAATACCTGTCGCCCTACATTAAAGCTTCGGTCAAGGTATATATGCTGTTTCTGATTTTCCGTTACCACCATCGCCAGCGTTCCGGTTGATACGTTCAGATCATAGTGCTGTATGCTGGACGAGAAGTTTGTTACCTGTGTATATATACCATTGCTGCTATTATACCTGAACAGGTTGGTAATGCCACGCTGATCGCTCAGGTAGTAGAAGTTACTCTCATCACTGGCAATTGGGCCTATATCTTTACTGAGTGTATTGGTAACACGTTTCACCAGCAGGTTACTGCTGTCGAGATCAAATACAAAGAGATTGTAGTTATTGGTAAGTCTGCCAAACTCCGGTTTCAGATTGGCACGCAGCGTATCGGTTGTGCGATTGGAGCTGAACACGATGCGATTGGTATTCGGTATAAATGTAGGATCAAGATCATCGAACAAATCGTTGGTCAATCTGCGTACACGGTCTCTTCTTGCGCTTAGCAGAAACAGGTCGCTCTTGCCTTCAAAGTCGGCACTCAAAATTACCAGGCGACCATTGCCGGAGAAACTAAAGCTGCGCACGTTGCTGAATTTTTCCAGCGCACGTGGTTGCTTGCTGTTGGTGCTGAGATCGTATAGCCAGAATACATATTCACCATACTTCACACCAATCACACCCAACGTATTGGCATCGGCCCAGGCAATGAGCGGCTGCCGGTAGTCAACCCGTTGGTTGATCACTTTACTTCCACCGGAGATAATGGTTTTGGTCTTACCACTTTCCAGTGAACGGATGCGAATGATATACCGGCCGCGATCATTCTCCGCGTAAGCTATATGTCGCCCGTCAGGACTTACTTTTACTGTAGTATATTCTGTTGTGCGATTGTTAGGTGATTCGAAGATGGTTGAATCGGATGGACTCACGTACGATTTGCTTACTACGGCTTCCATCTCGGAATAGTATCGCTGCCACTCGGTAAGCATTTGCCGGAAACTTATACCAAGTGTAATCAATATACTCTTCTCTTCGTTTCGGGTTACACGCGTATAGTTGAGAATGTTGGCCATGCTACTCTTGCCATATTTCTCCGTGATAAAATTCCAGATCGATTGCCCTACCAGCGCAGCTTCCTTCCCTGTAAGCTTTGTGGCACGCTTGGCTTTACGCGTGCGCATTAACTGACGGATATAGTCATCCATTTCAGAAGTCCATCCCTTGGCTACATATTGTGATGCTCCCGCTACGAACCACTCGGGCAAGCTCATGAGAATAGAGCTTTGAAAAATATCTTTCAGGTTTCCTCCGAACATCATCTCATTTACCATGAGTTCGGATATTTTATACAGCAGCTCTTCTTTAAACTCCTGCGCTGTTCCTAAATGAGCAACTTCTATATATGGCTTCACAAACTCGGTTTCCCCTCCTATCTTGTTGGTGTTCCGGTTCAGCCCCATGTTGCTTTGGCGCAGATCCGATAATGAATTGTAAACAAAAACTTTTGTTTTGAAATACGGAGGATAGTCGATCATATCCGTAATGCGATCGAACTCTGCTTCCAGAAATTCCAGTGCTTCCTGCGCTACACCTTTGCGTGCATCGTAATAGTAAACATCGAAGTTCTCTCCGCTCAGATATACCCAGTCGAACTGACGGTATTGTATCCGGTTTTTTCCAAATACCTCACGTGCCTGCTGGGCTTGCACCTGGGTTATAATAGTTAGTAATACTAAAAGCGCAAGTAATCCTCTTCGCAACATCATATTCATTTAGGGGAAGTCCAATATACTGATTTATAACGATCAATATCCACCAGTTTGTTTAAGGATATATCATTTTCCATCCAGCGGACTAAAACCTCCGAAAAATACGGTGTCAGACTTACTCCTTTGGTACCTAGTCCATTAAAAATTATTACAGACGGAAATTCCGGATGACTCCCTAGGATCGGCCTTCGATCGGGAGTGGTTGGGCGTAACCCCCATTCCTGACTCTTCCATTTGTACGGAGTGTCTATCAACTCTGCCAGTTTTTCTTCCAGCTCCGTTTTTGCTTCCGTTGTAATGCCGGGATCATGATCGTGAAAGTTATAGGTAGCACCTACGCGCCACTCGCCAGCGTGCAAGCCCGGAACGATGTAAACGCCACGATTGACTATAATATTTTCCTGCAGGTTGGCTTCTACCAGAATTGTTTCTCCTTTCAGCGGGCGTATGGGCACCCAGTTGAACCACTTGCTGGTGCGCGTGCCCTGACAAAATATTATGCGAGGCGCACGGATTCCTTTATAGATAACGCCATCGCGCTCTACGTGCAGATGCTCTTCTTCCAGTTGTTCGTAGAGCATAGTGCCTTCTTGTTCAATGCGCTTTCGCACCGCCTCGATATAGGGCGTTGTGCTGAGATAGCCGCATTGTTTTAGTAAAAGTCCACCGAACGGATCACGCACATGCGCGAACGATGATGATGTGTATACCGCTTCAATATAGTCTGCATACAACGGCTCGGCACTTCTTGCCATCCACTCATTCTGCTCTTCAACAGAGAGGAACGGGCGGTATAGCGGCATGGGGAAGAAAAATTTCTCTCCAGACTTTATTTCTTCCTGCCGATAAAATTCATGGAGATAAGGGAATAGTGTATCGGCCATCCAGGTCTTTACCATCTTCTTGCCGGTGATGGGATTGAACAACCCGGCCGCTACCCGTGAAGAAGAATTGTGTATGGGCTGATCGATCACCAGTATTTTTCGTCCGCGATTTAGCAACTGAACCGCCATCGCAGAACCTGCCAGTCCCTGACCGACAAGAATGTAATCAACTGTCTGCACGATATATTTTTCCTAAGGCCTAAAATTGAAAATAAAATAATTGGCCTACTGAAATTTTCCCGGTTATTTTTGGCGCATGCTTCAGCTACAAAGTTTTGTTTTTAATCCTTTGCAGGAGAATACGTATGTGTTGTTCGATGAGACAAAGGAATGTGTGGTGATCGATCCGGGATGTTATGATACGGAAGAGCAACATGACCTGGCCGATTTTATTGAAACCAATCAATTGAAAGTAGTAAAGCTGCTCAATACACATTGCCATGTTGATCATGTGCTGGGTAATGCGTTTATAAAATCACGATTCAATACAAAACTATACATCCACCCGCTGGATGAACCTGTATTAAAAGCCGTGAAAGTATATGCACCGCATTATGGTTTCTTTCAATATCAGGAAACAGAACCGGATGTATACCTCAAGGAAGGCGAACCTGTTACGTTCGGCAATCAATCGCTGAATGTATTGTTTGTTCCGGGCCATGCACCCGGGCACGTGGCCTTCTATCACACACAGCAAAAAATTGTTATCGGTGGCGATGTACTTTTCTATAACAGTATAGGGCGCACCGATCTGCCCGGTGGAAATTATGACACACTGATCAACAGCATTCACACCAAACTGTTCACCTTGCCGGATGATGTTACGGTATATCCCGGCCACGGACCGGAGACTACGATTGGCTATGAGAAAAAGACCAATCCTTTTTGTGCGATCGGCTGATGTAATGCCGGCATAACAATTACCCAACAACAAATCGTTACATTTGAAGTTATCGATTCCCCCGATTTATATATTATTGGAATTTGTGATTTGAAATTATGATCCGTCACCTCCCTAACTTTCTTACGTGTTGTAACCTTATCTGCGGATGTCTTGGCATTGTATTCTTACTGGAGAATCGTGGAGTACCTGCTGCATATTTTGTGTGGACAGCCGGGGTATTCGATTACTTTGATGGCTTTGTAGCGCGATGGCTCAAGGTATCATCGCCCATTGGTAAAGAGCTGGATTCACTGGCCGATGTAGTAAGCTTTGGTGTATTGCCTGCATTGGTAATGTATAAATTAATAGGTGCGCATACCACCAGCGAAGCGTTGCCCTATATAGCGTTTAGTATTGCCGCATTCTCTGCATTGCGTCTTGCTATCTTTAACATTGATGAAACGCAAACCGATTCTTTCAAAGGACTGAACACACCTGCCAATACTTTATTTATAACATCTTTACCGCTACTGCCACCATCGTTCGACTGGCTATATCAACCGTGGATACTGGTAACTATTACTTTGGTGTTTTCGCTGCTGTTGGTATCGCGCATCGAGATATTTGCGCTCAAGTTCAAAAACTTTACCTGGGCCGATAACAAGATCAGGTTTACCTTCCTTCTGCTGGCGGTATTATTACTGGCATTGCTCCAGGTAACGGCTATACCTTTTATTATACTTTTATACATTGGCCTGTCGTTAGGGGCTAAAGCATTTTCAAAGTAAATTTCACAGTATATCCTTTGCGTTGCGAAGTTACCATCCGAAACCTCCTCATTATCTTTCTTCTTGTGCTGGCAAAAGAAAGCCGCGGCCAGTCTGCCGTGTTGAGTTCGGGGCAATGGTATAAAGTAGCTATAGCAAAAAACGGTGTCTATAAAATTTCCTTCGATGATTTTAAGAAGATGGGATTCGATACCTCTATCGACCCGCGTAAAATAAAGATCTATGGTAATGAAGGCGGCATGCTGCCACAAGCCAACAGCGCTGCACGCCCGACCGATCTTACAGAAAATGCCATCTTTGTTCAGGGTGAAGCCGATGGCGTTTTTAATTCTGGCGACTATATTCTCTGGTATGCAGAAAGCGCTGATCATGTGAAGTACGATGTTCAACGAGGTATATTTCAGTACGAACACAACTTATATAGCGACAAGAATTTCTACTTCATCACTGTCGGTACCGATAATGGTAAACGTGTAACATCTGTTTCTTCTGCAAGCGGTACATTTCCTGCGATACAATCTTTCAATGATTATTTCTTTCACGAAGTTGATACCTATAACGAACTTGAATCTGGCCGCGAATGGTTTGAGCGTTTAAGCCTGGATCAGCAAACCTATTCTGCCGATATAGCCGGCATTGTAGAAAACTCACCGATCAAACTGGTGTCGGATGTGATGGGACAATCCACTAAAAGTTCTTCCTTCCAGGTATATCTCAACAATGTCGTTATCGGAGAGCAACCTGTAAGCTATATCACCGATTCGCAGTATAGTATCAAAGGTTTTCACAAACGCGATACGCTCACCACCAACGCATCGACTACCGGGGCGGCTTCCACTACCAAACAGGAGATCAAGTATATTTATAGCAAAACTACGAGTGGCACAGGCTATCTTGATTTCTTTTTGCTCAATGTACAGCGCAAGCTGGCACTGTATGGCGACCAAACTATTTTCCGATCTGAAGCAAGCACCCTCAACACCACCTCCACCTTTCAGGTAAACGAAGCCAACAGCAGCAGCACCATTTGGGATATTACCGATCCGTATACTCCTGCCATACAACAATATAGTTTACAAAACAGCACAGCATCATTCTCAGCAACCACAGCAACGTTAAAGGAGTATATCATTTTCAACACGAGTGTGCCGGCACCTGAATATATAGGGAGCGTATCGACTCAAAATCTCCACGGACTTTCAACACCGAACCTGATTATTGTAGCATATCCAGATTTTAAACAGGAAGCCATGCGACTTGCTTCCCATAGGGCTGAGCACAGCGGCTGGACATCGGTAGTCGTTACTCCACAGGAAGTATATAATGAGTTCTCATCCGGCCGCCAGGATGTTTCGGCTATACGTGATTTTGCGAAATATCTTTACGATAAAGGTCCATCAACGTTAAAAGCATTATTGCTCGTAGGTAAATCTTCATACGACTATAAAGACCGTGTATCGCACAATACTAATTTTGTGATTACCTATGAATCGCGTAATTCACTAACGCCACTCGAAACATACTCATCAGACGATTACTTTGGCTTTCTCGAAAACAGTGAGGGTAATTGGGGAGAGTCTCCGGTAGAAAGTCA
>NZ_DATCSD010000191.1:0-38935 GCF_036568665.1 Ohtaekwangia sp. | reverse complement strand
TTTGAGTGGATCAGCAAAGCCATCTTCCAGCAAATTACACCTGGGCCGTTCGGATCATTGCTTACTGGTATCTGGTTTATGCTTATGTGCTGGCTCGCGGGCTGGTGGCTCGACAAACGAAAAATATATATCCGGATATAGCACCTGAAAACCCTTGCGCCATGACGATGGAAAAAAATCTTTTAACGGGTATACTTCTCCTGCTGCTCAGCTTTACAGGCATTGCACAAAAACGATTTTTCATAACAGACTTTGGTGCACGGGGCGATGGCAAAACTCTCAATACTCTCGCTATCCAAAAAACAATAGATCGTGCCGCTTCCAAGGGAGGCGGAGTAGTGGTGATACCGGCCGGCAATTTTCTGAGCGGTACACTTATACTGAAATCCGGCACAACGCTCTGGCTGGACGAAAAGGCTGTATTGCTTGGCAGCACCGATCCGCAGCACTATAGATCACTCGGTCCGCTATATGGTTTGATCATGGCTGACGGACAACAGAATATTTCCATAACCGGTAAAGGTACACTGGATGGACAGGGACTTGCACTCGCACTTGCCATCGACAGTCTGCATCATGCCGGTATACGCATTGACTCCAGTTATAATTACAGGCGCATGCGCCCGGGAACACGCCCCAAAATTATAGACTTTCGCGCATGCAAACAGGTAACGATACAACAGGTAACGATTCGTAATTCTGCTTCGTGGGTGCAGAACTATGATCAGTGCGAGTATCTCTCCATTGACAGTATAAAAGTAAATAGTGTAGCCTACTGGAACAACGATGGCATCGACATCAGCGACTGCAAGCATGTATCCATTACACATTGTTTTGTAAATGCTGCAGACGATGGTATATGCCTGAAATCTGAACAACCCGACAAGCTGAATGAAGATGTATATATAGCCCATTGCACTGTGCGATCCAGCGCCAACGCTGTAAAGTTTGGAACTTCTTCCCGTGGTGGCTTCCGCAATATTCGTATAGAGCATATCACTGTATACGACACCTATCGTTCGGCTATTGCACTCGAAGCGGTAGACGGAGGTATACTGGAAGATGTACAGGTATCCGATATCGATGCTGCCAATACGGGCAATGCTATATTTCTGCGACTCGGCCATCGTAACAAAGACAGCCGGGTAAGTATACTGCGAAATGTTACTATCCGGAACGTGAAAGCACAGATACCCTTTGGCCGTCCGGATGAAGCGTATGATCTGCGCGGCCCCGACCTGCCCTTTTTTCACAACCCGTTCCCCGCTTCCATTACAGGTCTGCCCGGTAACCCTGTTGAAAATATACTACTGGAGGATATTGTTATTTCCTATCCGGGAAGAGCCACCAAAGGCATGGCCTATATACCGGTAAGCCGCCTGGCCCAGGTACCCGAGCGGGAAGACGAGTATCCGGAATTCAGCATGTTTGGCGAACTGCCCGCATGGGCATTCTATACACGGCATGCTGATGGCATACGCATGAAAAATATAACGGTACAGCTGGACGCCAGCGACTATCGTCCGGCCTTTGTGTTTGACGATGCCGCCCACGTGCAACTACAGGCATTGAATATATACCCCGCTCCTGCTATACCTGCACTTATATTACAGCATTGCACAGACTACAGCACAGACGCTGCTATACAAAATATAATCTCCCTTGTTGACCCCGTGAAGAAATGAACATGCGAAAGTATCTTTTAATTCTCATCACCCTCTCTCCGTTTTACCTCTATGCTCAGCAACGCCCGGCAGACCTGGTATATCCGTTGCTTGATGCAGCCAATAGCCGGTGGTTCTATTTCTCTTCTGCGTGTCGTCCGTTCGGCATGGTCAATCTTTTTCCGGATACCAATATAGGGGGCGAGTGGGACAGCGGTTATCGCTATGCACAAGATACCATTCTCGGTTTTACTCATATACATGAGTGGCAACTGGCCGGTGTTTCAATTATGCCAGTAACATTTACAGATGCATCGCTCAAGTCGGTGGTGCAAAATAAAGGCTCACACTTTTCTCATAAACACGAAACGATCAAACCCGGTTATCATGCTGTTCTGCTCGATCGCTATAGCATCCGGGCAGAGCTCACTGCTTCTGATCGCGTGGGGTTTCACCGCTATCAATTTCCCACGGCCGGTAGCGCAGGCGTTGTATTTGAGCTCGGCAATCACCTTGGCCCTTCGGATATACTGCGGGGTGGTTTTCGCCAGATCAGCGATTACGAGATTCAAGGATATATGGTGAATGGCCCCACCATGCGTAGACCCAAAGAGTGCCCGGTATATTTCTCCACTATATTTGACAAAAAAATAAAATCCATTGTGTTATACCACGATGGTATACTTACCCACGATATAAAACAGTGGGATGGCACCAACGGAAAAATACTTGTTATACTCGAAGATGCTGCTAACAAGCCCGTGCTACTAAAGACTGGTATATCTTTTACCAGCGAAGCCGGTGCTGCCCGTAACCGAACTTTGGAAATTTCGCATTGGGATTTTGATGCGATCGTAAAACAAGCGGATGCGCGATGGAATGAATTGCTGAGTCGCATTATTATAGAAGGCGGAACACTGCAACAGCAGCAGCGCTTTTATACCGATCTCTGGCGATCGATACAAGGCAGAAGAATAATAAGCGATGCCGATGGAAAATACACCGACCTCACCGGCAAAGAAAAAGTTATACGCCAGTTACCGGTGGGGAAAGATGGCAAACCACAATTCAACATGTATAACTCCGATGCTTTCTGGGGTGCACAGTGGACGTTAAATACACTCTGGCAACTGGTATACCCGGAGATCGCGCAGGAGTTTTGCAATTCGTTTCTGGAGTATTATAAAAACGGAGGACTTATACCGCGGGGTCCGTCCGGGGGTAATGATACATTTGTAATGACGGGCGCATCATCCACACCATTCTTTGTTAGCGCCTGGCAAAAAGGTATACGCGGCTTCGACATTAAGCTTGCCTACGAAGGACTGCGCAAAAACCACATGCCCGGTGGCATTATGAGTAAATCGGGCTATGAACATAACACGATGATGGGTGGTGGTGTTCAAGTATATATCGAAAAAGGATACGTACCCTACCCGCTTACGCAAAAACAATATGGCCAGCACGAAGATGGTGCCGGCATGACACTCGAGTATGCCTACCAGGACTGGACACTCGCACAACTCGCCAAAGCACTTCATAAAGAAAATGACTATCACTACTTTTTGAAACGCTCCACTAACTATAAGAATTTATACAATCCTGCATCGCGCTTTATACAACCCAAAGATTCATTGGGGAAATGGAAAGAACCGTTCGATCCCCTGCTATACGACAACGGCTATGTAGAAGGTAATGCAGCACAATTTACCTGGTTTGCTCCTCATGACCTGCCCGGCCTTTTTCAATTGATGGGAGGCAACGATACGGCTACCGCACGACTCAACAAACAATTTGAACTATCGGCCTGGCACCGCTTCTGCAACGAGCACCCGGAAGAGAATCCGAAGTTTGTAAGCAACAAACGTACGTGGCTCAATTACTCCAACCAGCCCTCTATGCAGGTAGCCTATATATTCAATTATACCGGCAAACCGTGGCTCACGCAATACTGGAGTCGCGAAGTAGTGAACCAGGTCTTCAGCGGCCTATCGCCCTATACCGGCTATAGCGGAGAAGAAGACCAGGGATTGATGGGTACGCTGAGTGTGCTGATGAAGATGGGTATATTTCAAATGACAGGCGGTTGCGAAGAAGATCCCTACTACGAAATTGGCAGCCCTCTATTTGATGCCGTTACCATTCAACTGAACCCGGCCTTTTACCCGGGCAAAGCCTTTCGTATAGAAGCGCAGCACAACAGCAGCATGAACCGCTATATACAATCCGCTATACTCAACAACAAACCGCTTTCGTCATTCCGCTTTCGTCATACTGATATAGTGAAGGGCGGTAGTCTTATACTCAACATGGGCGATGCTCCCAATCATAACTGGGGAATAGAGTAACCAGTAAAAGCTTATGGATAAAATTCGTGCCATGATGTTTTCATGCATCCGGTATATAGGTATGGATTTTTAATGACCACCTTGTATCACTAAATAAAGATGGCTATGAAACAAAATATGAGAATGATAGCAGCCGTGCTTTTCCTGGCATTTGCTGCGCACTATGTAATGGCCCAGGATCCGGGTATAGTTACCAGCGACAAACCGGGCTGGCATAAGATCGGTGAAGTAAAAGCAAACTTCAAGCAAGAAAATGAATCGATCATAGTGATGGGTGCTGATAAATTCAAGTCTATCAAATTGAAAGTTACTGATGCACCAATCAATATTGAAAGTGTAATGGTATATTATGAATCAGGCGCAACGGAAGAGCTATCGGTTCGCAATGAATTGAAAGCCGGATCTGAAACACGCGTGATCGATCTGAAAAACAAAGATCAGGATTTAAAGAAAGTTGTCTTTAATTACAGAACGTTGCCCAATCGCAAAGATGAAAAAGCTCATGTTGAGCTCTATGGATTGAAGTAAGAGAGATTGGCAATTTAAAAAGGCTTTCCGCTGTCTACGGAAAGCTTTTTTATTTTCTATTCCTTCCTGTGCAATTGCCGGCAACCGGCCGGAGTACGTTGATTTTTTTCTTCTGCGGGTGATGGTGTTGTTTTTCTTTTTCACCACCTTCCGGTGATGCATCCATAATCGCTTCGCTCATCTCTCAACCTCCACACAATCAGTGCGCTGCAAGATATCTCCGCGGGCTTTTCAACCAGACCTTTTACCTGTTATATTTGGGGCCGGAATGAAGGAGACGACAGTGACGCATTCGCGATTTTGATAGTTATCCCTGATTAATCCTTCCATCGGTTTTTATCAAAAATAAGCCCTGCGCATCATTGCGCTGCGAAAAAAATATCCATGCTTTTTGACGAAGAGAGAATTGAACAAAAGAAAACTGTGCGCCCTACTTTGCCGGCCGGCACAGTAATAAATTATGAAATAGGATTTCTGTTCAACTTTGTTTCAGGAAAATCTACACGGTTCGATCTGGAGCCTGTACTTATATATTCCAATGGCAAAGTCACCGAGTATAAACGCGTGTCGCTGCAAGTAGAAAAAGGACTCGCTTATTTACAGCCACTGAAGGAAGAGCTTTACAAAGACCTGCTGGAATTTTCTGATCAGCAGCTACTGGAGTGGATGACGCGCACCGGCAATCGTTTTATACGTAATCACTCCGGCTCATGGGCGCATGTATCCGCAAAAGAATTACTGAATCTGCGCAAGCACTATATCGATCTGTTGCATAAACTCTGGCCAACGCTAAGCAACTGGCCATCCATCTTTATACTGAAGAACGGTCGCTTTCTCAGCTATCATCAGCAACCGGTAAAGCTTGGCAAAGAACCGGCACGTTTCAGTTTCAATGTAGATCGTAACGGAGATTCTATTGTGCTTTCAATGATCGTGTGGCTCGATGGTAAGAAAGCAAACCCGCGTCTACTCGCAGGTTTTATACTGGAGAATGACGGGGCACTATATTTACCGGCCGAGCCTGCGGCCCTGACGTTGATCGATATGTTTCGCAATGGTCCGCTTATCTTTCCATTGGCAGAGAAGGCCGATGTTATCAGGCGCTATGTTATACCGTGGCTGGATAAATATGAAGTTACCATCAGCGATAAACTAAAGGTAGATATAGTCAACCCCGAGCTTACGCCACGCATTATGCTCAGCGAGTTGAATGAAAGTAACCTGATGATAAAACCTCAGTTTGCTTACAACGAAGTGGAAGTCGACTATAGCGATGAACGTTATCACGTAACCGGTGAAGCAGACAATGTAAAAGTTATTCAACGCAACACCACCGAAGAGAAAAAACTATACGAGTACCTGCGCACGCTGCACAGTTCGTTTACCAACCAGCGGAACAATCTATACTATTACCTGCCTTTCGCTGATGTAATGAAGCATGGATGGTTTATTACCATGATGCGCAAGGTACAACAGGAAGGCTATGCCGTGCATGGTTTACCGGAGCTGAAAAAATTCAGATATACAACACATATACCGCGCTTCTCGATAACAGCCAGCAGCGGCATTGACTGGTTCGACCTGAAGGTTACTATACAGTGGGGTGAACATATCGTATCATTGAAAGAGATTCGCAGAGCAATACTGAATCGCCAGGATACCATCATGCTGGAAGACGGAACACTGGGGCATATACCTGCGGAGTGGATCAGTCAGTATAGTTTATTGTTACGCACCGGAACGGAAGAAAACGGTACACTTCGCGTAAGCAAGCTGCACTATACATTGCTGGAAGATATACTTGAAAAGAGTGACGACAATACGGTGCAGCAGGATATAGAATTACGCAAGCGCAAGTTGCTCGATTACGACACGATACAGAAAACACCGCTCTCTACCGAGATAAAAGCGGCACTGCGTCCGTATCAGCAATCCGGCTTCAACTGGTTACAGTCGCTGGATGAACTCGGCTGGGGCGGCTGTCTGGCAGATGATATGGGGCTTGGTAAAACATTACAGACTATATCTTTCCTGCAGTTTCTCAAGGAAAAATATCCGGGCAGTACACAACTCGTAGTGTGCCCTACTTCGCTGATCTTTAACTGGGAAAACGAGATCCAAAAATTCTGTCCTACGCTCAAGCACTATACCTATTATGGTTTGCAGCGCGAGTTTACAGAAACGCATTTCTCCGAATATGATGTAGTGCTTACAACGTACGGGGTAGTGCGCAACGACCTGGAGAACCTCACCGGTTTTCTGTGGCAGTATATTATACTCGATGAAAGCCAGGCTATAAAAAATCCGGATGCCAGAGTGACGCGCGCTGTGCAGCAACTGCGTTCGGTAAACAGAGTTATACTGAGTGGTACACCGGTGCAGAACAATACATCCGATCTGTATGCACAGTTCAACTTCCTCAACCCCGGGCTGCTGGGTTCACGTGAATTTTTCAATCGCGAATTTGCACAACCTATTGATAAATTTGGCAGTAAGGAAAAAACACAATACCTGAAAAAACTCATCCATCCGTTTACATTACGAAGAACGAAAGAGCAGGTGGCGAAAGATCTGCCCGACAAAACCGTAACCGTGTTGTGGTGCACCATGGATGCCGAGCAACGTAAACTTTACAATGAATATCGCGATAATTACCGTAACCTCCTGTTGAAGCGCATTGACGAAGAAGGAATGGAGCGCTCGGGTATATATGTACTGGAAGGTTTGCTGCGCCTGCGACAGATATGCGATCATCCGTCTATGATTGAACCACTGCCGGGCCAGGAGATTCCGAAGAGTTCCGTAAAGATCGAAGAGCTTATTCGTGAAGTACAGGAAAACGCAGGTAACCACAAACTGCTGGTATTCTCGCAATTCACTGAAATGCTGCAGCTCATCAAACAGGAATTTGAAGAAGAAGGTATAAGCTTCTGTTATCTGGACGGAAGCACATCGCTGCCGAAGCGTAAAGAGCAGGTAACAAAATTTACCGAAGACGAATCAGTAAAAGCATTCCTTATATCATTAAAGGCCGGAGGTGTAGGATTGAATCTTACCGTAGCCGACTATGTATACCTGGTTGATCCGTGGTGGAACCCGGCTGCCGAGCAACAGGCAATTGACCGCGCTCACCGTATCGGTCAGAAGCGAAAAGTTTTTGCCTATAAAATGATCTGCAAAGACACGGTGGAAGAAAAGATTCTGCAGATGCAGGAAAAAAAGAAAATGCTGGCAGATGAACTGATCCACGAAGATGCCGGGTTTGTGAAAAACCTCTCCCGCGATGACATCGAGTTCCTCTTCGGATAAATGTATGCGAAGTATAGTGTATATGTAGTATATCTGCAAAGGCAATCTAAAAGGGTCTCTTCCGCAAGAGGCCCTTTTTATTTGAGATATTAAATACCCATCCCGGTATATTTTCTGAGGATTTCCACAACCGCATGCCCATGCTATAGCTATAGCAATGCTGCAGGTTAAAGAAGCCCTCATCCACCTGTCGGAAGATGAATACTGAAAAACCGCGTCCTTCTTTATTTTTTCTATGTCCCCATCGTTCACTGATTTCCGCTGGTACAGTTTTTTAGACTGACAATTATGCTCTAAAACAAAGGGATATATATACATGGAAAGAGGGTTACAACGGTAGGGGTAGATAGCGGGGATTCTTTCAGTAAAAGTCCAAACAGTTTCAGAGCACTATATCTATATACATAACAGAAGTGGGGGAAAGTACAGCGCTTCTGTTATCCTGTTTTTTTGTTTTTCAGATACATATACAGTAAGCGCAGTAACACAATAAGTCTTGGCTTTATTGGTACATCCTGCTATTACACTGGCTATATCATAAACGGGTTTTAAACTTCTATGTCATTACAAAATTTACCGAAGTACTTTGCTGCCTGGTGGATGGTTGCATCAGCCTATACCACCGTTGCCCAAACCGTTATTCATTATGACAGTGGATATACCCTCCGCAATAATCAACTCGGCCATTACTATAAAATGACCAGCTTTGCCAATGAGTCACTGCTGCGGGAATATACGTATTGGAAAAGTACAGGGTCGGTGGTAAATGAGTTTCTCAACTTCCGCGTCATCTTCCCTGCCGGGTATAACAAGAACAACACAAGTATAAAATATCCGCTGATCCTCATGCTGCATGGAGCCGGAGAATCCGGTCGCGCGTGGGAAGGTCATTATGAATATACTCCCTCCGATCTTCAATACGACAACAACAGCACCAACACAGCACACGCTGGCCCTTCGCATGTAGCGGCTGTGCTGCGCACTCCGTCTGATCCAAGAGCATTTCCCGGCATCGTAATTATACCACAGGTAAGCTATAGCGCAAGCTGGCAAAATGGTTGGGATAATGGTGCCCTGAGCGCCAACATGCGCATGACGATCGGTATCGTGGAATACTTCATTCAAAACTATAATGCAGACCGCGATCGTATTGTAATACACGGATTATCCAATGGCGCAAAAGGTGTATGGGACGCTGCCGCGAAACGCCCCGATCTCTTTGCGGCCATGTTAGCCATGTCGGGTGTAGGCAGTAGCTACAATACGATGAGTGATATACTTGTAACGATGCCGATCCGCATGTACCAGGGAGGCCTTGATACCAACCCGCTGCCACAAGCTTCGCGCGATCTTTACGATGTACTGAAAAGCAAAGGGGCTAATCCAACCTATACTATATATCCATCGCTCGGTCACGATACCTGGAATACAGCATACAACGAAGCAGACTTCTTTTCGTGGATACTCGCACAGAATAAAAAGAATATATATGTATTCGGTCAACAAACGGAACTCTGTGCCAACAGCACGATAAAGCTTGGATTTTCAGAAGGCTTTAGCGGCTATCAATGGACATTCAATGGTAGCGACATAGCCGGTGCTACTACACGATACTATACCTTGAACCAGCCCGGCACCTACACAGTAAAGTTCAAGCGAAGCGATACTGAGTGGGATGAATCTTTCCCGGTGCAGATCACACCTAAGTCTGCCTCCACTTATACTCCCGACCTTGCCAACACTGGCACCCGTATTATACCCATAGATTTTAACGGCACTAAAAATGACACACTGAAGCTCATAGCCCCGGAAGGTTTCCCGGAATACTACTGGTATAAGAACGGAGCTGTGTTTGATACCACCACTACCAATACAAAAGTTGCACACTTCCTTACAGGCTCTGGTACGGTGGGCTCCACAGCAGAAGCCGGTATATTTGGTGTGCGCGTAAAAGAAAATTCAGGATGCGAGAGTTTACCTTCGCCCACTATAACGGTAACGTACACCAGCCCGCACGTTGGGCCAACTCCGCCATCGTTCACTTCAGGAGCGCTTACCGCTATATCTGAAAAAGAAGTAAAAATTCAGTGGACCGATAATTCCACCAATGAAGAATACTTCGAGATATGGCGCAACCGCGGCACCACCAATGGCTATACAAGTGAGCCCTATAAACTTATTGCTACAGTACCCGCTAACACAACAACGTATAACGACAGTGGGCTCCGTCCGATGGCACGTTACTTTTATCGTGTCCGTTCAGCCGGTGGTGGCGATGGTAAATTTGCTGCAACCGAAGTAAATATTACAATGCCGAGCGATACCACCAAGCCGGCTCCTCCTGCAAACCTGGTAGCTACAGATATAGAAGATACACAGATATCGATACAATGGGATCCTTCTTCGGATGACGACCAGGTGGCAGGTTATGAAATATACCTCGGCTCAACGATAGTGGATACCGTAACTGTTACAAGTTATACTTTCTATAATCTTACACCGGGCACCGCTTACCTGGTAAACGTGCGTGCTATGGATGCACGCGGTAATTTTTCGGATTTTCCGGGAGAAGCACTGGCCGTTACTACACTGAGTCCTCAACATGGTTTGCAATATTATTACTATGAACCACTGGTAGTGCCCGATAATTTTACACTCGCCAATTTCTTCAGCACGCAGCAAACACCGGTGAAACAAGGTGCCGTGAGTAACGTTGATATCTCCGTACGCAACCGCGATATAAAATTTGTATTTGCCTTTGAAGGCTTTATCAAGATCAATCAAACAGGTAACTATATATTTTACGCACGGTCGGATGACGGCAGCAGGCTATATATCGATGGCGTATTGCAAGTAGACAATGATGGCCTGCACGATGGTGCTATCGAGAGAAACAAAACGGTAAACTTTACCACAACAGGCAAACACTCTATTCGTGTGGAATACTTCTATGCGAACAGTCTCGCACAAACATTGGCTGTTACTTACGATCCGCCCGGAAGCGGCACGGGTCTTGGTAAACAAACTATACCGGATACATTGCTCTACCGCACAGGCGCTACACCGGTTTCGTATTACTCAAAAGCATCCGGCAATTTACAGGACTTGTCTACCTGGGGCACGCAACCCAACGGACAGGGTACTGCTCCCACAAGCTTCACCGATCCTTTTGAATACTTCTATATCTATAATCGCAGCGGCAATGTTGCTGTTACTGCTCCGTGGAATGCTGGCGGAACCGGCTCCAAAATTATTGCAGGCTCCGGTATAACACTAAACCTCAATGAAGCAGTTACCGGTATACTGGAAGCAGAAGACAATACGGTGATCAACATGAATCACACAACGATCCCAACACTGGGTACATTAGCAGCAACGTCAACCGTAAATTTTAATGTAACGTGCGCAGTGCCCAACGGAGCGTATGGAAATTTACACCTGACTACAGCGGCTACTACCAAAACATTACCGCTGAGTTCTATTGCTGTAAAAGGCAATCTGATGATTGATGAAGATGTAGCCATACAAGGTGCCGATGCCAACAAGTCTATCATTTCGGTGGAGGGAAATATGAGCTTTCTGGGTTCAGAGAGTCCGGTAGCGGGACAGTTATACTCCATCACTTTTAAAGGAGGAAGAAGTCACACGCTTACCTTAAATCCGGATACCGATCTGTCGCTATACGAACTTACGCTGGATTATAGCGATCAACTACAATTGGAGAACAGCACCGGCACACCAGCTACCTTACGCATCGGCAACACAAGCGGTGGCGGCCTTACACTCAATACGGGCGCCTTGCTGCAGCTCGATAAAAATAATCTGATACTCTCCGGCAAAGTGGCTGTAAATGCCGGCGGAGAAACCGGAGAGATTGCAGTGAATGGCAGCAACATTACCATACAAACAACCTCTGCAACATCGTCCAATCTCTTATTCCACGATACAGCAGACAGTCTGCAGAACATCACCTTATCATCCGGTGGTGGTGCTCAATTTCATTTACAAAGCCCGGTAAAGGTGAAAGGTTTGATAACGCTTACAAAAGGCGAGCTTAATTGCCACGATAATAACCTGACGCTGGTATCTGATAAAAATGGCAGTGCGCGTATAGGCCCCCTGTTGGCAGGCGCTAAAATTACCGGCACCATTACTTATCAACGCTATATGGAAGGCGAAGGCAGAATATACCGGTATATAGCATCACCTATTAAAGCGATGAGCGTTGCCGATATGCAGCAATATATACCGGTTACCGGTCCCTTTACCGGGCACAGCACGGGTGATGGTATAAATGGAACAGCCGCATCGCTATTTTATTATAACGAACCCGAAGGCGGTTGGCTGGGCTTTCCGGCAGAAGGCGGATCGAACACCGATACACTCCGTGTCGGCAAAGGATACTCCATCTTTGTGCGCGAAGGTACCAACACCACCACGTGGCAAACTACCGGGGTGCCACATCAGGGCAGCTATACATTTCCACTTACCGGTGGCACATTAGGACAGGATAACGGATGGAACCTGCTGGGCAATCCGTACCCCTCGCCGATTCAATGGACTGGCGCTGCCGATACACGGTGGAGTATATTTCAGAATGTAAGTAACACAGTATATATACGTGAGAATTTCGGAACAGAGTATCGCTGGCGCGTATGGAACGGAACCACCGGAAACCTGGCCAACGGTATAATCGCCCCCGGTCAATCATTCTGGGTGCAAACCACCTCAAGTGCTCCGGCTATTACCATTACTGAAAATGCCAAGTATACTGCCGATGCATCCTTCTATCGCGAAGAACCCTCGGAAGCAATCGCCATCAGTCTGAGCAACGGTATATTTACCGATGAAACCTATATTCAACTGGGCCACTCCGCAAGCGACCGCTATAACAAAAATGAAGATGCCGTAAAGCAGGAGAATACCTATTTTAATTTATCATCGGCTTCTGCGGATAGTATAGCGCTGGCCATCAATATACGCTCGGCAGATTTTTGTAAGCAAAGTATACCGCTCTATATCCGCCAGGCTGCACGCGGAAATTATACCCTGACATTTGATGGCATCGAGAACATACGCACTAAAGTATATTTGAACGATGCCCTGCTGAATAAACAAGTGGAAATCACCAGTGGTCAGCATTATACCTTTGTTGTTACAGATGATGCACGCGCCAGCGAAAACCGCTTCACGCTTATCCTCAACAGACCCGATGCTCCGGCTATTACGGCTGCAAAAGCAACCGATGCCTGCGAGAGCAATGTGCCCGTAACACTGGAAGGCACACAAGCTGATATAGGGTACCAGGCTTTCTATAACGATCGGCCGGTTTCTGCAAGAACGCTTGCAGCCGGCAGCACGACAGCGCTTGACCTCGACTATAGCTTGCTACACAGTGGTATATTTGATATCGCTATCAAAGCCGGGTATGGCACAGGCGATTGTCCTGCCATAACATTACCACAGACTATACGCGTTACGATTGATTCGCTTGCACCACCTCATATAATATCAACCGATAATAAATTATATACAGCGCATCACGAAGGTCAGCAATACCAATGGTATATGGATGGCGCTCCATTGGCTGCAGAAACATCTGCCGAAATTATACCGATAGCATTTGGCGAATATAGTGTAGCGGTTACAGCGGGCAGTTGTTACAAAATGTCAGATACGTTACGCTATACTCCTACCGGCAGTGAAGTTTCGCTGGAGAAAACAGCTACTGTATCTCCCAATCCTTTTACGGATAAACTGACCATCAACTTGCAAAGCCACCAGGCAAAAACCATATCGCTCACCAACCTGGCGGGAAAAGTAGTAATAGAAAAAACGGTGAGCGAGCAGGATAAGAATATTACACTTGATCTGACCAATATAGCACAGGGCACCTATATACTTTCCATTGGGGAAGCCCGCTATAAAGTGATCAAGAAAACATAGCCGACATTCTCTTGTCCATAGTTACTTCCGGTTCAACTGTCTTGCCGCGGATTGATCCAGATACCAATGCAGCATTCCTCCATTCGGGCGGATCAGTTGGGCCGGATACTTTTCTACATCTTGTTCTCCTTCCAATACATGATGCAACGCTTCCGCTTTGGAAGGTCCGTATACCAGGAACGCTACCACCGCAGCCTGGTTGATACAAGGCGCAGTGATTGTAATGCGATACATCTTTACCTTATCAATATATAGCGCTTTCACCAGCGATTCCTTTTCGTGTATAACGGTTGTGCCGGGAAACAGTGATGCTGTATGAGCATCATCGCCAAGACCGAGTAATACCAGATCGAAACGCACGGGTTTATCACCGAAGTACGCGAGCAGATCATCTTCATACGCTTGTGCCGCCTGCTCCGGTTCCAGTTCTGTTTTCATCCGGAAGATCTGTCCTTCCGATATGTTCAATGCATCGAACAATGCCTTCTTCGCCATCAGAAAATTACTGTCAGGATGATCAGCCGGTACATAACGTTCATCACCAAAAAAGAAAAATACTTTCGACCATTCGATCTTGTTCCGGTATATATCTGACGCGAGTAACTCAAACAATTTCTTCGGAGAACTTCCTCCCGACAATACAAATGAAAATCTTCCCTCCTTTTGAATAGCTTCTTTAGCAAGTGCAGTAACCTGATCGGCCAGTGCTGTTAATAGTATATCCGGAGTTTCAAAAACGTGAATCATTCTTTATAGTATATCTGTTCTGAAGGAAGCTTAAAGCTAAATGTACTTAGCTATAGCCTTAAGCTTTTCACTTTCTGCTTTAAGCTTTCTATTCTTATTTTTTCTTCTCATTCTTCAGCGGCAACGTGAACCAGTGAAAACCATCTTGCGCTATTAACGCTTCAGCAGTTTCTGGTCCCCATGAATCGGCCGAGTAATTCGGGAAGCTGAGGCTCTTCTTGCCACCCCATGCATTGAGTATAGGCATGAGCAGATCCCACGCAGCTTCCACCTGGTCGCCACGCATAAAGAGCGTCTGGTCGCCCAGCATGGTATCGAGTAATAATGTTTCGTAAGCTTCCGGTGTATCGCCCGTATACGTACCGTTGTAATCGAAGATCATGTCTACCGGGTTCAAGGTCATATCCAGCCCGGGACGTTTAGCCTGTACTTGCAGGCGCACACTCATCTCGGGTTGTATACTGATGATAAGACGATTCTGCTGCCAGCCTTCCACGGCTTCTGACGGGAAGATCATGTGTGGCACATCTTTGAATTGTATCGTGATAACCGATGATGACTGATGCATGCGTTTACCCGTGCGCAGGTAGAACGGCACACCATGCCAGCGCCAGTTATCGACAAAGAATTTTATCGCGGCAAAGGTTTCTGTATTCGACTGCGGATTTACTCCCTGCTCTTCGCGATAGCCAAGTACTTCTTTTCCTTCTATCCACCCTTTGCTATACTGGCCGCGCACAGCGTTCTTCTTGATATCTTCCGCACTAAATTTGCGCATGGAGTGCAGCACATCTACTTTACAATCGCGCACTTTGTCTGCTTCGAAACTTACCGGAGGTTCCATCGCCACCAGGCAAAGTAATTGCAGTATATGATTCTGAATCATATCGCGCAGCGCCCCGGCTTCATCATAATAACCACCGCGATTACCCATACCGAGTTGCTCGGTTACCGATATCTGCACGTGATCAATATAGTTTCTGTTCCACAGCGGCTCAAATATAGAGTTGGCAAACCGGAAGGCGAGTATATTTTGCACCGTCTCTTTGCCCAGATAATGATCAATGCGGTATATCTGTTGCTCGGAAAATATACTGCCCAGTAACTGGTTCAGTTTTTTTGCTGACTCCAGATCATGCCCGAATGGTTTCTCGATCACAATGCGCGAACGCGATGTATCTTCCGCGAGTTTATGCTTCGCCAGGTTTTCAGCGATTGTGCTGAAGAACCGTGGAGCTACAGCCAGGTAGTAGATCACATTTGCCGTGGCGCCTGCTTCTTTTTCAAAAGCAGCAATGCGCCTGCCCTGCTCCTCGTATGTTTTCGATTCGTTTATATCCGATACCTGGAAGTATACATGTTGTACAAAAGCATCCCACTTTTCTTTTTGGGGTTTACCGCTGCGCGAAAATTGACTTATATCTTTCAGCAGTACTTCACGAAACTGATTATCGGTAAATGCGGTGCGCCCCATGGCCACAATAGAGAAGTGATGCGGCATCCATCCATCTACAAAGAGATTATAGAGAGCCGGAACAAGTTTACGTGAAGTCAGGTCGCCCGTGCCACCAAAAATAAAAAAGATGGCGGGCTGTGTTTTAAGAGAGTCGGTAGCTGAACTCATGCTATACGTAGGGTTGATCGTAGGGTAAAGGCCGGATTTATTTTGTGAACCATTGCGTGTGGAATACACCTTCTTTGCCAATAAGCTCGTAGGTGTGCGCACCAAAGTAATCGCGTTGTGCCTGTATCAGGTTCGATGGCATACGCTCGCTGCGGAATGCATCGAAGTAACTCAGCGAAGCTGTATACGCAGGTATCGCTATACCCGCTGCCGTAGCAGCCGATACAACGGTACGCATACCCGCCACAGCACCGTTCACTTTTTGTGCTATACCGCCATCGAGCAGCAGGTGCGGCAGTTGTGTATCTTTCTTATACGCCTGGTATATATCCTCGAGGAAGGTAGAACGGATGATACATCCGCCACGCCAGATCAGTGCAATGCTATCCATCTTCAAATTATAGCCATACTCCTGCGATGCCTGCGACAGCAGGTGCATACCTTGTGCGTAAGCAATCACGGTACTGAAATACAGGGCTTGTTCCAATGACTGCACAAAGGCTACCTGATCAACATTCAACTTCAAGCCACTGTCTTTATAGAGTGCAGATGCTTTGGTGCGAAGTGCTTTATACCTGGAAAGATCGCGCATGGAAACGGCTGTATCGATAGTAGGGATCGGCAACTGTAAGTCCATGGCTACCTGTGATGTCCACTTACCCGTGCCTTTCGATCTTGCTTCGTCTTTGATGTCGTTCAACAACAAATGACTGGCACCTGGTGCTTTGAACGCAAATATATCGCGTGTTATCTCGATGAGAAACGACTGCAGCCTGCCATCGTTCCATTCTTTAAATATAGTATGGATCTGTTCGCCCGGCAGGTTCAACCCTTTCTGCATTACTTCGTAGGTCTCTGCTATAAGCTGCATCAGGCCATACTCAATACCGTTGTGTACCATCTTTACAAAGTGACCGCTTGAACCCGGGCCGATATAGGTAACACACGGATCGCCCTTTACTTTTGCTGCGATCGCTTCAAATATAGGCTTCACTACTTTATAGGCTTCAGGGTCGCCACCCGGCATCATGCTCGGGCCTTTGCGCGCACCTTCTTCTCCGCCCGATACACCCATACCAAAGAAGTGAAGTCCTTTATTCTTTAACTCTTCTGCTCTGCGGTTTGTATCTGTAAAATGAGAATTACCACCATCTATAATTAGATCTCCTTTGTCGAGTAACGGAGCAATTTCGGCTATAGCAGCGTCTACAATTTTACCGGCAGGCACCAGCAACATAACAGCACGCGGCTTTTGCAAGTTGCCTATAAATTCCTGCAGAGAGGTAAATCCTTTCACGTCACCCTTCACCGCTTCTTTACCGAGGAGCTCTACTTTCGTTGCATCTTTATCATAGCCAGCCACTTTAAATCCATGGTCTGCCATATTTAAAAGAAGATTACGTCCCATGGTACCAAGACCGACCATGCCTAAGAGATAAGAATTGCCTTGCATTGTTATATAGATAAGATTTTATGTAATACTAAGATTTATTTTTCTAACCGCTTTACTTTTTCCAGTCTGCGCTGATGGCGTTCGGCAGCGGTAAATTTTGCATCCAGGTATGCTATAACTAATTCTTTGGCGGCTTCAGTTCCCGTAACGCGTCCGCCCAGGCAGAGTAAATTCATGTCATCATCCTCTACGCCCTGGTGAGCCGAGAAGTGATCGTTTATCAATGCTGCCCGTACACCGGCCACTTTATTGGCCGCGATGGAAGCACCTACGCCACTGCCACATACCGCTATACCACGCGCTACTTCACCGGAAGCAACAGCCTGTGCAAGCGGCACAACAAAGTCGGGATAGTCGTCTTTATCATTAAAGACAGCAGCACCAAAATCTTTTACTTCATGTTGACGGGATTGGAGAAACGTTTTGATCACTTCTTTAAGCTCAAAACCTCCGTGGTCGGCAGCGATTCCTATTTTCATAATCGATAGCGTAATGGTTGGGTCTGACCAGACATATCGGGTTTTAAATTAAGCAAACGTTCCGATTCCAGCACCACGATCGGGATTTTTATAACCACTGGCGCTTCTCCGGAAAGAAATGTATACACGACACGATTACTATTTAACAGATCGAATAGAAATCATCTCGCGCAGAAGGATGCACGATGCAACAATGATATACTTTACGATAGAATCGTAAACCACTATAAACAACAAAGAGTATAGACCTGCTATACTCTTTGTTGATAATATGAGTTGTAAATTAAACTGAATACTAGAAAATATACTTTCTGAAGATGGTGGAGAGTTCATCCATTACCAGGCTGTTACAATGTTCCACCGGCTCTGGTTTATCGGGCGATTCTTTCAGCTCGGTAATAACCGATGAATAATGTACGAGATCAAC
The DNA here is from genome assembly GCF_036568665.1 of Ohtaekwangia sp. Classification (GTDB taxonomy): domain Bacteria; phylum Bacteroidota; class Bacteroidia; order Cytophagales; family Cyclobacteriaceae; genus Ohtaekwangia. Next base: position 20,410 of record NZ_DATCSD010000191.1, on the reverse strand, counting down.
CTGCGACAGCATCAGCTCTTTAAGATCGCGCGAGAGAAATTCATACTTCCGTTCGCTGAGTTGAGCCTGCATGTTCTCTCTGAAAAAATCAATCACCACATCCTTTTGCATAAAGGATTTGATTTTGCTGTTCCGGCATTGCTGCACCCAGTCAATGATTTGATGTATTGAGGGGCGTAATTCCTGAAAAGCGAGGTTCACTGACTCGTGGTGAAGGTCTTTCAGCGATTCCACAGTTTCCGTTTTATAATGCAATTTAACACTTGAAACTCCGTAGGCCATACTACTCTCTGTTTTTAATTGTGTTTTCTTACTGAAATCCCTGAAATAATTAATGCAAAAATCTTTTACAAGGATTCTTTTTTAACTATAAAAAAGTATACCGTTTTACCGGGTTTCATTTGTTCTGCAATTTTTTTGCCAGATGATCGGAAAACGAAGAAGCGTTTGCCAATGTCCTATTGCTTAAATACTTCTGTCAATCTCCATTTGTCCACATTCTTGCTCATCTTCCGGTTTTGGTCACGGCAATTGCCCCAACAGAGACACGCCATCGCTGGCAGTATAACGGCTACAACTCTCCGTATGGTAAATAAAGTTCATCCCAACATCCATTGTCATCAGAAACGGCCGATCAACTTCGCCATCACATTTCAGTAAATGTTATCTCGAAGTGTATAAAACGACTAAAGAAATACAATTAATATATAGAGCAGGGCTATTCGCCGCTTCGTCATGTTTACGATCAGGTGCAGCAATGTCTATATAAATACAAGTATACCGGTATCCGGGAAACCGTACGGTTCATGAGACCGTTGCCCGTTATTTGATGTAAGAAGAATATAGGTATCGCAGATTTTCAGCGAATTGAACAGTAACATAAGGGTGATTAACCCATGTTAACCCTATACGGCATAGTAAAAATATACTAATTGTCATGGTATAATTTTACTATACCCCCGGTTTGTACTATTTACCATAAACTCGATCAGCCTGCTTATATCCATACCTGTATACTTGCATCGCCAAGTATAGGATGAAATGTTAGTCGTACACGTTTCATCTTTCCGGCAACTTAATCACAGAAACCAAATTTATATTTAATTTAAACCTTTAAACCTGTATGAGTTACAAGCTGAGCCCGGATGTAGGAAAACCTATTTCAAAAGAAACGGCAGACAAATGGATCAAGAATCACGATGAAAAACACCCGGAAAAAGATTCTATCAAGGCCCGGTTTTTCGGCATCAATGCTATCAGCGATCTTCTTTCACAAGACGGATGTATAGGTATGCGAATATACTATGCAACCAACGATGATGGTGAGAAACAATTATTACTCGTAGGAGCCCGCGAAGATGGCAGTAACATCTGGCCGGACGGTACAGACGCCAATGCTTCCGGATTGATCGTGGATGCATCCAACCCCTGCCCTCCCTACTGTTCTACCAATTAAAGTTCTCAAGTAAAAAAGCCCTCTCTGCATTATGGATATGGAAACCTTCACGATCGTCCGGAACATTTCCATTCTCTCTGTTATTCTGCCATTGATATTTTTTATACTGGCACTTCGCAAGCCGCAACAGCCTGCAACAGTTAAGCTACTGGGCGCGCTCATCTTCGCGTCCGGCCTCTCGGATTTTATCTGCCTTATACTATATAAATATTTCAGGATCAATAGCAACCCTGTTATACTGGTATATGTAGTGATGCAATATATACTTTTATCGCTCGTATACCGGAATGCCTATACGCTGCGCGGTTTCAAAAAAATGACCATCGCGGGTATTATCGTTTTTGTTGCTTTCGCTGTCGTTAACCTGTTTTTTGTACAGGGAATGGAGCGATTAAATTCCAATGCATTCTCTATATCCAGTGGCGTGCTCATGTTCTATTGCCTCGTATACTTCTATCAGCTTTTTCAGGAACTGCCCGAGCCCTACATCGAACGCATGTTTATGTTCTGGGTAAGTGCAGCAGTATTTATATACTTCGGCACCAACCTGTTTCTCTTCGCTACGGTTGATCGACTGATCGACAAGAACGACAATCAGTTTCTTTTATCCTGGGCGCTTCACAACGGGTCTAATGCGTTCAAGAACGTAGTCTTTGCTATCGCGATGTATATAGCGGGGCGCAAGTAACACAGCAGACGCGATTACGTTATCCTTTCCTTATAAACGAAGTATACGTAACAACTCTTCCGTTTTCATCAAGACCATATTTTGTTACAAGACTGTCGTTGATGATGTATATCATATAAACTTTCGTATTTCTGTTCAGATACAGCCCCGCTCTCTCCCACCCTGCATATCGCCTGGTGCGATTTAACTTCCTCAACAATTTATTGGGGATCTCGCTCCACGCAAGTTTCATACTGTCGCGTGCAGGCTCAAGATCATAAGGAATTTCACTGTTATACACCGACTCCGGGTTAGGAGCATTGTTTACCGTTGACGTTGTGTCATCCTGGCAAAATGCCTGAAATACAATACCTGCAAACAATACTATTATGCTGAACGTTTTCATATAGTGTAGCTTTTGCAAGAGTTATACTATTTGCGTGCCCGGCAATGATAATAGCACCTGTTGTACTATATTGATTTTAAAAACAATGGTATACATGCGAGGACTCTTCCGTTACAAGCTACGTTCACCCGCGCACAATTTCGTCCGAAGTCGAACTTGAATATGATGTCGTGCCTGCAATACTGCAGAATTTACAAGCTCTACTGACTGGTCTGATTCTTGGAATACCTGCACCTGTCGAAGTTGGTGGATCATAAAAACCTCAGCGTTATGATAAAGAACTATTTTCTGGCAGCCACTCGTCACCTCTTTAAAAATAAAGGCTACACCATTGTTAATGCTCTAGGTCTTTCAGTAGGCCTCGCATGTTTTGCCATGGTAAGCCTTTGGATAAAAGATGAATTGAGTTTTGATCGTTTTCATAACAAAGCTTCCCGCATCTATCGGGTAAGCTCCACGTTTACGGATGAGTCCGGAAAATTTGATCAGGCTATTACTTGTATACCTTTAGCACCAGCACTAAAAGCCGATCTTCCTGAAATAGAAGATGCTGTGCGGATCGATATAAATGATGCTGTCGTACAACGCGATGATAAAAAATTCAACGAGCCCGACATTTTGGGAGTTGATCCATCATTCCTGAAAATATTCAGCTTCCAGCTTTTAAAAGGCAATGCGTCCACAGCGTTGAATGAACCCTATACTATTCTTATCAGCCGGAGTATGGCGAAGAAATACTTTGGCGATAAAGATCCGGTGGGAGAATCGCTAAAGATATATCAATATGATCCTGATGGTCAGGGAGCAGAATTTAAAATTACCGGTGTAATAGAAGATTGTCCGCTGAACGCTCACTTCCACTATAATTTTCTCTTCTCATTCAAAACTATTGAGTCGGTTGATCCAAAAGGTTTTGGTTATGATGGCTGGTTTAACAACAGTTACTATACCTATATATTGCTTCATCCGGAAGCCAATGCTGACCAGTTAAGCAAAAAGCTGGATGCGTTCCTGGAGAAGTATATAGGAAATGATATGAAGAAGTATAAAATCCGCTGGTCTTATTTTCTTCAGCCGCTCACCCGTATACACCTCGAATCGCATTTGCGTTATGAAATAGAACCTGCCGGCAACACAACCTATGTTATCGTGTTTGGTTCGATTGCCACAATAGCATTACTGCTGGCTTGCATCAACTATATAAATCTGTCTACAGCCTTTTCATCCAGCCGCTTTAAAGAAGTAGGTGTACGAAAAGTATTGGGAGCTGTCGGAAATCAACTGGTACGACAGTACCTGACAGAGTCATGGATAGTAGCGATACTCTCGCTGCTATTAGCCTTTGTGTGGATGGAGCTCACTCGTCCGTTGTTTGAGGGTCTCACGGGCAGAGCCGTTACCAATCTTTATACATTCGAAACGATCGGTTCTGTTTTCATTATCACTTCTGTAGTAGGTATACTGGCAGGTATATATCCCGCTATTGTTCTTTCTTCTTTCCGACCTGTGAACGCCCTGAAAGGAAAATCGCAATCCAGCATTTCCGGAGCGTGGCTGCGAAAGGCACTGGTCGTGTTTCAATATACTGTTACTATGATTCTTATTGCCGGTATATTTGTTATTCAGCTCCAAATGAAATTCATCCGCGAAAGAGATCTCGGATTCAATAAAGAAAATCTTTATATACTCAATGTAAACGGAAGCGCTGAAGTGCACGCAGGCTTTGACGCATTTGCCAACGATTTGATGGCTAATCCTATCATTACCGGAGTCGCTCGCTCCAATGCATTTATAGCTGGCGGATTAGGAAATCGCACGGCTACGTTTACCGATGTTACTGGTAAAAAGATTAACGGAACCATCTATACCAATGGTATCGATCATGAGTATATCAGCACGTATGGCATGAAGCTGATTGCCGGAAGAAATTTCAAAGAAGGTAACGCAGACTCCGCTGCATTGATCATAAATGAAATGACTACAAAAGTATATGGATACAAGACTCCGCAGGATGCTATAGGAAGCGAGGTGTTGTTCGGAGATACAAAAATGGAAATTATCGGTGTTGTAAAAGACTTTAACTCTAACAGTCTTCACAACACTATAGAGCCTACCTGCCTGTATCTTTTTCGCGAAGGATTTTCACGCATTGCCGTGCGACTGAACCATGATACCGAACAAGGCACAACGCTAGTTAACACACTCTGGAAAAAACATTTCCCGAACAGCATCGCTGATTTCTCGTTTGCCAGCGAGCGTCTCCAGAAAGCATATATAGCGGAAGAAAGGTTTTCCAGAATATTCTTTTTGTTCTCGTTTATCTCGCTATCCATTGCGTGCCTCGGGTTGTTCTCGCTCGTTTCGTATACCGTTGAAACACGCTTCAAAGAAATTGGCATACGCAAAATACTGGGCGCTTCTACCTGGCGTATAGTAGAAATGGTATCCCAAGAATTTCTGGTATTGGTCGCTATAGCTGCGGCTATTGGTATACCCATTAGTTACTATTGTATGAACCAATGGCTGATGGACTTTGCTTATCGCGTAAAATTACAGCCCTTTGCTTTTATAATAGCCGCAGGTATAGTGTTGATTATTGCCTGCCTTACTGTGGGCCTCCGCGTACTCAAGGCAGCGCTGCTAAATCCGGTGGATTCGTTGAGGAGTGAGTAGCTGAGGTATAGCTATATATAGGCAGAATAAATCCTTGTCAATCTTTGTTAAGCGCCTGAAAATGATAGTACCGTGATAATTAATACACATCTGACGCAGATTTTATACAGCAATCAGGATAAAATTATTTATGCTGCCTGAAGAAACTGTATCGCCTCTCCTAAAGGCATTCATACATCACTCTCTTACTAATTTTCTCTGCACTTGCTTGCCTGTTGCATCCGTAACAGTAAGTATATAGATCCCGGGGGCTATGTTTTTGGTAATTAACTGTGTGCTGGTTCCTTTCAAAGTGCTCTGTAAAACATCGCGTCCGAATAAATCTGTTAGTACAACATCTCTCTCACGGGAAGCACCATCTGTTACCGAGATCGTAATAAAGTCGGCAAAAGGGTTGGGCGAAACAGCAACTTGACCGAACGATGTTTCTATACCTGTAACTAATGTATCTTGCTCCAGTGTTAATACAAAATAACCAAACACGGTTGCAACACCATCACTCAGACTAAGTGTAACACCTGTCTTACCTGCATTGCGTTTTGGCATTAACTTCATATATACCTGATCTCCCTCATATTCGAAAGCTATATTACCGGCAGTTATAATGTTGTCATCAGCCGGGTATGCATTCCACTGCAAATCAGTAATCGCATTATCAACATCCGAAACCGTTAACAATATGGGGTCTATAGCGTGGCCCGCAATAGCATCAATAGGTTCAATGGGTCCTAAAACCGGTGGATCGTTAATCGGTCTTACGGTTACTGTAAATTTCTTTGCAACACTATTATTTTCAGTATGTCCATCGTTCGCAGTAAGTATAAACTCTATCTGACCAAATTGATCTTTAATTGCTTTAAAGGTTACCTCTCCTGTATTTTCGTTGACTGTAGCACTAACTATAGATGATGTAGCCGGTGTTAGGGTAAAGGTGATAACATCGTTAATCTCATACGGAATATTCTCTAATGCAGGGGTTATATAGGCTTCTACAGGAAAATCCTCGTCCATCACTTTTTTGTCGGCCACACTAAACATGGGCGGATCATTAACGGATATTACATTAACAGTGACAGTCGTTATATTAGTTGAATAATCTGTTCCATCATAAGCCTGTATAGTATATACTACAACGCCATTGAAATTTTGATCAGGCTCAAACCGTAACGTATTCAATTGCTCTGCAGCAATATCTTGTCCTATAGTAACAGGAACTCCAGCCAACAGAAATTTTCCATTCAAAGGAACTGATTTAACAGTCACCTTCGTCAATTTATCCGAAGCATCTGCATCCGAAAAGCGAAGCTGAAAATCTGATAGGGAGAATGGCAAGGGTGTATCTTCTAACGTCTCCAGTGTAAAGTTAGTCATCACCGGGAGGCAGTTCGTGTGTGCACCCGCTACAAGTGTTGGCACCAGCGATCCATTGCCGGTAAGAGCACTCACCCGATATTCATAATTTGTGCATGGCTCTACAGCGGTATCAATATACATTTCGGTGTTGGGAGCCAGCGTTACGAGAGTCTGAAAAGTACCACCGACTTTGCGCCGTTCCAATTTGTAAGCTGTTTCATATTGCGACCGGTCTTTCCAACTTACGTTGACTTGTGTAGCATTAATAGCCTGAGCCGCTACATTCGTTGGAGGTTCTGCAATTATCAAAACAAGCGAATCGTATGGCGATGCATGACTGGCATTATAGGCATTAACCCGATAATAGTAGTATGTTTCGCGCAAAAAACTAAAATGATCTGTTAGTGTTGTTGAATTTTTAGGGAGTGTTGCCACTGTCGTAAAACCGGAGGTGGGAGCTATTGAGCGAACAACCGAAAAATTAGTTTCCAGTGTAGAATTATCAAGCCATGTTAACTTTACATCGCTCTCGCTAACAATTTCCGCAGATATACTTTCAGGCCCATTGAAATGATAGATCTCTTTTTCTGTAGAGAAGAGCGATCCCATCTTGCCTCCATCAACCGATTGAACAGCATAGTAAAGTGTTCCTTCAGGAATGTTATTAGCAAAGCCTGAACGACCATAACCATTGGGCGCATTGGTCGTGAGCAAATGACCATCCACGTAATTAACCGCGGGCATGATAATCTTTTTTGTATCGGTACGCAGGTAAAAATTATAGTCTAAACCTGCGAGAGGAGTTTCTGCATCATTACCCTGCGCCCACTGTAACCGGATCTCCTTTCGAAAGAATTTCTCCTGAAATGTTGTAGCGATTGGAGGCTCTGGTTTTGTATTCGATTTAGGTGTACCCGTTATAGTAGTATTTTTAAAATAACCGGAGATTGGTTTACTTCCTCCCAGGGCAAACAAGTATCCCATAAAGGTGAGATCGGGATCTCCGTCATTATCGAAATCACCGGCATCAAGCGACATATCGTCCAACGGATCAAACTCCGGTTCCTGAATTTCTGAATATACCCCACCACCGCTACTTATATACCTGCGATTCGTTTGATCTGAGCCTCCGGCCCGGCCGGTAATCAACATATCGAGCTTACCATTAGTATCAAAATCACACCAGCGAATTCCGCCATGTGCATTAACTCCCATACCTTTTAATTTGATATCTGTACGCTCAACAAGAGATTGTCCGGAATTACCGTTTTTATTTTCGTAGATCAGTGATACTCCATTACTGTTTGCGTCCCACCCGGTAACTAAAAGATCAAGATCACCATCGCTATCAAAGTCACCCCATTTTACTCCTCCATTAGATAATTTTCGTATAGGGGATTTTGAATCCAGCGTAAATGTATTGTTACCATTATTCAGATATAGGCCGGCTCCATTAACACCCGCCATGGCGATATCAACCCTGCCATCTCCATTCGCATCAGCACAGTCTATAGCACATTCCTGGCAGCCTGGTAATCCGGTATTATTAATTGCAGTAAAGCCCGATCCGGTATTCAAGTAAAATGAAGTACCGTAATTGGAAGAGTTGCTACTATAGTTTCCGGCTAATACTACATCCAGGTCAGTATCATTATCTACATCCAGCCAGGCAACATCTCCGCCAGATACACCCTTAAAAGAAAATTGTTGCTGAAATACAAATCCACCATCATTTCGAAAAAGAATTGCAATCTGCGAGTTCGCTGCTGAAATGCCGGCTATAAGTATATCCATGTCACCGTCATTATCATAATCGGCAGCAGCAATTGCACTGAAACCTGCGCCCGCAAGAGCTGTAGAGCGCGGCATAAACGTACCCGCTACATTTTCATATACCCACGTTGCATTTTGATAGGATGCTGTTCGTCCCGCATAGATAATGTCGAGGTCATTGTCATTATCAAGATCTATCCAGGCCGATTCTCCATTAAAGAGATATGTAAAGCCCGCTATATTTTTCTTATAGATAGCCTGAGCAGAAGCAGGCTGACAGAAGATCGATGACACACACAATAAAAAACAGGAAAGAACTTTAACTGCTCTGATCGTAGAAAACAACGAATCGAATGTAAATGTACCCCGCAGTGCAGGCAACAGTGTTTGGTTAGGTATAATGGTCATTGAAACAAAGAATGCAGTTTCAAATTTACTAATTCCGGGTGAATGTAACGGAGTATTACAAAACTTCCTGCAAATTGTATCTATACACTTAGTTTTTTTAAACAGAATTACAATTACTATTTGGATTTGAAAAGCCTTTGCTACACTTTTAATCCTGAAAATCATGGCTATATAGTACATAGCGCTTGATTGAGCTAACGAGATGAAACATCTATATATATTCCTGATCCTCTTATTTCCGATCAATAATTTACTTGCTCAAAACTGGACGTGGGGGCTTAAAGCAACCGGCTCAGGTCAGAGTGAGGAAGCTGCTATAGCGGTAAACCACCGGGGAGACATTGTTATAGCCGGCTATTACCAGGAGAATTTTGCTTTGGCATCGTTCACGCTTCCTCTGGCCGATGATTACTATTCCAGCATGTATCTGAGCCGTATTAATTCAGAGCATGAAGTGCAATGGTTAAAGCGCTTACCGGGCAAGACCAATGGTTATGGTGATGACCTCGGTGTGACTATAGATGATGACCAGAACATTTACGTAACAGGTATGGCCGATGACTATATCTTTGTTTCCAAGTACGATTCTCTGGGCAATGTAATCTGGCGCAGCGATCTTGACAGCAAACATTATGGATATGGCAGCGCTATTTATATAGATCAATTCGACAATGTATATGTGAGCAGCCTGGGTGGCTGGAATTTCTTTATGACGAAACTTGATTACAATGGAAAAGTTCTGTGGAGTAAAGATATTTGGGTCAACTATTCCGATGGCTGCCATATTACAGACTTGGAAGTGGATGCGTTGGGGAACCTATATTTTGTAGGGGTATATGGTATTCAAACTCTCCCGCTCGATCCTTTCACGCTTCAACACGACAGTGGCTGGGGCGAGAACCTGATGTTCGGAAAATTGGATACCAATGGAAACTTCCTCTGGGTTAAAAATGCTACAGGATATCTTACGGATTCTCCTAAGCTGGCGCTCACGGCCAATAATTATCTATACATAGGTGGCGGCTATGCCGAACGTTTTATACTCCCTGAAATATATTTACCGGGAACATGCTGTAATGAAGCCGTTCCGTTTATAGCTAAATATAAAACCGATGGTACGTACGTATGGGCAAAGATAGCCCGATCCTATAACGGCAAAGGTGTAATCAATGACATCCAGACTGACCATGCCGGTAATCTATATACTGTAGGTGGATACTTCACATGCTATGGCAACTCTTGTACTGAAGGTGATTATTATGTCGAGAAATATACCAGTGACGGACAAAATCTTTGGCGTAGTGAATTTGCAACGCCCACGCAAGATGCCGGCAGAGCAATAGACATCGACAACAAAGGGTTCCTGTATCTTGTTGGTTCCAATCAATCAACAAATTTCATTAACCCCATTTCTGATGCCAGTAATGTTACCACGGGTGTTGGGCAGTTCGACACGAAGGCTGATACCTATAAAAGAACTCCACGCCCCGGTATAGATAAATATTTCTGGGCTTGTACGGAAGGTAAAAATGTAAACCTGCTTGCAAAAGGACAAAACATTAACTGGTATAGCGATGCCGCGCTTAAGCATAAATTGAAAAATGGGAACAGCTTCTCTACAAAAATCGACAGGACTGATACTGTATTTGTTACTCAAACTGTAAATGGAATTGAAAGCTGGCCCAAAGCTGTGATTCTGGTAAGCCCCATTTCTTCTCAAAGTCTTGAATTAAAAGATACCTCTATAATTGCACCTCAAAACGATCTCTATACATATCAGTGGTATTATAAAAGTGATTCCATACAAGGGGCAACAAACTACTATATAAATGTAGATACGACTCAACAATATGAGAACTTCAGTGTCGCTATCACGCAAGGTCCCTGTGTTAAAGTACTTGACGGTTTGATCACATCAACGTTGCCTGAATCGTCTGCTCTGATCCGTTGTTTCCCTAACCCGACAACCGGGTCGGTGACTTTGCAAACAGGAGATTTCTCCAGGTACTCCTGGCAATTATTGAATCTCCTAGGGAACGAATTGGCCAGTGCCGATGTGCAGTCATCAATGCAGGAAAGTCAATCAATCGATCTTAAAAATCAACCCGCTGGTACTTATCTTATACGAGTCAAAGGTGATAATTTTGTGCGCGTGTTAAAGATTGTCAAGCATTAAGTCTGCAAGAAGAGTACCCTGATTGCAGGTTGTGAAAAGACTGTCACTCCACGCCAGTTTGAGTTGCTTCTTCAGTTTCTATTTATAGTCTCCGCGTACTCAAAGCAGCGCTGCTAAATCCGGTGGATTCGTTGAGGAATGAATAGTGAAACTATACAAAGCTTTAATCCATTCAAGGTTCAAATTTAACTGACCCTATTTTTGTTCCAGGCGGTAAATCTTTAATCTGAAGATATAGTTGACCTTGAAAAGACCAATAAACCTCCACATTAGTCACTTCAAAATTATCAACAGTATCAGTACCATTTAAGAAAAGTGGAACCTTATGACCTATACAAGCTGAGTAATCCAGGTTGTTAATACCAAGCGCTTGCATAATCTCATGAAAATATTGTTCCGATAATATTGACTCCTGGTCTTCGACCAATTCGCTGTTGTGAAAGGAATATAAATTCTGCTCCAATGCAAAGTCTTCCATCGTTGCCGGATCAAACATGATTATTCGGTTCTCACGGCTATCATTACTGATAGCATATTGCCTTCCCAGCCAATCAAAAGCAAACGGAATTATTTTTCCATTGTATCGACTGAAATAAGTTGCAATTATACTCGCCCAAAAAATACTTGCACCCGGATTATGTGTTTTATAAAGTCCATTTCTAAAACTATAGCCACCACATTCTTCAAAAAAAGATTTTATATCCATATCATCGCCAGCATAGCCTTGCCGGTCATTTACCGATTCTGCTTTTACAGCCCGATTGTTATGCAGGAATTGTTCGTACATGTACTGCGACTTTACGTTCGCTGAAATTTACCTTTATATCCTCACATTCCACTTCTTCTGTCAAGAGCATTGACAAATGTCAATTTCTTTCTTCGCAAATGTCAAAGGATAACGGTTGGTGCGTGCGCCATCTTTGGCACGTCATTCAGACAAAAAGAGTTTAAAATCAAAATTTACGAAAATGAAAAAGACAATTTTAATTACCGGTACCAGTACAGGTTTTGGAAAACTGATGACCATTACGCTTTCCAAAGCAGGCCACACGGTGATAGCAGCCATGCGTGAACCCCAAGAAAAAAATGCAGCCGTTGCCCGAGAACTCAGCGCATTACCCAATGTAGATGTGATAGAGATGGATATTACCAGCGATGACTCTGTAAATAAAGGTATAGCAGAATCACTTGCCCGACACAAGAAGATTGATGTGCTTGTAAACAATGCCGGTGTGACGGGCTTTGGTTTGTTCGAAGCATTCTCAACCGAGCAGATCAGAAAAATGCTGGAAGTAAATCTATACGGTGTTGTTCGCACATACCAGGCCGTATTACCATCCATGCGTAAAAACAGGAATGGACTAATCATTAATATTACCACAGGTGCAAGTGGCTTCACACTTCCGTTTATGGTGCCTTACTTTATCTCAAAGTTTGCTGTAGAAACGATAACCGAAGGTGTGCAGGAAGAGCTAAGACAATTTAGTATAGAGAATGTTTCGATCCAGTCGGGTGTATATCCTACCGAAATGAACAACGGAACAAAAGCAGGTATTCATTCGGACAAGCCTGCTATCACAGAAGCGTATGGAGAAGAGGCCGCGAAAATATTCCAGTCTATAGGTGCAGGTTTGTTTGGTAAGATGGCTGAATTTAAAATGGATCCGCAAGTCATTGCAGATGGTGTACTGAGTCTCATCAACATGGAGAAAGGCACCCGACCTTTGCGTTATCCGCTGGATGCTATTGCGCAAGGTACTGATAAAGAGTTCATCCATGCCAGAGCGGAGATCAAAAGCCGATGGCTGAAGAATTATGGTCAGTAAGTATATATACCCGGCTATATATAGGTATTAAGAGGCTTGCAGTTCCGTGAAACTGTAAACCTCTTCTGTATAAATCTACCTATCGTTCCTGGACATTTGATTTCTAACCCGGCTGAGAGTTTCAGGTGAAATGCCGAGATAGGATGCGATCATGCCTTGAGGCACACGATTAACAAGTCCCGGATACTTTTCTATAAAGTCGCGATATTTTTCTTCTGCAGAAAGACTGATGCTGGCATGAATACGATTTTGTGCTGTATTGAAACTTCGCTGAAGAATCATGTTTACCATTTCGTTGAGTGCCGGAATAGTTTTGCAAAGCATATCGAAATCGTGCTTCTTGATCAGTATAATTTCAGAGTCTTCAATGGCATCAATATTACAACGTGAAGGTTTGCCCGTGAGTAGACTTTCCCGATCACCTGTCCACCAATTTTCAACACTGAACTGAATAACGTGTTCACCTCCCCTCTCATCAACGCGATAGGTACGTACACACCCTTTTGCAACAAAGGCATTGTATTGCCACACATCGCCTTCCTGCAACAGGTATTGCTTCTTCCTTAACTTCTTAAGTGTACAAGCAGCATCAATGGACTTCAGCTCTTCGTCAGAAATCGTAATCCTGCTTCGGATATAGGTGTGAAAAACATCAAGCATCGCAGAATGTCGGGATATAGTATACTCTCAATCGCTATTGCAAGCTGCAAACCAAAGATTGAAAAGTGAAGTTAGGAAGCAAAATACATTCATGCAATTTGTCGTCCCGCTCAACTCTATTCTGAATATTGAGAATGATCGCATATACCTGGTGCAGGTTCAGTTCAAACTCGAATCCCTGTATTCGTTAGGCGACATTCCAACTTTGTTTTTGAATAACTTATTGAATGACTGTGGATATTCAAATCCAAGTTCATACGCGATCTGTGCTACGGAAAGATTAGTGCCCATCAATTTTTCCTTGGCCACTTCGATCAGTTTATGGTGGATGTGTTGTTGGGTGGTCATGCCGCTTATACTCTTCAGCAGGTCACTTAAGTATTGGGCAGACACAAAGAGTCTATCTGAAAAATACTGAACGGTGGGCAATCCGCTTTTGAGTGTATCTTCACTTGCAAAATAATGATTCAACTGATCTTCAAATTTAGCCAGCATATCGTTGTTCACCTTCTTGCGCGTAATGAACTGACGATTATAAAATCGGTTGGAGTAATTGAGTAACAGATCCAAATGTGATACAATCACATCCTGACTAAAACTATCAATGTTTTGTTGGTATTCCTGTTTAATGTCGGTCCAGATATTTTCCATTACCTGTTCTTCCTTTGCTGAAAGATGCAGCGCCTCATTTAAACTATAGGAGAAGTAACCATACTCTTTGATCTTCGTGTGCAGCGGATAAGACATCAGTAAATCAGGATGAAAAATTAACCAATCTCCCATGGCACCATCCTCATCGGAAATTTCTGTCGCTATAACCTGGCCCGGTGCATAAAAACTTAATACACCTCCATCATGATCGTACCGCGTTTGCCCATACTTCACTTTACCGCTAAAATTCTTCTTGATGCAGATTGAGTAAAAATTATAGATCACAGGCTTGCCATTCAATTTTTCGAATGACTGAGGTGTAATCAACCCATTGATACTGATGAGCGGATGCTCCGGCTCCGGCAGACCGAAGGTCTTGTGCAATTCGGGAATCGAGTTGATGACATATATTTCCTTTTTTACTTTCATATATACTTCTTATTGACAAGATACTACCGAATACTTGACATACGTGTTCACTTAATGAAAATTATTCCGCCATAATCTGGCTTATAAACCCCAACCATTTAGGAAGAATGCCCGAACAAATGAAACGTATTCATTACTTTGTTTTGATCCTGCAAAGATAGCGTAGCAGCTATAAGGGAAAGTGTTCAAAACACAGAGTTTTGTATCCAAAAAATTCTTGTCACGAAAAAATACCATATTTCGTAAAGAAGCCATTGTCAAGATGTGCTTTAAATATTGTTCCAATAAACAGAATAGCCATTGATAAAGCCCAGGTACAGGTGGCAAAATCCTGCTATCAGGAAAATACTTCCGAAGAATTCTATTACATTGGACTTTCTATTACTGTAGCTACCAATGGCAGTGGTAAATATTCAATAGATCAATTGATCAAAATAAGAGACTATAAAATTGTTCAGCCACACTGACGTCAACTATACTATATATTTACTATAGGCTATATAAGAGGCTGTTATAAAATGACAGCTTCTCTTCATGTATCAGGTAAAATATACCTGAACTGACATCATTCCTGTCCTTCCTGTAAGCTACCGGATGTTACATTTTTTGGATACAAAACTCCTTGTTTTGGACACTATCGTGCAGCGCCAGTACTTCACCTTTGTGCCAAGGTTCTTCACCGGATAAATAAAGAATGAAAACACAACAGGTATGAAAAAGACAGTATTGATTACAGGAACATCAACAGGTTTTGGAGCTGCCACTGCCTATAACTTTGCTGAAAAAGGATGGAATGTTATTGCCACCATGCGCGATATCACTATGGGCAAGGAGTTGAGCAGGCTCAACAATGTACTGGTTACCAGACTCGATGTGCAGGATAGAAAGTCAATCGATGCAGCCATCACATTGGCAATTGAGCATTTCGGAAAAATTGATGTATTGATTAATAACGCTGGATACGGTCAGTTCGGAATTTTTGAAAGCATTTCCCGCGAAGCTATACTGAATCAATTTGAAGTGAACGTGTTTGGAGTAATGGATGTAATCAAAGCCATCCTTCCACACTTCCGCTCTCACAAAGGAGGTACTATTGTGAACATAAGTTCCGGAGCGGGTGCGATTGGTTTTCCCATGGCTTCAGTATACAGCGCATCCAAATTTGCATTGGAAGGACTCTCCGAGGGGTTGCGCTATGAATTAGCTTCTGTTGGAATTAAAGTAAAATTGATCGAACCGGGAGGTGCAATGAAAACTGGTTTTGGCACACGCATGGGTTCAGAGATAGCAGCACTCAAACCCGCTGAAGAGTATATACCTTTCCTCACACGAATCGGTAAACTCTATGGAGGCATGGAAGGTAATTCCGATCCGGATGCAGTAGAGAAAGTAGTAGCAGCCATCTATGACGCAGCGCTCGACAACACTCACCAGTTGCGTTACACGCCAACTAACGACATTGCTCCGATTTTAAAAGCGAGAAGAAGCACATCAGAGCAAGCATATCAGTCATTCACAGACAGCCTTTTCCTTGGAGAATAAGGTAAAATCAAATTAATCTCTCACCAGCAATTTCTCATAAAACATGAAAACAATATTCATCACCGGTGCATCTTCCGGACTTGGAAAGGCAACGGCAAGGCTATTCGCAAGCAAGGGTTGGAAAGTGATTGCCACCATGCGCAATCCCAAGAAAGAAACAGAATTAAACAGTCTCGATAATATCCACATACTGGAATTGGATGTTACCAATGAAGCATCCATTCAAAAGGCGGCAGATGCTGCCATAAGCATTGGTCCGATCAATGTAATTTTCAACAATGCTGGCTATGGTCTTACCGGTCCGTTAGAAGCATATACGGAAGAACAGATTACACGTCAATTCGCCACAAATGTTTTAGGAGTGATCCGGGTAACCAAAGTATTGTTACCTCACCTGCGACAAAACAAAGGTGGCCTGATCCTTAACACGACATCAATCGGTGGGCTGGTTGCATTTCCGTTCTCTTCAATCTACCACGCTACCAAGTGGGCCATTGAAGGCTGGAGCGAAAGCATGTCGTTTGAACTGGCAATGCACGGAATCAAAATAAAGACTATATCTCCTGGCGGTATCGCTACAGACTTTATGAGTCGATCGCTGGATATAGGCAACCATGACGCTTACACTTCCTTATTTAACAAATGGCTTGCCAGCTTTAACAATGCAGATAGCCCACTGCAATTCTCTTCCCCGGATTCTATCGCGCAGGTTGTTTATGATGCCGCTATAGATGACAAAGATCAGCTCCGTTATCTTGCTGGCACTGACGCTATAGCTACCTATAACAATCGTCTGAAGGTCGGAGCAGAAGACTTCAGAAGAAGTATTACAAAGGGACTTTTTTATAAAGACTGAAAGCATTCTCCAAGGCTTAAGTGGATATCCTGCGCTTTTGTTGGCGTTCTTCGCCAATAAAAGCGTTACATCACCCCATCAATTCACCACAAAACGAATATACCGCTCACCTTTCCCGTAATCCAGTTTTACAAGATATATACCGGGACTCAACGGCCGCAGGTCAAAATATAGTTGATATACAGCATCGCCTTCCTGCTGAACCTGTTTGATCAATACACCCGATGGTGAATGCCAAACGCTTACTGAAACAGGAAGTGCTTCAGAAAGTTCTATGCCTACATCAAAGGAACCACTGTTAGGATTCGGATATAGTATAAATCGTTTCACATACTCTTCATATCCCAGGCGACCACCAACGGTACCGTCTTCACTTTCTATAATAGTGATCGTTTTACTTACCTGATCAAAGCATTCTCCCAGGTGTGCCGCGAGACTTACCTCATATGTACCGGCATCTTTAAATTGTCCGTAAAGCACATCACCATGATCCTGTAATTTGGTCATCGCGAGTGGATACGTCCACTCTATCTTTTCCGGCAACGGCCACGATATATCGATCATTACTACCGTATCTCCTATTGCTGCCTGTTTCGGGATCATGAACGATGCCTGTAGCAGATTGTATGAAGTCTCCAGCTGAAAAGTATCCTGTGCTATACATCCTTTATCATTAATCACTTCGATCCAGTAGCGGCCGGCATCTTTCACTGTTACCTTCTGATCGATGCTCGTAAAACCCGTGCTGCTTCCCCACTTCATATTTACCCAACCTGTATCGGCATCCAACGTATAGCTTTGCCCTATACATAGCGTAACACCACCACCCAGGTCCAAAGGCAGGGCTGGCGTATTGGCAAGAGTAACCATACTTTCGCCCTTGCATCCTTTCATATCGGTTACGGATACGGCATACGTGCCAGGGCACAGATTATTTTTAACAGTCGTATTTCCGCCTATAGCCCAGGTATAATTATACCCTCCATTGCCACCGGTAGCCGCTACTTCCAATGCTCCGTCACATCCATCCTTACACGTTGGTAATGTTAAGTTGATGGCAGAGACCAGAATCGGTTCGGGCTGCTTCAATTCTATTTCCTGTTGCAATGAACAGCCATTGGCATCGCTTACGATTACCGGGTATACCGCTGCACAGAGTTGATTTTGTGTGGCATTGCTGGCGTTATTCCATCGATATATATAGTTGCCAACACCACCGGATGCCTGCAACGATATAGCGCCATCACAGCTGCCATTACACGTTGGTAAAGTCTGGCTGCCGATCGCCAACGCAAGTGCATCCGGAGCAGGTACAACAACGGTCTGCACAACGGTACAAGTATGCGCATCGGTAATCTGAACATCATACGTCCCTTTTTTCAGGTTGATACCCTGTAGTGAAGTTTGTCCATCCGGCCAGGCAATACCAAACGGGCCATCGCCTTGGGTAATGGTAATTGTCGCACTGCCATCCGATGAGTCAAAACATTTGGCAGCCATAGCAGTATAATCCGACTTTGCTCCATCCGTACTCGTTATCCCCACGTTGTTATTTACCTGGCAGGCATTGTTATCCGTAACGTACACAGTATATATACCTCCTTTCACGTTCGACAATGTGCCATCTGTACCCAGTATATTTCCCTTCGAATCCTGCCAGGAATATTTATAGCCACTCACGCCACCGGTAACTACGGCAGTAGCCGCTCCGGTTGCCTGACTACAAAATGCAGGTTGTATATTATTGAAAGTAATATCTATCTTATCAGGTTGCGTAAGGGAAGTTGTTAGATTTTTTTCGCACCCATTGCCATCCTTCAGTATAATCGTATAGCTTCCTTGTGCAAGACTCTGAAATATACTCTGCGATTGCCAGCTTGCCCGATTGTTGTCGGAATACATATAGTTACTCACACCTCCTGAAGCATTCAGTTCTATGGTTCCGTCACTCCCGCCAAAACATGAAATGTTTTTCAGATCAGTTACGGAAAGCGCAAGTGCTGAGGGTGATGTGATGCTCTGTTCTATAGATTGCCTACAGCCATTGTTATCGGATACCGAAACCGTATAACTGCCGGCAGCCAATCCCGAAATCTTTGCTGTTGTTTTCCCGTTCGACCAACTATAGGTATATATACCTGTGCCTCCCGTGCCTGTTGCTGTAATCGCTCCATCACTCACACCAGAGCACGATGTACCAAACCCGGCGTAATCGGATACGCTCGCTATAACTGCCTGAACCGGTTCAGGATTATCAAGCGATAGCGATCCTGTTCCCACGCAGCCATTCACATCGCTTGCTGTTACGGTATAATTGCCAGCACCTACATTTGAAAGCAATGATCCGGTGCCGCCTGTATTCCAGGTATAGCTTAGCGCTCCAGTACCTCCACTCGCTACAGCATGCAGCCTGGCATCTGTCATGTTATAACAACTGATAGGCTGACCGTTGTAATTGGTAGCAGCCGATACTGCCACCGTTACTGCATCAGGGTCAGACAGAAAATAGGTTGCTTCGGCTTTACATTGTGTATTATACGTAATCACTACTTTGTATAATCCTTCACTTACATTATTAACCGATGTAAGGGTTGCACTTTCTCCTATGGTGTTTCCATTCTCCGTCCATAAATAATCTTGGGCCGTTATAGTATTATTATTGGCATCTTTTACAACAGTTGCCAGTATACCATTGCTGTCTCCGTTGCATTTGATAAAGCTCCCATTAAAGTTCGATTGAGGAACGATGGATACAGTGTTGGCCGCAGGCTCGGCAAGGGTTATCGATTTGGTAGTGCTGCAGGTCTGATCATCTGACACTGTTAGGGAATATATACCTGATCCTTTATCGGTAATAGTGGCTGTTGTTTCTCCGGAAGACCAGGTATAATGCGCGGCACCGATAATTGTTGCTGCTACAGGTTTACCTTCCAGTATAGCAGTCTTATCACCGGGACAGTTTAATGTGGCCAGTTGATTAATGGTAAAATCTATTTTTGCTGGCGCTGTTAATGCCAGACTGGATGATGCTGTGCAACTATTCGCATCTGTTACGGTGAGGCTATACGTATTAACACCAAGCCCCGAAACAGAGCTGGTGGTAGCACCGGTTGACCACAGATAGCTATAGCTAGTAACACCACCGGATATAGTGCTCATGATACCTCCATCACTTTTATCCCAGCAACTTACTGCATAACTATTGTAGTCGGTTGCTTTTGATAATGAAACCTGCAATGCCGCAGGTTCCTGCAAAATTACCTGGTTGGTGGCAGAACAGCCATTGGTATCTTTTAGTGTAACTGTATAGGTGCCGGCTGCAACGCCCGTGATCTTATCAGTGATAGCGCCTGTGTTCCAGCTAAAATCTTTATAACCGCCTTTGCCTCCGGAGCCTATAGCTGTTGTTTCACCTGTACTTCCTCCATTACACTTTATAGCATAGCCATTATAGAGTGGTGTATTAAAACTGACAGCAACCTGTGTAGGTTCGTTCACGGTATAGCTAACGGTAGTGTTACACGCTCCATACGT
>NZ_DATCSD010000190.1:0-14324 GCF_036568665.1 Ohtaekwangia sp. | reverse complement strand
AACTATAAAGCAAGCGCCACGTATAGCGGATTACAAGCAGCGTATTATACAGTAGTAGCGGTTGATAAGGTAACACGCTGTGCGACAGCGAAGGCTACGGTTCAGGTATTGAACAACACCACGTTACCAGCGATTACTACTTCCACGGTTGATCAGACAATTTGTAATGCAGTCGCAGGATCCGGCAACGGTCAGGCTTCCGCGAATGTAGGTGGGGTTACAGCCGGGTATACCTTTACGTGGTATGCGGGAGCCGGAACGAGCGGACTTGTGAAAAGCAATTCCTTTAATGCAACCGGTCTGGATGCCGGTGTATATACTGTAAAAGTTACCAACAATACGACCGGCTGTTCAAACACAGCGCAGGTTACGATCAATAATAATCCGGTTGCCCCGGTAGTTACTGCCGTAGTAGATGCCAATCAAACGATCTGTAGTTCAGGCAACGGTCAGGTGTCAGCCACCGTAGGCGGCACCGCTTCCGGGTATATCTTCTACTGGTTCATCGGAAATATAGCAACACCGAATATAGCGACTCCTGATTTTACGGGAGCAGTATATTCAGGTCGCACAGCTAATTACTATACCGTAGTAGCCGTGAGTACAAGTACCAACTGTCAGTCAGCGAAAGCCACGGTACAGGTACTGGACAATACGGTTCTTCCGGTAGTGAGTGCAACTCCATCCAGCAATACAGCCTGTGATCCTGCTAAATCGAACGGTAGTATTTCTGCCAACGTAGGGGGTGTTACAACCAATCACACATTCCATATATTCAGTGGTCAGAATACAAATCCGGCTAATGAAGTTGCCGGTTCTCCTGCAGCAGTTGTTTCAGGATTGGCTGCCGGTATATATACAATACAGGCGATTGATAATGCTACGGGTTGTGCAGGAACAACAGAAGCAACGATTACCAATAACATTACACTTCCTACTATCAGCGCGGTTTCTGCTGATGTTACAAACTGTTCGCCAGCCAACGGAAGTATCACCGCGAGTGTAAGTATAGGTGCAGTAGGTGACTATACATTCTCTTGGTATAATGGTAAAAATCAGAAAGCGATTCCGGATTATACAGAGACATCCAATGTATTAAGTGGTATAGGTGCAGGTGATTATACAGTGTCTGCTGTAAATAATGTATTAGGTTGCGATGTGCAGGCTCCGGTAACCGTAAATGTTATCAATGCACCGGCAACAGACATCACCATTACACAATTACTAGGCGAGCGTGTTATTCCTGCGATCTGTAATGCTGGTACAGGTCAGTTAGGTGCGCAGGCATCGTCTGCCGTAAACACAGCGGGCTTTGCTTTTAGTTGGTACCTTGGTGATAAGAATGTAGGAATGACCTTTGAAGGTAACGGACAAAACTTCCCGGTCAACTCTAACCGAATTTCAAACGCAGCTTCTGGCGAACCAATCAAAAGCGGATTACATACCGTTATTGCTGTTGATAATACAACAGGTTGTAAAGATTCACTGGTAATTAATTTGCCATACAGTGATGAAGCAGCACTCTTAAGTATATTAACCTTCCCGCAGACAAATTGTGCTGTTCCGGATGGAGCGTTCGATGCAACGATAACACCAAGCCCTGGTACGATCGCTGCTAACCCTACGATCGATCAAACCTGGTATGATGTACAGGTATATCAGAAGGGTTTATTGATGATGACGGTTCACGGAGCACTGCCATCAACCGTTGTTAACGGATTAGCAGCTGGTAACTATACCATTCTGGCGAAAGAGGTTAATCCCGCACTGCCAGGCTGTACATCCGCTCCGAATGATATAACCATCGTTGATAATACAACACACCCGGTTGTTACAGCCAACGCATTAAACGATAACAAAAACTGTACAGGTGCTGCCAGCGGAAATGGTTCTATTGAACTGGCCGTTGATGGTACACCAACACCTGCAGCTGGATATACTTATAAATGGACAGATGGTAAACTTACTTCTGATCCTGTACTGCCCGCAGGAAATATACTGGCACCAGGCCACACGGCTTTCAATATTACAGAAGGCTTCTATACCGTTGAGGTAACAAACACCGTAAATGGTTGTAAGACGAACGAGACATTTAACATCAACAGCGATCCGTATGCTATATCTATAGCGACAGCAAATCTGGTTGTAACAGATCAGACAGACTGTTTACCGGTAAATGGTTCTGCAAGTGTAACCGATGTATTGATCGATGGAGCTTCTTCTGGTGGAACTGCCGGATATACCTTCGTATGGTTTGCTAATGACGGCACTACCGTTATACCAGCCAGTGGTAACGGACCAGTAGTAGGTGCATTGCTAGCGGCAGATACATACTTTGTGAAAGCTACCAATACAGCATCTAACTGTGCATCACCGCTGGTTGAATTTATAGTGGATGATAAGACTAATCCTCCAGCGATTATAGCGACCACATTGGCAAGCAATACCAATTGTTCCGGAGTAATCGGCAACGGTACAATCACGATCCAGATCAACGGAGGAGCACCAGTTACTGACTTTACAATCGACTGGTTCGAAGGCACCGGCACAACAACTCCACTGGGCACAACGGTAGGGGTAACCGCCGGCTTGAACAAGGAGACGGCACAACAACTGTTGGCTGGTACCTATACAGTTCGTGTAATAGATAATACAACACCCGGTAATACTTGCGAGACGATAGCCACCTTCACGATCACCGATGATCTTCCGGTGATCTCAATTGATCAGGCAGATTTAACATTAACAGATCAAACAGATTGTAACCCTGTAAATGGTTCGGCCCAGGTAACCGATATACTGGTAGACGGTACTGCTATAGGAGGCGTTGCCGGGTATACTTTCAACTGGTATGAAAGCGATGGTACTACGGCTATAGCAGGCGCAGGGAATGCAGCCACTATCGGAGTAGCGTTAGCTGTTGGCAACTATACGGTAGAGGCAATAAATACAACTTCTAACTGCCGCTCGTCTATAACACCATTTACTATAAAGGATGTACACGTTGATCCGAATGTGGTACTTGTACAGACCGCGCCAAACCTTGCTTGTAATACAAGTTATACTGGTCAGCTTTCAGCTTCAGTTACGGAGGGAACAACAACAGGTGTAACAGCCGGTTATCAATTCGATTGGTTCACAGGTATCAACAATACAACGCCTGCAGATCTTATCGGATCAGGCCCTGTGATCAGTAATTTGCAGGAAGGTGATTATACGGTACGTGTTACGGATATCAACGCTCCGAATGGCAACTGTGCTACGATCAAAACTATATATCTGAAGCGTGAGATTCCGGTGCTCAACAATCTGATTACGGTATCGCCTCAAACTCTGTGTCCTCCGGCTATAGATGGTTCTATCGTGGTTAACAAAGTAACACAAGTGCTGATGGGAACGACTACTACATTTGATATGACGAACCCGGCTGATCTTGCCAACTTCTCATTCCAGTGGTTTGATGCAGCACAGAATCCGATTACTGCTGTGATACCAGGCAACCCGGCCTCTCCGAGTCTCCTTAGCGGAACCTATTATGTACAGGTGACTAACACACTGGGTTGTGCGTCTACCCTCACCGTTGGTGTAGTGGAAGATCACACCGCGCCTCCGGTTATTACACTGGATGCATTCAGTAACCCGGCTGTATGTATTCTGCCGGAAGTAACAGGATCGCTGAGCGTTATCGCGGATAACAGTCCTAACCTGAGCAACTATACATTTACATGGTATTCCGGTGCAACGGCATCCGGTGCAGCGGTTGATAACGACTCTCAACTCAATGGTATACCGTATACTGCTACCGGCATATATACTGTTCGCGTGACGAATAATGCCACCAACTGTTTTGCCGATGCTACCTATAAATTTGCTACCGATACAGTTACTGTGCAGACACTCGCATCTGCTGTACCGTTGTCAAGTTGCGTAACAGCAAACGGAAGTCTCTTTGCAACGGTATCAAAAGGAGATGGAAACCTCTATAGTTATGACTGGTTTAAAGGAACGGTTGTAGGTACTACACCAGACTTTACCGGAAGCGAAGTGTTAACAGCTCCGATGGGTATGTATACTGCTATCGCAAAACACCCGACTCTGAGTTTCTGTACAGTTCTGCCGGATACGACTACGATTACAGATGGACGGATATACCCGATGGTAAATATCACACCGATCGCACCACTGACCTATTGTGATCCTGCCAAACGAAACGGTGCAGCACAAGCCGATGTAGGCGGCAAGATTGTAGGCTATACTTTCGATTGGTATGAAGGGGCGATCACCAGTGGTCAGCCTTACTACACAGGAAGTCAGGCAACCAACCTGGGAGCGAAGACATACTTTGTGCAGGCAACGGATGTGCTTACCGGATGTACAGGTAACAACAGCATTGTTATACAAAGTGCTCCGGTACCAGTACCGATGCCGCAGGTTGTACTCGTAGCCAATCGAACTGATTGTGTTGAACTGAATGGTGAACTCTCGGCTTCGGTAAACGGCAATATAACAGACTATACTTTCCAATGGTATAATGGTACGGCTGTGAAGAATCAGCCAGATGCAACGGGTGAGGTATACGCCTTACTGGATGCCGGCCAATATATAGTAACGGCTGTTGAACGTATATCGGGTTGTGCTTCAGCACCAGTGCCGGGTACGGTTCAGAAGATATTTGTATATCCTGATTTTATACTTAAAACAACGCCTTCTACGTGTAGTGAAGAGAATGGTACTGTACAGTTGATCCCGCAAAATAATAGTGATATTCAGACGATCGAGTGGGATATCAATGGAGTTACACTTACTGGTCCAATGCTGGAAGGTTTACCGGCTGGTTTCTTCCAGGTGACAGCCTATACATCTTTACATTGTGATTCAACCAAGCTTTTTGAGATCAAACCGGAGATCAATGTATATAATGCTGTTTCGAACAATCGCGATGGTATGAACGATTTCTTCGAGATTGGCTGTATTGAAAGTTATCCGAACAACCGGGTGCGTATATACAACCGTGCCGGTACGCTGGTATATGAACAGAAGGGATACAACAACGTGGATATGATCTTCAATGGTGTATCGAACAAAGGAATAAGTGTATTGGGTAACCACCTGCCGGATGGAACCTACTTCTATATCATTGAAAAAGGTGATGGATCAGATGCAAAAACAGGATACCTCGAACTGCTGAACTAAACGCGTATGAAAAAACTGCTTGTCTATATCGTGTTGGCTGGAGTGATGTTGGTTCCATGGCAACTGCGTGCCCAGCATAATATAGTATACTCTCAATATATATTTAACGGGCTGCTCATCAACCCCGCTTATGCAGGGAGTCACGTGCAACTCAGCAGTTCATTGAGTTATCGTAACCAGTGGATCAACTTTGACGGGGCGCCTGTTACTTCAACGTTTGGTATACACTCATCTTTCAAAAAAGAAAAAGTAGGCCTGGGGTTATTGGTAACAAACGATAAGATTGGTAGTTATCGTAACACGGGGCTGTATGGTAGCTATGCTTTTATCATCAAGGCACCACGTGGTGGTGTACTCTCACTGGGTGTGCAAGGTGGTTTTAATAACTTCAAGGCCGACTTCTCGCAGTTGAATATGAAGGTGGATGGGGATCCGATCTTCAATGGATTCTTTAATGAGCTTCGTCCTAATTTTGGTGGTGGTGTATTTTACTATAACAAGAAGATGTTTGCCGGCTTCTCGGTGCCAACAATCCTGAAGCATGCTGATTTTTTTAAAGGTTCTTTTGAGCAGCTTGCGCTTCCGCGGGTATATTATCTGCATGCCGGAACCTACTTCCCGGTAGACCGCATGGAGAAAGTAAAGATAAGTCCATCCTTCCTGTTACGCGTGCAGGATGGTACGCCACTGAGTGCCGACATCAACGTGAACGTAATTTTCCAGGATCTCATCAGTATAGGAAACTCGTATCGTACCGGTGATGCCATCATTACTTTTATCAGCTTCAAGCTTAGTGAAAAATTCCAGTTTGTATACTCGTATGACTGGACAACTTCTTCTATAGGAGGATACTCTAAAGGAACGCATGAGTTCATGATCAATTACCGCACACGCATCCGCAGAGTACATAAAGACGTGGAGTGTCCTTACTTTTTTACGCACTAGCAAACAGGCACGTCTTTCCTCATTTTGACCAAACTGGGGAACAAAAGAGTTGACTTATGTTCAGTATATAAAAATGGTGCCTGTTTTATCAGGCACATGTTTTTACTTCCCATGTTGATTTGAAATCACAATCTACTATGGAAGTCTTTCATAAAGCACTGCAGGCAGGTACCTTAAAACTAGAGATTTCCATTATTGATCGCTCCAATACGATCCTCTATGTATCTCCGGAAGAATACCAGGATATATTGCTGACACCTTATTCGGTTACACTTACTGCGCGCGATGAAGATGATAAACGTATTTGGCAAACCCCTGTGATGGATGATCACGGCAACGTGCGATATTATAACACCGTGCAGGAAGCTGTTGAAGATGTACGGATCAAGCTGGGTGAATCGGGCGAAGGACTGCAGTATGAAGCGGTTGCTCCTGACAGCGAATTAAAGATACTGCTCATAGAAGATATCCCCGAAGATGTAGAACTGATGTCGATGGCGTTGCGAAAGGCAGGACTGAATTTTCACATTCGGCAGGTTGATACACAAGATGAGTTTATGCAGGCACTTGATGAGTATAAAGCAGATATTATACTTTCCGATCATGCCACACCTCAATTCAATTCTCTGGAAGCTTTGTCGATGGCTCGAAAGGTGAATCCGGCGGTTCCATTTATTGTAGTGAGTGGCGGAGTATCAGAAGCGTTGGCGGCAAGTTTTATACGGCAGGGAGTAAATGATTATGTGTTGAAGTCAGATCTTCACCGATTACCACTCGCTATTCAAAAGGCTATGCGGTATAGTAGTAACGCCCTGGCTACACGCGAAGAACTGTTGACAAAAATTGAAGCGCTGTCGAAAGCAAATGGCGAATTGGAAAGTATGATTTACGGAGTGACGCACAATCTGCGCTCACCTTTAAATTCTGTGCTGGGGCTTCTCGATCTGGCCAAGCAGGAGGGAGTCACTTCGAGTAAAAGTCTTGCGCATTATTTTCAGATGATCGAGAGCAGCATTCGGAAACTCGATACTTCGATCAACGATGTGTTGAAGCTTGCCAAGATATCAAAGAATGAACCTGTTCTGGAGAAGATCGATTTCAGAAAAATACTGGATGATGGTTTAGAGCAAATGCGATTTCTGAAAGGATTCGACAGACTTCGTAAACAGATTGAAATAAATCAGTCGTGTCTCTTTTATTCTGATAATTACCGTGTGAGTGCTATTCTAAACAATCTGCTTTCCAATGCAATCAAGTATATGGATAACTCCAAGGCAGAACCGTTTGTGAATATACAGGTAGATATAACCAAAGAAACGGCCACGATTACAATTACCGATAATGGCATCGGTATAAATAAAGCTTATCTCTCGAAGATATTTTCCATGTTCTATCGTGCTACCTCACAAGGTGAAGGAACGGGCCTCGGTCTTTATCTTGTAAAAGATACCGTCCAGGCGCTGAAAGGAACAGTTGAGATAGAATCGAAGGAGGGAGATGGTACTACATTCAGAATTACACTTCCCAATCAATACAGCACTATTTTACGCTAGAACCAGCATTGGAAGAATCGTCCTTGCTATAGAACTTCATTGCTTTTCGCGGAATACTTTTATATTGCCGTCATAATTCTGGCAGGACTAATAAAATGGCTAAGATTCTGGTATGCGATGACGATGATGCTGTGCTCAAGATCATTCAAATCGCTTTGCGAAATGAGAACATGGAAGTATTGGTGGCAAATGACGGGCGTAAGGCCCTGCAATACTTACAGGAGAACCATGCTTTCGATTTAGTTATTACCGATATACACATGCCTTATCATAATGGCGATGAAGTGCTCAAAACCATTCGTGAAGATCAGAAGAAAAATACACCCATCATCATGCTGTCGTCCGATGGCGAAGAAGAAGTAATCGCGCTCGCGTTAAAACTCGGTGTAAATGAATTTATCACCAAGCCGGTTGATACCGATAAACTCATCAAGAAAATAAAGAAGCTCCTCCGCTGACTTTGAACCTTGACTTCGAATAACAAACTTTGAACCTTAAACAAGGAACTATATAATGAAAATGGTAAGCCGCCTCATCGGAGAGGGATATTATAAAGTTACTTTCTATTCACCACAGGAATGGGAAGAGTTTCTGGAGGTTCAGAAAATGATTGGTACTATAGATGTCACCAAACTCGAAGTAACGGAAGTAAAAGACCTTCGTGAGGCATTCACCACCCGCTGGCGCAACTATACCCAACGCTTCTATAGCGAAACAAGTCCGCATACTTTTATCATTGAGGAGTAGCCACGAGTTTGTATTTATACTTCACTATTCTTTATTCCGTGTTCCTTGTTCGATATTCAAATGCAGAATATCTCCCACATCCCGATAGCTATCGGGAACAGATTTTCACAGAATAAATAGCCTTTTGTTTCCCGCTAATCTCGCAGATTTACGCAGAAAGAAATACAAAGTGTAAAGCTTAATACTCCACTTCGACATTCGTTGATCGGTGTTCCTTGTTCGATATTCAAATGCAAAATATTTCCCACAGAATTCGCAGATAAACACAGAATAAAACAGCCGTCTTTCCCGCTGATCTCGCAGATTAATACACACTTTTTTAATCGCTATAGCTAGTGCTGTAGAGCATTCATCTTCGCCGCATATTCGCGAATGATCTTGTGCGTGGTGGTATCGGTATCAAACACCGAATACCATCCTTGTGCTTCGTGTGGTGGATCTCCTATAAAATCATCACCGGGTTTCCAGAAGCCTGCGGGTATACGTGGTCGCCCTTCGCCTCCCCATGCCCAGAAATTACAGCCGGATACTACGCTGTTAGACTCACTGGCTTTTGTATATATCGCTTCGAACAGCTGTTGATAATATTGATCGCGTATACGGGTACCCGATGCTGCATCATGACTATTACTGTCGCGCGAAATGCCAAACTCTTCCATCACCAATGGCTTGTTGATCTTGCGGGCTATAGCTTCGTGTACGGCGATATAATTTTTAGCATACGCCACGGACGAGTCGTAGGTATCACCCGCGCGCATCGGATCATAGATATTCCAGTTCTGCACCCAGATGTGGATCGTCATATAGTCTATATTCGGGATGCTGTGGTCTTTCTCCGGATCAGTTCCCGAATAAGGTGAAGCGGTAGTGCCTTCACTTCCTATAGTCACCAGGTGATTTTTGTCCTGCGATTTAATAAGTGCTGCGGTTTCTTCAATCCATTTCCGGTAAGCATCCTGCTGATTTAAACCGCGCGGTTCATTGCAGAGTTGCCATGCCATGATTGTCGGATCATCTTTATAGTCCTGACCGGTATATATATTCTTTCGATTAATAATAAATGTTATATGCGCATTCAGCATATCTACCGCCTGCTTGTTGCTATAGAACTGTGACACAAATTCCTGGTAGCGTCCCCAGTCACCACCGGGATGTGGTGGCGGATACGGAATTGAGTCTGCAGCGTGCGACCATACTATATACTGTCCCATACCACCAGACCAATTCCAGAAATCAGATAGACACATTACGGCATGCATATTCCGTTGGTGCATCTCGTTCAACAGAAAGTCAAGACCTTCCAATACATCTGTGTTATACTTGCCGGGTTCAGTTTGCAACGCAGGCACCATACGGTAAGGCTCCGTATCAGGCCCTTCGCTGCCGGCCATCACGCGCAGATTATTTACACCCATTGCCTGTAGGCGATCAAGCTCACGCTTCAGTCTCTCGCGATTTCCTCCCGCACCTTTCGCACCCAGGTTTAATCCATACCAGAAGTTAGAGCCCAGGTAGTAATAAGGCTTATCACCCAGCATAAAGTGTGTGCCGGATATAGTAACAAAATCCTGTTTCTTACTGCAACCTGCTGCAAAGAGCAGTGCAATCAGAACGAGACGATAACAATTCTTCATGGCGTTAGGGGTTTAGTTGATGGTTGTATACGAGAGACTACAGGGATGCTATATATGTTGTGGCAACTCACTCTGAATATCGCAACGATTTCATTTCTTATCGCTGACAAATTTCTGTGAGATGAGATTCCTTTGCCGGAAATTATCATCCAAAGAGCGGGGACAAATAATCTATCGAAGCGGGTAGAGGAGTCGTTGTGAAAATCTGGTGCCTTGCAAGTAGAAGTATCTTGTCTGTTGCAAGGATATGTGTAAAGGCACTTCGGCTATCTTTCGCGAAGACTATAAAAATGAAGAGTAAAAGAAGGCTGGAGGATACGTTAAAAAAGCAATATTCTGAAATTTTACAGGAGTTTTTCTTTTCCTGCATTTCTCTCAGATTAATTACCGATATTTCACAATACTTCTAACTTTGTGCCCACAAAATCGACTATATGCTATTGGATTTTGAGAAGCCTATTGCGGAGTTGGAATCAAAACTGGAAGACATGAAAGGTTTAGCCAGCGACAGCGATAAGGAAGTACAAGCAGCTGTAAAAGCACTTGAAAAGAAAATTCTTGATCTCAAAAAAGAGACCTTCGAGAATTTAACTGGCTGGCAACGCGTTCAGCTCTCTCGTCACCCTGACAGACCCTATACGCTTGACTACATTTACGAGATCACAACCGACTTTATCGAGTTGCATGGTGATCGTACAGTGTCAGATGATAAAGCGATGGTGGGCGGACTTGGTACTATTGATGGACAAACCTTCATGCTCATCGGTCAACAGAAAGGACGCAACACCAAGCAGCGCCAGCTGCGTAACTTTGGTATGGCGAACCCTGAAGGCTATCGTAAGGCACTGCGCCTGATGAAGATGGCCGAGAAGTTTAACAAGCCTATCATAACATTTATAGATACACCCGGAGCATTTCCCGGTCTTGAAGCTGAAGAGCGCGGACAAGGTGAAGCGATTGCGCGTAACCTCAAAGAAATGTTCGGACTTACCGTGCCGGTGATCTGTATTGTGATTGGTGAAGGAGCTTCCGGTGGTGCATTGGGTATAGCGATCGGTGATCGTGTACTCATGCTGGAGAACTCCTGGTATTCGGTTATCTCTCCGGAAAACTGCTCTACTATTCTCTGGAGATCATGGGACTTTAAAGAACAGGCTGCCGAGTTGTTGAAGCTTACCGCGAAAGATATGCACGCGTTGAAACTGGTAGATGGTATCATTAAAGAGCCACTCGGAGGAGCGCATACCGATGTGAAGTGGATGGCCAGGGAGATCAAACGCGTTATCCTGGAAACCACCAAAGAGCTACAGGCTATATCTCCTGAAGCGCGCATTGATCAACGCATCGACAAGTTCTGTTCGATGGGTGTTGTAAAAGAATAACCTAAACCTGAATACATTTCGAAAGGCTGCCTATGGGTGGCCTTTCTTTTTTATAAAAATCCCGATACCTTCAACGCTTGCTTGCACACCGCTATAAAACCAGTGCAACGTACTTTATCGAAGCAATGAATTTACATGTGATCAATACCGGCCTCTTCAAGCTCGATGGAGGCGCCATGTTCGGTGTAGTGCCGAAGTCGATCTGGCAAAAGACCAATCCTGCCGATGAAAATAATCTATGTACCTGGGCTATGCGCTGCCTGCTGATTGAAGATGGCAGCAACCTGTTGTTGATCGACAATGGTATAGGAGATAAACAGGATGCTAAATTCTTCAGTCATTATTATCTGCATGGCGATGATAGTCTCATCAAATCACTCAACAAAAAAGGATTTGCTGAACAGGACGTTACCGATATGTTTCTGACGCACCTGCATTTCGATCATTGTGGCGGTGGTGTTCGCTATGAAAATTCAAAACTCGAAATGACTTTTCGCAATGCGCGATACTGGACGAACGCAGATCACTGGTTGTGGGCAACAAAACCTAACCCGCGCGAAAAGGCATCGTTCATCAAAGAAAATATACTGCCAATGGAGCAGAGTGGTCAGTTGTATTTTATAGATGCATCGTCATCTCCCTTTGCGAAAGATGATATATACTATGTGTCAGGCCATACCGATAAGATGATGATTCCCAAGATCCGCTATAAAAATCATACTATATGCTATATGGCTGATCTTCTGCCTTCAGTCGGACATATACCTTTGCCGTATGTCATGGGGTATGATACCCGCCCGTTACTGACACTGGAAGAAAAGGAAAAATTTCTGAACGAAGCTGCCGACAATGGCTATATATTATTTCTCGAACACGATCCGCTGAACGAGTGCTGCACAGTGAAGCACACAGAAAAAGGAGTGAGGCTCGATCGTACATTTCCATTAGCAGAAATACTCTAACTATGAAGATTGGTATTGTTCTCTCCGGAGGCGGAGCAAGGGGTATATCCCACATTGGTGTTTTAAAAGCATTGGAAGAGTTTGGTGTTAAACCAACGTGCATGGCGGGCACCAGTGCCGGGTCGATCGTTGGCTCGCTATACTCGTACGGATATACACCTGAAAAAATACTAGAGATCATTCTGGCAACAAGCTTGTTCAAGTCTGTGCGTCCGGCCTGGGCGTGGACCGGATTATTCAGTCTGGAAGGATTGCGCGAAGTGTTGCTGCGCTATATGCCCGAGAATACATACGAGTCGCTCAAGTTACCGATGACGATCGCGGCTACTGATATTCGTAAAGGCAAGGCGGTATATTTCACAAAAGGAGAATTGATACCAACAATACTCGCATCATGCTGCGTGCCTGCTGTTTTTAATCCGATACATTTTCAGGATCGTACGTTTGTTGATGGTGGTATAGTAGATAACCTGCCCGCACAATCTATTCGCGACAAGTGCGATTTTGTAATAGGCTCACACTGTAACTATATTTCTGAAGAAGCCGATGTAAAGAATTTTCGCAACGTGATCGAACGAAGTTTACTGATCGCTATCAATGGAAATACCGTGATGAGCAAAGGCTTGTGCGATATACTGATCGAACCTCCGGATGTAGGCAAAGTGAGTGGCTTTGATATTACCAAAGCGAAAGACTTATTCGATATCGGGTATAAATTTACCAAGACACATTTTAAACCGGAGGATTTCCGCGTACATGGCACTGAGTTTTAAAGAACAGATATTGCAAGGTATTCCGGATGAGTTGCCGGAAGCAAAAGTATATGATGCATCGGTGAATCATGCTCCCAAACGCAAAGATATACTGAGCGTTGATGAGAAGAAACTGGCTGTGCGGAATGCGCTTCGTTATTTTCATCCACGGCATCATGCTATACTGGCACAGGAATTTTATGATGAGCTGATTCGTTTTGGCAGGATATATATGTATAGATTCCGCCCGGACTATACTATGTATGCACGCGGTATAGAAGAGTATCCGCACAAGTCGCGACAGGCTGCTGCGATCATGCTTATGATTCAGAATAATCTTGATCCTGCCGTAGCACAGCATCCGCATGAGTTGATTACATACGGTGGTAATGGCGCAGTGTTTCAGAACTGGGCGCAGTATTTGCTCACCATGAAGTACCTCGCGGAGATTACGGATGAACAAACGCTGCACATGTACTCCGGGCACCCGATGGGTATATTTCCATCATCGAAAGAAGCACCTCGTTGTGTAGTAACCAATGGTATGATGATTCCTAACTATTCCAGACAGGATGATTGGGAACGATACAATGCATTAGGCGTAACCCAATACGGACAGATGACTGCGGGTTCGTATATGTATATAGGCCCGCAGGGTATTGTACATGGAACAACCATTACTATACTCAACGCTGGTCGTATGATCAGCAAAGCAGGAGAGGGACTGGCCGGTAAACTCTTTGTAACGTCTGGTTTAGGTGGCATGAGTGGTGCACAACCTAAGGCAGGAAATATAGCAGGTTGTGTTACGGTAGTAGCAGAAGTAAATGCTAAAGCTACTTACAAACGACATGAGCAGGGTTGGGTAGATGAAGTTATTACAGATCTCGATACACTGGTAGCACGCGTTCGTAAAGCAAAAGCGGATAAAGAAATAATTTCGATTGCGTACCAGGGAAATGTGGTGGATGTATGGGAAAAGTTTGATGCAGAGAATCTATATATCGATCTCGGCTCTGATCAGACTTCGTTACACAACCCCTGGGCTGGTGGTTATTATCCTGCAGGACTAAGCCTGGAAGAGTCTAATCATTTGATGGCAAGTGATCCTGCATCGTTCAAAACAAAAGTGCAGGCTTCGTTGCAACGGCATGCC
>NZ_DATCSD010000189.1:0-5977 GCF_036568665.1 Ohtaekwangia sp. | reverse complement strand
TAAATTTATATATACCCGACAGGTTATCGAGCACGCCATTCTCAAAATCGAGTGTATAATTACTATAAAGAGAAGCGGCCAGAAATATAGCAACGGCACTGTAGTGACCCACGTTGAAATCATGCGTAACATGTTCAACGAGATACTTCCAGAGTTTTTTCATTACCAGTTCTTTAAGTGCTGGTATACTTTGTGAATAGGGAGGCCCATTACATTGAAATAAGAGCCGGAAATTTTTTCGATCGCCACCATGCCGATCCAATCCTGTGCGCCATAGGCCCCGGCTTTGTCGTAAGGTTTATATTGGTCAACATAAAACGCGATCTCTTCTGCGGTGAGTTTTACAAATGTTACTTCGGTAGTATCATCAAAGCTTTCTTCGCGTTCTTGGGAAAGTATAGATACACCCGTCATAACGATGTGTGTCTGGCCGGATAGATCGGATAACATCCGGATGGCTTCGGCACGATCCTGTGGTTTATTCATGATCCTGCCTTTCAGGATCACCACCGTATCGGCAGTAACGATGATCTCATTCTGCATCTTTGGACGGAAATACTCGGCTTTCTTCAGCGCTATATATTTCGCGACTTGCTCAACCGGTAATGTCTCCGGAAAATCTTCATCTATACCCGGCTTCTCTACGGTGAAAGTAAAGCCCGCTTCTTTCATCAGGTATTGTCTGCGCGGTGAACTCGATGCCAGAATGATAGGTCGCATAAATTAATAGGGATAATATATAGGATTGGCAAATTCATTTTCCTGTACGGAGCTGAACAGAAATCCCCCGATAACTTTCGGATAAAAATAGGTCGACTTCTGGGGCATGGTATATCCGCTGGCACAAACTTTCTTGACATCTTCAATGGAAACTTCATTGGTAATGATGGCGAGTTGTGCTTTGCCCTGCAATACTTTCTGCACACAATCGGTAAAGCTTCGGTCGAAGCTGATATGTTCGGATTGTCGTTGTTCTTTACCCGGTATACCCAACGCTTTCTCGATGATGAAGTAATGCATCACCGTAAGATCGAGTGCTTTGACTACATCCGGGAAGTGCCATTTTATTTTTGATAACGACTCGGGTTTGAGTCTTACTTTATACGCATTCTCCGGAAACACCAACCCGAATGCCCATGGTTTACCGACTATAACTTCATTCAGTGTATCGGCATCTTCTATGGGTTTGATGATAAAGTCTTCTTCCAGTTTTTTCAGAATGTGCTGCTCATCAAAAGAAGCGAGCCCTTGTATCAATCGGTGTGTTGGCAATATACGCAGATCGTCAGCTTCTGTATTAGTCAGGTACATCAGATGATAATTATACCCTTCTTTACCGGTGTGTGCCGGGTTCAATGCCTGTTGACTATGTTTATAGGATAACGATCCTTCGTAGCGATGATGACCATCAGCCAGTATAATGGTTTTCGGTTCGATCAGATCCATGAATCGTTGTACT
This sequence comes from Ohtaekwangia sp., assembly GCF_036568665.1. Lineage (GTDB taxonomy): Bacteria > Bacteroidota > Bacteroidia > Cytophagales > Cyclobacteriaceae > Ohtaekwangia. The sequence continues at coordinate 4,518 of NZ_DATCSD010000189.1, read as the reverse complement.
ACCGGCTTATCGTGAATCACGGCCAGTACATCGCGCACGCCCTGGTAATCTTCGGTTTCATAGAGCGGGAGGGTGATCGCTTCGTCCATATACTTCTCCAGCTCGAACGTTGCATCGGAGTATAGCCCATGCGTTGCGCTGGCATGCAGCTGCGTTTTCTCCAATAGCTCAATACGATCGTTCACGGCTTTGGGAATGGTGTTCTCGTGGCGTAGTATAACGTTCTCTTCCCAGTCGTAGGTGCGTATGTGACAGATGAATCCTTTCCGGCAGAACTCTTTAGCCGATCCCTGCAGGCGAAAGTATTGATAGTATACATAGATGGCCGGAAGCTTGTCTTGTACAATAATGCCTTTCTCTTTCCACTCCTGTAATAATTTATGTGCACGCTCTGCCGGAGCGGGAGGCTGAGGCACGGAAAGGTGAATGCTGTTATACGGATGCTGATAGAGCGCAGCACGCTGCTTGTCGGATACAACATCGAACAGGGGAGACGTTAGTTCATCTATATTTTCAGCGAGTTGCCGGTTGTAGCGCCAGGGACGGATCGGTAAAATTTCTGCCATTCGTTATGCTGCGAGAGAATTAGTATATATAGTATATTTCCTTTAGAGACGATTTTTTTTCCAGTTGCTCACCACCGGTTGCTTCGCGGTATTTTCATCGGCTTGTTTACTGTTGCCATTGCCATTCAGCAACGTAGTAGCCAGTATCGATGCAATGATTTCTTCCTGCTCATTGGCTGATACAAGCACTTCCGGTTTAAAGTAATTTTCAACAAAGCGCGTATCAAAATTACCGGAGCGAAAGGCCTCATGCTGCATGACAAATTTGCAAAAACCTAATGTTGTTTCAAGCCCGGTGATCTCATACTCATCGATTGCGCGGATCATTTTCTCAATAGCTCCGGCACGATCTTCTGCATGGCAGATCAGCTTGGCGATCATCGGGTCGTAGTAAAACGGTATACTCATGCCTTGTTCAAAACCATCATCCACACGTATGCCATGTCCCTGCGGACGTTTATAGGTTTGCAGTGTGCCTATATCTGGCAAAAAGTTATTGGCCGGATCTTCCGCATATACCCGTATCTCTACGGCATGTCCGTTCATCTTCAGATCTTCCTGCGCGAACGGTATCTTTTCTCCTTCGGCAATTCTGATTTGTAGTTTTACCAGGTCCATTCCCGTAATCTCTTCTGTTACCGGGTGCTCCACCTGCAAGCGCGTATTCATCTCGAGAAAATAGAAATTCAATTTGTCATCGAGTATAAATTCAATCGTGCCGGCACCATAGTATCCACATGCTTTGGCCGCGTTGATGGCAGCTTCGCCCATCGCTTTTCTTTTTTCAGGCGTAAGTATAGAGGAGGGTGCTTCTTCTACTACTTTCTGATGCCTGCGCTGTATAGAACATTCACGCTCGAAGAGGTGCACTACGTTGCCATGTTTATCGCCAAAGATCTGGAACTCGATGTGTCGTGGTTTGGTAATATACTTTTCGATGAATACAGAGCCATCACCAAAAGCAGACGTTGCTTCACTGATGGCGCGCTCCATCTGTTCGTGGAAGCTTGCTTCATCTTCTACCACACGCATGCCTTTACCACCGCCACCGGCACTGGCTTTGATCAATACTGGGTAACCAATTTCGGCAGCGATCTTCTTCGCTGCGTTTACATCGGTGATCGGTTCGCTTGTGCCGGGTACGAGTGGTACATTGAATTTTGCAACGGCTGCCTTAGCCGCCAGTTTACTTCCCATCAATTCGATGGCTTTGGCGGAAGGTCCTATAAAGAGGAGTCCTGCATCTTCTACAGCTTGTGCGAAGTCTTCGTTCTCTGAAAGAAATCCATAGCCCGGGTGTATAGCATCGGCACCGGTGCTGTGCGCTGCAGCTAAAATTTTTTCGATGCGCAGATAGGATTCAGCAGAAGGAGGAGGTCCGATATATACTGCTTCATCGGCAAAGCGCACATGCAGTGCGTTGCGATCGGCTTCACTATAAACGGCTACGGTTTTAATACCCAGTTCGCGGGCAGAGCGCATTACCCGAAGCGCAATCTCTCCGCGGTTGGCAACAAGAATCTTTTTTATTGCAGGCATAAACAGGAACGACTATAAAACAGTGTGATTAAAAAAATAAAGTTCTTGAAAAGGAAGCGTATAGCGGGCGAGGTGTCGCGCATAAACAGGGGGTGGTCTCCTTTATAAAATTGTCATTAGCTTCCATTTGTAAGAATTTAAACAAATCTAAGGCATTTCCGGCAACATATCCGAGCATTCCTATCAGGTGTTTGGGAAGTATATTTATGTTTTTTCCTTATTTTTGCCGGCAATTAACAGATCGAGCAATGGTAGATTTATTTGACAAGCTAAGAATGGAGGCCGGTCCGCTGGCCAAGTACTCTCACCTTCCGGATGACTATTTTTTCTTTCCGAAGCTGGAGGGAGAAATCGGTCCGCACATGAAGTTTAACGGTAAGGACGTTCTCAACTGGAGTTTGAATAACTACTTGGGGCTTGCCAATCATCCGGAAGTGCGTAAGGCAGATGCAGATGCTGCAGCACAATATGGTATGGGCTTGCCAATGGGTGCCCGCATGATGTCGGGTAACTCCGTAAACCACCTGGAGCTTGAGCGCCAGCTGGCAGACTTCATTAAGAAAGAAGATGTTATGTTGTTGAACTTCGGTTATCAGGGTGTAGTATCGATCATCGATGCCCTGGTAGATCGCAAGGATGTTATAGTATACGATGCGGAGTCGCACGCGTGTATCATTGATGGTGTTCGTCTGCACATGGGCAAACGGTTCGTCTATACGCACAATGATATGGAGAGCCTGGAGAAACAACTTCAGCGCGCTACCAAACTGGCGGATGAAACCGGTGGTGGTATACTCGTAATTACAGAAGGTGTATTCGGTATGTCGGGTAATCAGGGTAACCTGAAAGGTGTTGTTGAACTGAAGAAGAAATATAATTTCCGTTTGTTTGTAGACGATGCACACGGCTTTGGTTGTATGGGGCCGACTGGTGCCGGTACTGCTGAAGAACAAGGTGTACAGGCTGAAGTTGATCTATACTTCTCTACATTCGCGAAATCGATGGCGAGCATCGGAGCTTTTGTAGGTGGCGATAAACGAATATTGAAATATCTCCGCTATAGTGTACGCTCGCAAATATATGCGAAGAGTATGCCGATGACACTCGTAATGGGTGCGTTGAAGCGTTTGGAATTACTTCGCACACAACCAGCCCTGCGTGAAAAACTGTGGGTAATTGTAAAAGCGATTCAGAACGGTTTGCGTGAGCGTGGCTTCCATTTAGGAACCACAACATCGATGGTTACACCGGTATTATTTAAAGGTGGCGTTGGTGAAGCAGCGAACATGTCGATGGATCTGCGTGAGAACTTTAATATATTCTGTTCAGTGGTAATCTATCCGGTAGTGCCGAAAGATGTGATCATGTTCAGAATTATACCTACAGCCGTACATACATTGGACGATGTAGAAAAAACTCTGGCTGCGTTCTCTCAACTCAAGTCGAAGCTCGACAGCGGCTTTTACAAGCAAGAGGTTCTGGTGTCAGTAACTAAGTAAATCCAAAAAAAACCGCTTTTTGAGTTGTTTTTTAAGGTTTTTACTTAAATTGGCATTAAGAAACTAAATTTTAATCCTAAAACTCCAAGAAAATGCAAAAGTTTCAAGAGCTTAAAGATCTCATCACTTCCTTAGAAGGAGATATCGACAAGTTTTATAACAAAGGAAACAGTGCTGCCGGTACCCGCGTAAGAAAGGGTATGCAGGATCTTAAAAATCTAGCTCAAGCAATCCGCTCTGAGGTTCAGGACATTAAGAATAAAGCATCATAAAGTTTTCCTCCAAACTTTAAAAAATGAAAAGAGACCATTCCGTTGGAGTGGTCTCTTTTTTATTTGATCCGTTATTCGCTAGTGGTTAATCGTTATTATTAGAACTACCAGTACTGCAACATTCGTTGATCGATGTTCCTTGTTCGATATTCATTGAGTTACTCGTTAATGGTTATTTGTTAAACGTAAAAGGAAAATATAAAAGCAGAAAGTAAAAATATAGCAGTTCCCTGTTTTTAGCTTTTCAATTTCTGCTTTTAGCTTAAGTATATATACTTTGTGAAACTCCGTTGTCTTCTTTGTGCACCTTCGTGTCATTGGATTTTCCTCACTCCCAATCTCACACCCACACAATTAACGAAGAACTTTTAACGAAGAACTTTTAACGAAGAACTTTTAACGAATAACGGCAGCTCAACTTTTCTTCTTCGCACTAACTTTCTTAGCCGCAACTGCTTTCTTCGCAGGAGTTTTCTTTGCAGTGGTTTTCTTGGCAGCAGGTTTCTTCACGGGAGCAGTAGTGCCTTCGGCATCTTTCAATATCTGAGCAGTATGATCTTTCGTATTTACTTTCTGGATAATCTCTTCGATGATGCCTTCTTCGTTAATGAGAAATGTTACCCGGGCAGTGCCCATAAACTT
>NZ_DATCSD010000188.1:0-17867 GCF_036568665.1 Ohtaekwangia sp. | reverse complement strand
ATGGCATCCAAAGGTCATTGGTTCTTCGGCACATCCAAATGGTATTTTGGTTCCGATCCTACCTGGCAGTATCGCTATGCATTTGGCGACTGGATGGTATCCAGCGGAATGGACCTTACCAAAGGGCTCGCTATAGCACTGGTAATCGCTATACTCATTTCGCGTGTAGCCATATCGTGGGGTCAGTGGATGAAAAAGATTGTGCGTTAATCAAACAGACCTTATCATGAAAAAATTACTGAGTATAACTTTATTAAGTTGTCTCTCGTGGCTGGCCCATGCACACATTGGTAGTCCGGGAGTAACGTTCGAAGGTAAAGCCGGTGCGTATGCCGTAATGGTTCTGATCACGCCACCCGATGTTATACCGGGCACTGCTACCGTAGATGTATATACGCAAACCAACGGTATACATGCTATCGGTGTAAAACCGGCCTACTGGTTTGCAGGCGATGAAGGAACACCTTCTGCCGATGATCTTCTTCCTGTTGAAGGAGAACCCGGTCACTTCCGGGGTATGGTGTGGCTGATGAGTGCCGGTACATCCGGTATTGAGCTGGATATAGCAGGAGAATCGGGTGAAGGGAAAATTCTCGTTCCGGTAATGGCTGTATCTACTGCTCAAAAAGAAATGCCCTCTTCGCTTGGATGGATATTGCTGGCACTATGTGTATTGCTTGTAGGATTGATGATCACAATCATTGGTGCCAGTGTTGGCGATGGACAGGTAAAACCCGCTGAAGAAATTACGCGCGCTATAGCACGCAAGCGCTGGATTGGCAGTGGCGTAAGTCTTATACTGTTACTGCTAATTCTCTGGGGAGGAAAAACCTGGTGGGATAGCTGGTCTAACCGCTATAAGCGCTTTACCTATAAGCCTTTCAAGGCAACCTCTACTATAGCACAAACATCCGGTAAAAATATACTGGAATTTCGCATCGATACTACGCGCTTACAGAATCTGTTTAACACCCGCAGACTTTCGTATGTTATTCCGGATCATGGTAAACTTATGCACATGTTTCTGGTGCGTGCCGGAAGTATGGATGTATTTGCTCACCTGCATCCGCAGCGAAAAGATTCGGCAACCTATAGTACGCCACTGCCACCGCTTCCGCCCGGTAAATATCTCGTATTTGCCGATATTACGCGTCTCACCGGCTTCTCCGAAACTATACCGGACACATTGGAGATCACTTCATCCGTACCGGCTGTTCTGGCTTCACTCGATTCATCCTCTACCGATCGTGACGATACATTCTATAGCACTACACCTATAGGTCAGGCTTCTTCCAACACTATATCTGCCGATAATATTGTTAAATGCGGCAAGCCTGGTGTAAAGACTACATTAGCCGATGGTTCTTCTGCTATCTGGGAACATGAAGCCAATATACCCTTCACATCCGGCAAGCTATACGAGCTTACTTTCTCCATATTGGATGAACAGGGCAAACCTGCTATACTGCAACCTTACCTGGGCATGCAAGGCCACGCCGTAGTAATGAAAGCGGATGGCAGCACTTATATACACTTACACCCGGTGGGTAATTATTCGATGGCATCGCAGCAAACCATTCTTACACGTTTTGAAAAAGAAGCTGGTCCTGTACAATGGGAGAAAATATCCAAAGGCACCGTGTTTATGGATAGCATCAACCACGTGGTGGCGCGCCTTGATGCCATGACAGAAGATGAACGCAACCAGGCATTGATGGGAGAAATGTATCATGCACCGGGCGACACTACGCATGCAGAACACACAGTAGTAAAATTCCCGTATGCATTTCCTTCACCGGGCAACTATCGCATCTGGATACAGATGAAGCGCAATGGAAAAATCCTGAACAGTGCTTTTGATGCTATCGTAGAATAAAAAAAGCGTGCGGCTCTTTTACATTGCCGCACGCCTTTCCTCTTATACTATATATACCTTATTTATTCATCGCGCAGTGCACGCACCGGGTTAGTTGAAGCAGCCCGCAACACGTGATAACCAACCGTGATAAGCGTAATAACAAACGCTGCCAATGCCGATAACAGAAACGTTATCCACTCTCCTTGTAACTCAATGCGATAAGCAAAGTGCTGTAGCCAGTTGCCCGTAATATACCACGCAAACGGAAAAGCTATCACGGTGCCAATGCCCACCAGCAGAAAAAATTCTTTCGACACCAGCACTACTAAACTATTGATACTGGCACCTATAACTTTGCGCACACCAATCTCTTTATAGCGTTGTTGCGTAGTAAATGCCGCCAAACCAAGCAATCCAAGACACGCTATAACAATTGTTAATCCTGAGAACGCAGTAAATATCTGGCTTCTTTTTTCATCCGATTTATACTGCGAATTGAAATCCTGATCCAGGAATTGATAATCAAACGGATAGTTCGGATATAATTCCTTCCAGGTCTTTTCAATAGCCGCCAGCGATTCGCGCACATCACCTTCTTCCGTTTTAATAAACAAAAAGCTGTTCGCCATATCCATGTGTATCATGAGCGGTTCGATAGCATCGTATAGCGAATTCTGGTGATAATCTTTTATCACACCAACCACCTGCTTCACCAGATCCGTACCATCAGGGCCATTGCCTTTAAAGACAAATTTCTTACCGATCGGATTTTCCCACGACATCCGCTTTACCATCGCTTCGTTTACCAGCACAGCATATAGTGTATCCGAAGCAACATCGCGCGAAAAATCTCGTCCCTGAAGAACGGTCATACCAAGTGTCTTTACAAAATCATAATCCACCTCAAACAGATCTATACCGCGCTCGGATAATTTACCTTCATTATCCTCCACCTGTATCAATAATTTACCGATGCCAAATCCCGGAGAAGAATTAGAGGATGCTACCGATGCTACACCTTTTGTCTGCAGCATGCGTTCTTCAATAGCCCCAACATGGTCGGCCTGCTCATCGCTGGTAAGCAGTATACGCACCACTCTTTCTTTTGCAAAGCCCAGGTCTTTATTGCGCATATATTGCAACTGATCAAATACAATCCAGGTTGAGATCAGCATAAAGATGGAGATGGCAAACTGAACGATAACCAGTGCCTTGCGAAATATAGCATTGCCACCTTTGGCTGCCAGTTTTCCTTTCAGTACACTTACCGGATTGAAACCCGACAGATACAGAGCCGGATAACTTCCTCCAAATATACCTACTACCAATGCCACTGCCACCAGGCTGAGCAACACAGGCGCCTGTAATATATACCCGAACGGAAGTTGCTTATTGGTGAGTTCATTGAAAACAGGGAGCAAAGCATAGATCAAAACCAAACTTACTGCCAGCGCAATCAATGTAATAACTACCGATTCTGTAATGAACTGTGCGATCAGTTGTGTTCGCATCGATCCCATTACTTTGCGAATGCCTACTTCCTTTGCACGATTGGCTGAGCGAGCCGTAGCCAGGTTCATGTAATTGATAGAAGCGATGATAAGCATGAGTACAGCCACTGCACCAAATATATAGATATAGGACATATCGCCACCACCTTCTGCTTCATCTTGTATCTTGGAGTGTAAATGAATATCCGTGATCGGCTGAAGCTCGTACTTTATAGAAATGCCGTATTGGGTAAATATAGGATCTACCTTTTCTTTCAATATTTTATTGAGGCTCGCATACATCTTATTGATGTCGTACCCTGCCGGTAACTGTATATAGGTAAATACACCAAAATTTCCCCAACTGGTATTTTCATCGCGTGTGCTGCTGGATATTAACGCATCGAAAATGAAATGTGAGTTCAGCGGCACATCTTCCATAACTCCTGTAACCTTAAACGTTTCGTTATCCTGGTTCTGCAACGTCTGCCCTACCGGGTTTTCAGTGCCAAAATATTTCGTAGCCAGTTTGCGTGTAAGTACTATGGAAAAGGGTTCATCAAGCGCTGTGTTCGGATCGCCCGCAATGAAGGTATAGCTGAACATATCAAACACGGTTGAGTCAGCCATATATACTTTATCTTCATAAAATTCCTTGTCATTGTTTTTGAACAGTCGCTTTCGTCCGTATCCCGGAAACCGAACGGCATTGATCACCTCCGGGTAATTTTCGCGCAATTCAACCGCCAGCGGCTCTTGTGCTACCGCCCAGGTAAAAGCATTGTCGGGCTCCTTGATGTTGGATACTACACGGTAAATATTGGGAGCATTAGTATGATAACGATCAAAACTGAGCTCATCGAGTATATACATGAGCAGGAACATACTACAGGTAATACCGATGGTAAGGCCAAGAATATTAATGGCACTATATGTTTTATCTTTCCGGATATTCCTCCAGGCAATGGTAAAGAGATTTTTGATCATAGCACTCCGTTTAGTTTTCAGATGAAAACCTAAACGAAAAAGTTGTGGTGCCCGGTCAATATTGGAAGAATGGAGGCGAAAAAAGATTTTACCAGTCGCGCCATTCCGAGGCTATACCTTCGCCACCGCCATATTCGGATGGATTTAATCCCGCGGCAAGCGCGATCTCATCGAACAGCTTGCAAAGATCTTCGCGCTCTCCGGTTTCGATCAGACTGCCATCAATTTCATCATTAAGAAAATTCAATTGCAGAACTGCTTCCCGAAATACATCTACCTTATCCGGCAGCGAAGCTGTTTCCTCCAGGCTTATCAGTTTCTCAATGAGGTTATCGAGTATAATTTTTGCCCGATCACAATTTTCATCGGTATACTGATCGAGTCCCTGATCGTAGGCTTCGAGCCATCGATCAAACGGGTAGTGAATCTTGGTGTTTTCAAGTTTTTCAGGGTAGGTCATTTTTTTATAGTCTATCATAGTACATCTACGGGCCTGTTCATTTCCAGAACTGCCACCATTTTTTTTCTTTGTTATTGTCTGGTTCGGTTACCTGGGTAGACGAAGAAGCACTGCGTCTTTCCAGTTCGGCTTGCATGGCTGCAATTCTTCTGGCTCCCTCCGGTGAGTTTTTTGCCCACGGTATAGAAAGAGTGGTGCGAAGTTCTCCTCTTAACACTTCGGTTGACATACCTGCATATTCGTTAACGGGTGTTTCCGGCTGTGAAGATTTTTCTGAAGCAGCTTCCGGTTTATTTTCCTCCGGTTCTTCTTCAAAAACAAAATCAAGAATGAGACTTTTTGAAAAACTATTTTCCCACTGAATCACTTCGGCCCTCTTCTTTACCTGCTTGCGTAGCTGACTGAATATAAACTTCTCAAACTCTCCTATCTTCAGCATACCAGGCACAAACTTGAATTCAATCTCACCAGAAAAATTTGTTTCCTTACGCTCAACTATATTTAGCGTTGTATCGAAAATTATATTGGAAAGTATAGAGGCATTACTATGGCCCACATACCAGGTATGCCTTAACAACCCGTTATCTTTCGTTATGGTTACGCCCGTTATATAGGGCTCCGGTATAGTTTTATTGGAAGTGCGCGCTACAAGTTTGGTAGGTAACTTTTCTTCTCTGCTATAGAGCGCAGGGTTGCCCAGTTTTTCAAATCCCTCACCGGATTCTTTTCCTCTGAATCGCTGTACAAATAACAGTCCTTTGGGATGACTGGTATCAAAACCTTTTACAATTATAGCATCGTGCTTCTCTCCGTTGTGTGACACTCTGCCTTCAAAACACATGACGATCTGATCGTATGTCTCCGTATCCTCCTGCAACATTTTCTCAAACATCTCATTCGGATCGCCAGCACTTACCACACGATGTAATCTGCGCTGCTCATCTTTAAAGAGCATCATAAAAGGGGTAAACGCACCTTCAATGTCGTGTCGCGACCAGAGTGCATAATCCATCCCTGTAAAAATAACTTCTTCTAGTTTTCTGTTGCCGTCAAATAAATCCATAGGGGTAAATTGGCCCTAAATATACGACCATTACCCCTATCAGGATGCCCCATTCATATAACTACCAACAAGTGTTCAAACTTGCTTCAGGTATATATATGTAATATACTATAGCAAATTTTCAGGATTTAGTGTCTGCTAGGGCGTAGGCATAAACTCCTTTCTTCTCAGAAGAGCAGCGCTGATCAAGGTGATAACAATTCCTACCGGTGCTATTTCTGCAATGGTCATAGCAAAACGAATAAGCGGATTTTTATACATTTCGTTCAGCGATTCCATCTCGGTACGCATCTGCGCCATCTCTGTTTCACTGGCTCCTTCGCTTTTCATCTTAGCAAGGTAATATTGTGCATACTTTTGTGTAAAGTCAGGAGCTACTGTATTATAGTAAATCTCCCACGAAAGCGCATAGACGATGGCCGCTATCAAAGTAATTAGCAAACCAATCTGTACTCCTTTGCCAAACGTTACCACTCCTTTTTGATGCTGATCGCGATAGGTTTTGATCCCGACAAAAACAAGCGAAAGGGCTATAACCATCGAGATATACCCGATAACCACACCATTGTCGAAGTTGAGAACACCCTTGTCGTAGAGCGGATGTGTAATCACAAACATGGAAGATACGATCGCACCCGCGATCAGACCGTTAACGATAATTATCTTTTTCATAAATGTTTTTTTGTTCAAATCACGGATTTAGTGCGTTCTGAGCATTCACCCGAAAGTATGATTCTGCTCAATTTACCTGTATTCACCCAAAAGGAGGAGCTATAAATTTTCATTATGGAATCAATCGTAGTTGCTTGGCCCGTTCAATAGCCTGCGTTCGCCTTCGGGCTTCCAGCTTTACAAAGAGATTGGAAGAATGTGTCTTCACGGTATTGAGAGAAACAAAAAGTTTGTCAGCTATCTCCTGGTTAGAGAGCCCCTTTGCCATCAGCTCCAGCACTTCATACTCGCGCTTGCTGATCCCCGTTTGCTGTAACATTTTTTCATCCAGTTGAAAGGCCGGAGCCGTGGGCACGGAAACTGTAACAACTTTTTTACGGGTAAGTCTTAAACCCAACCATATTCCCACCACCGTAAACAGCAAAGCAATTACACCCAGATAAAACTCCAGCGAGAGATCGCGCACGATATACTGATACTCTAAAAACTTCAGCAGAAAAACCAATGCCGCCAGTGCGAGGCTATATATCAGAACGATTCGTTTCACACTCGCTAAAATACAGCATTACAAGATTTGATACACTTCAAGCCGTACTATATAAAACAAAAAGGTATCGCTTTCACGATACCTGATTTTCTCAATTCTATGCTCTTTACACGTGGAGTCTTTAAACTTTATACTTTTTATACTTCGTCTTTTCGCTTGAACCCTATTTTTCGCATAGGTCCTGTTTTAGGGTTGAGTATTTCTTTCAGGTAATCGAAGATGAGTTTTATATCACCATCCTGACTGGCAACTTTTCGTTCGAGTTGCTCCAGTTGCAGGAGTATATCTTTATGTGTGAGCAACATTTCGCGCATGCGGGTAAATACCCGAATGATATGTACGTTCATGAGAATAGCACGTTCGCTGTTCAACACACTGGAGAGCATCGCTATACCTTGCTCCGTAAAAGCCATTGGAGAATAACGTGTGCCGCCCCAACTTGAGGTGCCAAATTGGCGCCTCAAGTTTCGAAGTTCTTTGCTATTTAACTCGAACATAAAGTCTTTCGGAAACCGTACAGCATTTCGTTTTACTGCACGCTTCAGATGCTTGGTCTCCACACCGTATAGTTCGGCAAGATCGCTATCCAACATAACTTTATGATTGCGTACAATAAAGATCTTGTTCATCAAAACCTGATCGGGTATTACTGCTACTTTCTTACTCACAACGGTATATATATAGTTTATAAAATCATTTTAATCAACCAGCCCATCCATCGCGATCCAGACTTCGGTATTGAATCGCTTCTGCCAGGTGTTCTACTTTTATCTCAGGCGATGCTTCCAGGTCAGCCACTGTTCGCGATACTTTCAATATACGGTCATACGCACGGGCCGAAAGTCCAAGTCGTTCCATAGCAGTTTTCAGCAATGCTTTACCGGCATCATTTACACGGCATATCTGCTTCACCATATTGGAAGGCATCATGGCATTACAGTATATATTTTCCTGTTCTCTGAATCGCTCGGCCTGAATAACACGCGCCTGTACAACGCGATCGCGAATCTGATCGCTCGTCTCCGTTCTGCGATTGGCTGTCATCTCATCAAAACTTACCGGTACTACTTCTACATGCAAGTCAATACGATCCAGCAACGGACCACTGATCTTGCTGAGATAGCGCTGCACAACTCCCGGGCCACACACACATTCTTTTTCCGGATGATTGAAGTACCCGCAAGGACAGGGATTCATACTGGCTACCAGCATAAAATTGGCAGGATAGTCTATCGAAACTTTTGCGCGCGAGATGGTAACTCTTCGCTCTTCCATTGGCTGCCGCATTACCTCTAATACACTCCGCTTAAACTCCGGAAGCTCATCAAGAAATAAAACACCATTATGCGAAAGTGAAATCTCACCGGGTTGTGGATTACCTCCACCCCCTACGAGCGCTACATCTGATATAGTATGATGCGGACTTCTGAACGGACGCATCGTCATGAGTGCGGCATCGCGACCTAACTTTCCGGCTACTGAATGTATCTTGGTTGTTTCCAATGCTTCATTCAGTGTAAGAGGCGGAAGTATAGTGGGGAGTCGTTTCGCAAGCATGGTTTTACCGGCACCGGGCGGGCCGATCATAATTACATTGTGACCACCGGCAGCAGCGATCTCCAGCGAGCGTTTTATATTCTCCTGCCCCTGCACATCCTTGAAGTCCGTTTCATAATGATTTACTTTGGAAGCAAACACCTCACGTGTATCTACACGCACAGGTTCTATAGATATTTTACCTTCCAGAAAATCGATGGCTTCCTTTAATGTATTTACCGGAAGTATATCAAGCTCATTTACTATAGCAGCTTCTCGCGCATTATCGACCGGAAGTATAAAACCCTTGAATTTTTCTCTGCGTGCCTGTATAGCGATAGGCAACACACCTTTTATAGGACGCAGTCTTCCATCGAGGGCAAGCTCTCCCATAATGATGTAGTGCTCCAGCTGGTCCGTTGTAATCTGACCGGAAGCTTTTAAAATGCAAAGTGCTATAGATAGATCGTAAGCCGAACCTTCTTTGCGGATATCCGCTGGCGCGAGGTTTACCACTGTTTTGTTGCGCGGCATAAAAAGCCCTGCGCTTTTCAGTGCAGACTCTACACGATGCTGACTCTCTTTTACCGCATTGTCTGGCAAACCGCTCATAAAGAAACGAACGCCTTGCCCTACGCTAACCTCTACCATGATGGTTCGCGCATCTACGCCATGTACGGCTCCACCAAAAGTTTTAGCTACCATGGTGGAGAGAGCTAAGAATGATTAGTGCTGAGAGGGTGTTTTGGGAGTTTGTCGTGCTGCCTCCTGGAGGTCGAATAATTTTGCTTTGAGTGTATTGAGTTCGTGTGTGAGGGCTTCTTTTTCTTTCTTCGAATCTCGATTGATAATCCATGACCAAATAACGTCTGCAGTTAAAAGACTTAATCCAAAAAACGTAATCCATTTAAACGTAGGTACCCAACTGACCATACTGAAGAGAAGGTTTGTATCATTATCCAGGGCAACGGTAAAAATGAAAGCACCCAGGTGAAAAGCTGCAAATACTATATAAAATATAACTCTGTTCTTACTCATGTGAGTTCCGTTAAATCTTATTTTGATATACTGACTAAAGGTAAATGAAAATTCTGATATTCGGTAAAACGCTACAGGTAATCTGTAAATCTATACCGCATTGTGTATAACTTTATAATGATTCTACACACGCTGTATATCTTTCAGCTTTCTATAGAGTCCGTCTTTCTGAATAAGATCATCATGACGACCGCGCTCTACAATTTGCCCGCGTTGAATAACAATGATCTCATCTGCATGCTGCACTGTACTTAGGCGGTGAGCAATAACAATGGATGTACGGTTCTTCATCAGGTTGTTCAATGCATCCTGCACCAGTCGTTCTGATTCTGAATCCAGCGCAGATGTAGCTTCATCCAGGATCAGGATCGGAGGATTTTTCAGTACAGCACGTGCAATGCTGAGTCGCTGTCGCTGACCACCGGAAAGTTTTGAACCGCGCTCACCGATCAGTGTCTGATAACCTTCTTCGGTTTGCATGATAAAGTCGTGTGCGTTGGCAACCTTCGCTGCATCAATAACATCTTCTTCTTTTACATTCTCCATACCAAAGGCAATGTTGTTGAAGATGGTATCATTAAAGAGAATTGATTCCTGTGTAACAACTCCCATCTGTTTACGCAGCGATTCCAGTTCATAGTCGCGAAGCGAAACACCATCCAGTGATACTTCTCCTTCTACCGGATCATAAAATCTTGGTATAAGGTCAGCTAGTGTAGATTTACCTCCACCTGATGGACCAACCAATGCTATAGTCTTCCCCTTCTCTATTTTCAGGTTAATGTTTTTCAATACCGGTTCGCGCTCATACGCAAAGCCTACATTTTTAAATTCAATGCAGTCTTCAAAATGTACAAGCTCTATAGCGTTTGGTTTATTCTGTATGGCAGACGGTGTATCGATAATAGTAAATATGCGCTCTGCCGATACTACACCTTTCTGAAGTGAAGTGATACCATTCGAGAAATTCTTCGCAGGCTGGATCATCGATGCGTATACTGCGAGGAAGAGTATAAATGCTGAAGGCGGAAGTTCTTTGTCGCCAGCCATTACTGACTGCCCGCCATAATATAGTATAAATGCTACTACGATCACTCCCAAAAATTCCGACAATGGCGAAGCCAATTCGTTCTTGCGCGAGATCGACAAATTTACTTTGCGATGAAAGGTTGCTTCATCTTCAATTTTCTTTAATAAAAAATTACGGGCATTAAATGCATTGATAACGCGCATACCGCTGAATGCTTCATCCAGTATATTTACAATGCGTCCCATGGTTTCCTGACTTTGCACAGCGCGCTTCTTCAAACGCTTGATGATCTCGGAGATAACGCCACCGGTAAGCGGCAGCACGATGAGTGTAAACAATGTGAGCTTTGCCGAGATCGAGAATAACACAATAATATAGGTGATGAGCGTGATTGGCTCCTTTACTGCTTTAAAACCATTCACTACTGTATTCTCTACTTCACCCACATCGTTTGTAAAACGGGAGATGAGATCGCCTTTGCGTTGGTCATTAAAGAACCCGACATGAAGCTGCGATACATTTTTGAAGATATGAATGCGAAGGTTCTTTACTACATCTGCCTTCACCCGCGATGCCACCATACGCTCCATATACCGGAATACGTTCGAGAGGAACACGAACGTTACAATGAACAGGCATACATATAGCAGTCCCTTCAGCGGTCCTTCTTCCTGTATAACACTGCTGAAGTAATACTTTACAAGTGTCTTGAAGTAATCCATCGAAAAAGTAAATTCCGGATAGCTAGTCACAGCCGAGTCTACCTTCTGCACAAACAGAATATCGAGCATGGGTTGTAGTAACCCGAGATAGATGGCACTGAATACGGATGCCAGTATAGCATAAATTAAAAATTTGGTCAGTTGTGACCGTATGCCCGGGGCATATTGAAGAATGCGCAAATAAATCTTCATGTGTCTAGTAAAGTGCTTTTAGCTTAGTACAAAATCAATCATCACCATTCGCTTGCTAAAACTCGTACGTTCGCTGTGGAATATTCCAGCGCAAAGCTAATGAAGTTATCGAAGTATTATTGTTATAGAATTGTAACACGCTCTTGCTGTTGCGTAACACTACGTTCAGATCTATAAACACGTTGTGTTTAAACTGCCACGAAGCCGTGAAGCTTCCATAGACAATATCATTTTTAAAACCCTGGCCGATCGTGTTGCCTAATTCTTTCTCGCGGGTCTTGTTGTTCTTGAGCAGATCGCTTCCCCAATTGTATTTATAGTTTGGAGGTGTATCCGTTCCCCAGTTATAGTCTGTTGAGTCGCGACCAATACGCGATACCATCAACTTACCCGTAATATACAGCCGTGGTATAGGTTGATAGCGCAGTATACCAACCACTTCTTTAAAATTAGCGCCCAGCGGGTGTGCTATAGGCTGCTGATAATTGGTATAGTTTGCATATTGAGTATTGTGCGAATAGGTAAACGGCCGCGCTATATTTACTTCTCCCTGCAAATCGAGGTTGGGTATACCAAAGGCATCTACATATTTACCACCCACCTGCACAGCAAATTTATTGGCCCACCAGCCATCGCCAGCTTTAATGTGACTCAGCACAAATTCATCCAATACAAATTGCCCGTAGAACGAAAGCTTTTTTACTGCATTCCATTTATAGTCAAAGCCCAGCAACACGTTGTCGCTGCTGCCATTCTGTTGTTCAATAGCGCGATAGAATATAATTGGATTCAGATAAGCCCACTCAAATTTACCGGCACCGGTCGTGTCATCAGGACTAAAGATTACGGATTCAAACACCCCTATATTTAGCTTCTTACCTATGTTAAGACTCAGATGATGGAACGTTACATATTTATCAGGATAACCTTTATCGGCCGCGCGATTTCCTCCCAGTGAAGCGTTCACATCGGCCGTCATTTCACTGATGAAGTACATATAGTTCAGCTTCCATACTTTAATGTTGGCCTTGAAGAACGATACCGGTGGCGCATAGTCCGAGAAGATAAAAGAACGCACACCATTGCCGATAAAGAAGCGATCGTAACCCGCCTGCAGATTTATACTCTTGGTAGCATCCACTGTTATATACCCGCGTGCCTGCAGAAAGTCTACACCTTTGCCATTCTTGAAATCTTTCCAGAAACCTTCATGTGGCACTACCGGGTTCAACGACATCTGCTCCCACACATACGAAGGCAACACCATCTGGTTATCGGTAAGGTAAGTATAGAAGCCCACTTTACGATCTACCATACCGCGCACTTCAACACCACGGGTATTGATAAAGAGACGTTCGTCTCTGCGCGAGTCATTTCCCATGCCTACATATAGTACAGGGTTTACGTGCAGATCAAACTCAGGAATATCGACATGAAAGAAATCGGATTTCTTTTTATAGAAGTTCTTCAGAAAGGGACGCTTGCTATCACTGGTTTCTGCGCGCGACCACTCCCAACTATCGTTGCGCAGGTAATCGTAGTTAAACCTATCTACCCGCGACTCGAATACTCCAAGTGAATTAACGGAATCAACAAAGTTTACAATGGCCGAGCGTTTATAGGGCTTCACGGTGGTAAAGAACTGCGGCATGATAGCGCCCACCTTTACTTCGTAGCGGTCTATCCAATGATAATAATCTTCATTCAGCGGAGCATAAGGACTTTGCGCTTGTGCTGCAACGGTAAAAATCAGGAACAGTAATACCGGTAAAATAAAACGCATGCGGATTCGGTTAAAAAACTGCAAGGTAATCTTCTGATTTGGTTGTTACACTACCAGAACGGTGTCAAAGCCCTGTACATGTCTTATTTTCAAGCAAATCGTTCAAAAAAGCGATTCATGTTCAATCATTTAACAGATCCCGGAATTTTACACGAGCCCCTTGTAAATACAGCAGCAGTCCTTATCTTTGCAGTCCTTTTAGAGGAATAACGCAAGAAATCGATATGAAAAAAGGCATTCATCCAGAGTACAAAGACGTGGTTTTCTGGGATACATCCAGCGATCATAAGTTCATTACCCGTTCTACTCAATCTCCTAAAGAGACTATCAAGTGGGAAGATGGTAAAGAATACCCTGTTATTAAAGTCGAAGTAAGCTCTGCTTCGCACCCTTTCTTCACTGGTAAAAAGCTGTTCATGGATACAGCCGGACGTGTGGAGAAATTCAAAAACAAGTATCAGAAGAAAGCATAATAACTTCTTCTTTTAAATGGAGAGAGAGAAAAAGCCCTTGGAAACAAGGGCTTTTTTGTTGTGGTTACCCGAAATTGAAGCACTCGAAAAATATTCCCGGATATGTGCCCGCACACAACAAAATCGCCCTTTTTAGGGTAAACCCCGAAGCCTATTTTTGAGGGATGAATCTTATTTTGTTTGATGACCCTCTCGTTCGCACAGCACTTCTTCCTTTTACCTTCACACGCCCGGTAGCCGATATACGGGTCGGTATACTTACCATTCGCGAGAAATGGGAACAATGGCTTGGCACCCAGGCTTCTTTCCAAACGGTAGATTACCTGCAGAAAAAATTCCCGACACGTTCCGGCAGCTCCAACCTGCTCATCAACGGAGCGGTTTGTCCGGACGAGAATTTGGTGGCAGCTATCAAACAATTAAAGCCTCACACCTTTCTGGCACAGGGTACATTGCTGATCGCTGCTTTTCAACCAACGGAAGAGATGAGCACGACCAACACCATTGAGTATTCTCATCCGATCACCGTTATCGACAAGACCTGGAAGATATTTCGCGAGAATGCTGGCCAACTGAAAATTGATTTCAAGCGGATAACAGCCGGCAGAAAATCAGCTGTTATTGACGATAGGCATACCATCATCTACGGTTCACCTGAAGATATATTTGTGGAAGAAGGAGTATATATCCGAGCCGCTATATTAAATGCTGAGTCCGGACCAATATATCTCGGCAAAAAAAGTATTGTGCAGGAAGGCGCCATCATTCGCGGATCCTTTGCGTTGTGCGAAGGAGGCCATGTAAATATGGGCGCCAAGATTCGTGGCGATGTAACGGTGGGGCCATTCTCTAAAGTTGGTGGTGAAGTAAGTACTTCCGTAATCTTCGGCTATAGCAATAAAGCACACGATGGATTTTTAGGCTGCTCTGTATTAGGCGAATGGTGTAACCTCGGTGCTGACACCAACACATCGAATCTGAAAAATAATTACGACCAGGTAAAACTGTGGGATCATACCACCCAAAGTTACCAGTCAACCGGTTTGCAGTTCTGCGGACTGATGATGGGCGACCACAGCAAATGCAGCATCAACACGATGTTTAACACGGGCACGGTGGTGGATGTATCAGCCAATGTATTCGGTCATGGCTTTCCTCCAAACTATGTTCCTTCCTTTGGCTGGGGCGGAGCTTCCGGTTTTGATACCTATCAATTAAACAAAGCCCTTGAAACAGCAGAACGGGTAATGGCAAGAAGAAATGTTACGTTCTCGGATGTGGATAAAGAGATTCTCTCCCATATCTTTGAGACCGCTGCGCCTAGTCGCAGTTGGGAGAACAAGTAACATGAAGTTTGCTGATATACCAGGACTCGCTGACGTTAAGGAATTGCTTATTGATGCTGTTAAGAATAATCATACAGCACACGCACAACTTTTTGTAGGAGCAGAAGGCGCGCTCAATTTACCACTGGCACTGGCGTACGCCACCTATCTCCATTGCGAAAACAAAGGAGAGCATGATGCCTGTGGCACCTGTGCCGCCTGCGTGAAGAATGCCAAGTATATACACCCGGATACACACTTTGTTTTTCCGTTGAGTAATGTGAAGAACGATAAGGATGAAGATCGTTTCAAAGCAGAGATACTCAAAAGCTGGCGTGCATTCTTGCTGGAGCAACCTTACGGAACACTAGACGACTGGACTAACTATTATGGCGGTGAAGATAAGCTTGCGCTGATATCGCGTGAAGAAAGCCGCGAGATCATCAAAAGACTTTCTCTAAAACCATTTGAGAGTCGGCATAAAGTAATGATCATCTGGCAACCGGAGCTCATGCACTCTGCTGCCGCGAATGGTATTCTGAAAATACTTGAAGAACCACCACCACAAACATTCTTTATCCTCGTAACCAATGCTGCCGATAAACTTCTGCCAACGATCATTTCGCGTACCCAAATAGTAACGGTACCCCTACTGCACGATGAGCAGGTAATTGCCTATATGAAGGCAAAGTATAATCTGGATGAACGTAAGGCAGATAAAGTAACGCAGCTCGCAGAAGGGAATTTAAACTTTGCGATCAAACTCATCGACAGCGAAGAAGACGATAACACCAAACGCTTTATCGAATGGATGCGTGCGTGCTTCAGAAAGAGCTACGGTTCGCTGGTAGCCATGGCCGATGAATACCATTCGCTCGATAAACTCAATCAGCGCAACCTGATCAGCTATAGCATGAACATGATGCGCGAGTCGTTGCTGAATATATCTGGCGCCAGCGATATGAATCGTACGCGTGGCGATGAACTCAAGTTTGTACAGGACTTCAGCAAAGTGCTCACGCTGGATAAAGTGGAAAAATCATTCAAGCTGATGAACGATGCCAGCTATCACCTGGAACGTAACGGCAGCGCCAAAATGATCTTTCTGGATCTTTCTTTAAAGTTGTCCAAGACATTGAATCCGTAAGGGATTCGATATATACTATATACCTATATATCATTAACACTGCAACCAATGCCCCATTCAAAAACCATTCGTATCGGTACACGCGGAAGCAAACTGGCGCTCTGGCAAGCAGAGCATATAGCCAGTCTTATCAAACCTTCCGGCTATACTACAGAGATCATTCCGATTGAAACCCGTGGCGATAAGATACTCGATGTGTCGATCGCGAAGATCGGCAGCAAAGGTGTATTTACCGAAGAGATCGAAGCCAAGCTGCTCGATGGTTCTATCGATATAGCGGTGCACAGTGCGAAAGATCTTTCATCCGATATTCCCGAAGAGCTTGAGTTAGTTGCCTTCACCGAACGTGAACTGGTAAACGATGTTATTGTAAGCACAAACAAAAACATCAAGATCACTTCCGATAAATTAGTAGTGGGCACTTCGTCTACCCGCAGGGTTGCTTTTCTGAAACACTTTTATCCGAATGTAAAAGCTGTATCGATCCGTGGCAATCTGCAAACACGCTTATCCAAATTACAGGCAGGTGAATGCGATGCCTTACTCCTCGCTTATGCGGGTGTACATCGCATGGGATATGATGATCTGATCGTTGACAAGATTGAGACCAGTTACTTTGTGCCGGCTGTGGGCCAGGGAAGTATAGCGATCGAGTGTCACAAAAAATTATCGTTCGAGAAAAAGGAAATTATAGCACGATGGGTAAATCATCCACAGACAGAAATATGTATTCGTGCTGAACGTGCCTTCCTGAAAACACTTCACGGTGGCTGTAGTATACCTGCCTTTGGTTACGCACACCTCGATGGCGATATCATTTCATTAAAAGCCGGTATCATTTCCCTCGATGGGCAACGCGTAGTAAAAGTAAAACGCTCGGGCACTCCGGAAGAAGTAAAGGAACTTGGCGAAGCCGTAGCCAACGAAGTATTGACGATAGGCGGAGAACAGATTTTGAAAGAGATACGACAACAACTTTAACCATTCGTTAACTATACACCTATATATCAACAATTCATTGAATGATGTATGAATAGATCGCTTTTACTCGTTTTACTGATCAGCATTATAACCAGCAGTTGTGCGCAGGAAAAAGATTACGTAGTCACGATCAAAACCAAGTATGGTGATATGGTGGCTATACTCTACGATGAAACACCCAAGCATAAGCAAAACTTCATCAAGCTTGCGAAAGAACATTTTTACGACAGCCTGTTGTTTCATCGTATCATTGAAGGCTTTATGATACAAGGCGGAGATCCTGATTCTAAAAAGGCCGGCAAAGGGCAAATGCTTGGCAGAGGAGGCCCGGGATATACGGTGGATGCTGAGATCACACCTAAGTATTTCCACGAGAAAGGAGCATTATCTGCAGCGCGATTAAGCAACGAACAAAATCCTTCGCGCGCATCCAGCGGAAGTCAGTTCTATATCGTGCAGGGCTCCAAAGTTTCTGAAGACGAGATCAAGATCGATCCAGCAAAATATAACCAGGCATTGCAACAATTCTTTAGCAATCCAGCCAATCAGCCTGCGTATGATAC
>NZ_DATCSD010000187.1:0-38871 GCF_036568665.1 Ohtaekwangia sp. | reverse complement strand
TAAAATTCCTTCGACCGGATTTCATTCAGTATATAGTTTATATCGGGCGATGCCGGATCAAACACTACGGCTGCTGCATAACGTTGGCAGATGGCTACCCAGGAAGCATGATTGATCAATAATATAGGAACTCTGTATCCGAGATATTCGTATAGTTTGGTGGGAATAGAATGTGTTGTGGCCGGATTGAAGGGATAGGAAATTATACCGATCGATGCAGTTGCAATTTCTTGCAGTATAGTTTGATGCGGCACAAGTGTATCACCGCCTTTCAGCGATATATAGGGCTTGTTATATATTGTAGAGCGAATTTTTTCCAGTGTTTTGGGCTGGGCGCAGTAACCGACTATGGTTAATTGTACGGACTGATCTTCGTGGTATAGTTTATCGATCAGGTCTATTGCCAGAAATATACCGGTAGTCTCCGCCAGTGTTCCGGTAAATATAAAGTGAAGTTGCTCTATATGTTTGGGGCGTGCTGCTATAGGAGTTGGTGGTTTTTTTAATTTATTCTCCACGATAGTAGCCCGTTTTCCAGGAAAAGATAATTCCTGTTTATAGCCTTTCTCTGCCAGGAGAAAATGATTGATGAAAGGGGAGAAGATATATTCTTTTATTCGCACATATAGCGCCACCCATAGTCGTATAGCTTTGGGAAAAGCATTGGTATAGCGGATGTTCCGGAAGTAGTTTTCCTGTACATCGTAGATCGTGCTACATCCTATACATTTGGCAACAACAGCAACTGGGAGTAACTCATGTGTGGTTACAATAAGCAGAGCGGGTTTAAGTTGCCATATTTTCTTCAACACTGCCCAGCCCATCAGCCACCTGCGAAAGCTTAGGCGAGGAAAGGGTTTGCCCGGGTGAAAATGTATACTGGTGTCGACCGGTGGATGTATACTGGGATAGCCAGCAACATGAACTTCGTAAAAGGAGGCCAGACTTTTTCCCATTTTTTCATACATGCGCGTATCATCAATGGGTTTCAGTACGGAGGCAATGACTATTCTTCTTTTTTTTCTTTCTTGCATGTCGATTTAAAACTAAGATAATGGAATTGAAACAACTCATTGAAAAAACCTGGGAAGACCGTTCCCTTCTTCAATCATCTGAGATACAGGATGCTATTCGTTCGGTAGTAGAAAAATTAGATAAAGGTGAGCTTCGCGTGGCAGAGCCGGTATCGGGCGGATGGCAGGTAAATGAGTGGGTAAAGAAGGCCGTGATCCTGTATTTCCCGATCCAGCAAATGGAAACTATTGAAGTTGGTCCGTTTGAGTTTCACGACAAGATCAAACTGAAACGTAACTATAAAGAACTGGGCGTTCGCGTAGTGCCGCATGCTATAGCACGTCATGGTTCGTTTGTAAGCAAAGGCGTGATCTTGATGCCTTCGTATGTAAACATCGGTGCGTATGTAGATGAAGGTACGATGGTAGATACCTGGGCTACTGTTGGAAGCTGCGCGCAAATCGGCAAGAATGTTCACCTGAGTGGTGGTGTAGGTATAGGAGGGGTGCTGGAGCCCGTGCAGGCTGCTCCGGTAATTGTGGAAGACAATGCATTTGTCGGATCGCGCTGCATCATTGTAGAGGGGGTTCGTGTAGGGAAAGAAGCAGTGCTGGGTGCAAACGTGGTGCTCACGGCCAGCTCCAAGATTATTGACGTGACAGGTTCCGAGCCGGTAGAGTATAAAAATTATGTGCCCGAGCGTTCGGTGGTAATACCGGGATCGTATAGCAAGAAATTCCCGGCAGGCGATTTTCAGGTGCCATGCGCGCTCATCATCGGAAAACGGAAGGAGAGTACCGACAAGAAAACGTCCTTGAATGACGCGCTGCGTGAGAACAATGTAGCTGTCTGATAAGTAATTATGAAAAGAGCGATGTGCCAGCTTGCCCGGTTGGCACATCCTTTGAATTTAACATACTGTTTACGGAACAATAAATTGCTTTGTGTAAATTTGGAAACGCAGTATGAAGAAGTTGGCTTTTGGAGTCTTTCTGGTATCATTACTTTCCGGCTTTGTAAGCGACAGGAGTGAGATCTTTCCGCTTGTGCGGAATGAGAGTTTTACTCGTGGGGAAGTTATTAAGTTTAAAATGACCTATGGTATTTTTACTGTAGGAAAAGGAAGTGCTTCGATAGCACCAACCTACTACAAGGTAAATGATCGCCATTGCTTTAAGGTTGATGTGATGGGCAAAACCGTGGGGATGGTAAGCTGGGTGTCAGATGTTGATGATCAGTGGGGTGCCTATATAGATACCGTAGCATTGGTTCCGCACCAGTTCTATCGCAAAATACGCGAAGGCCGTTATAAAAAAGATGAGTGGACGAACTTTGATCACCCCAACAAAAAGATCGAAGTAAAGACGCTCGATAACAAGACCGGTAAATTTAAAGAACCCCAATTTTACGAAGCACCTTCACACGTCCGCGATATGATCGGAGGATTTTTATACCTGCGTGTCATGGATTTTTCCAAGCTCAAAATAAAAGACACTGTAACCATCGCAGGTTTTTTTGAAGATGAATTTTATAAACTGAAGATCATCTATCAGGGTAAAGAAACCATCAAGATCAAAGTAGGCAAAGTGCGCGCACTGGTCTTCAAACCCGTTATGCCCAAGAATGATTTGTTCGATGGCGAAAATTCTATTACCGCCTGGTTCTCAGACGACAAGAACCGAATCCCGCTAAAGATCGATGCTAAAATGTTTATCGGCAGTGCCGGTGTAGAATTGATCGAGTACTCGGGATTGAAGAGCCCGCTCAATATTGTGAAATAGTTACTGGCCTCTGGGCTACAGGATACGGTTGGCCACTCGAAGCTTGCAACTAGCAGCTATTACATGCAACCCTTTTATTCCTATCTTGTCTTTATACTCAGGAACCGGAATTAAGCTTGGAGTCATCGGTATTGAACATGCAGGAAGAGCTCATCGCCCGTTGTAAAGCGGGCGATCGTAGTGCACACTATACGTTGTATAAGCAGTACTCGCGCGCGATGTATAACGTGGGCTATCGCATTGTAGGCGACCAGGACGATGCTGAAGATGTACTGCAAGAAGCATTCATCAGTGCGTTTCGAAATATAGACAGCTATCGCGGTGACTCTACGTTCGGTGCATGGCTCAAACGTATTGTGGTGAACAAGGCCATTAATATTTTGAACAAACGCAAATTTGAATCTATACCCGAAGATGATCGCTGGGATGTTGCCGAGGAGGAAGCCCCGGTTGAGTATGGTGATGAACTGACAGTTGAACGCGTAAAACATGCTATCAGTCAATTACCCGATGGCTATCGTTCTGTACTCTCGCTATATTTGCTGGAAGGCTACGATCATCAGGAGATTGCAGAGATCATGGGCATCTCCGAATCAACCTCCAAGTCGCAATTGAACAGAGCGAAAGGAAAACTGAGAGAGGTTTTAAAGGTTAAGGTTTAGAGTTTAAGGTTAGAAAGTTCAAGGTTCCGCTAACATAAACACCTACACACGTAAACACTTCAACACATAAAAGATATGAAACTGGAAGACTTCGTGCGCAAGAACAGGGCTGCTTTTGATGATAAGGAGCCTTCTGAGAAGATATGGAAGAACATAGAGGCTTCTGTACGCTTACAACGGGGAGGCTGGTGGAACTCGCTGGCAGTATGGCGCGTGGCAGCCGTGGTGTTTATGGCGCTGGCAGTTTATGCATGGATACCCGGAAAGACAAAAACACCGGCAGGCAAACCGAATACATCTGATATAGCGCTGAAAGAGTTTAAAGATGTCGAAGCCTTTTATGTAGAACAGATTTCCCAGAAAGTGGAAATGATTGATGAGTTTCAGAAGAGCGAAGGACTCAATGGATTTACCCAAGACTTTCAACAACTGGAAGCTATGTATATGGTGCTGAAAGAAGAGATGCATACACACCCCAGTCAGAAAGTGAAAGATGCGCTGGTACTAAATTTACTGGTGCGGATCGATCTGCTGAACCAGCAATTACATCATCTCGAAAAAAGTTATAATCCTAAAGACAAGGGTAAAGAGGAAACGAATATATAGTATATCAGTTCCAGGTTTCCGTAGTAAGTTCGAATGATTCTTTTACAGAGTCGTATACTTTACCGTCTTCACATTTCAATACGCGTGACGGATTCTTTTTGATCAAGCCGTAGCTATGTGTGGCCATTAATATAGCGGTTCCGCTTTTATTGATCTGCTGAAATATTTTCAGAATACCGTGCGATACTTCCGGGTCCAGATTCCCGGTAGGTTCATCCGCCAGTAAGATCGCGGGCTCGTTGATGAGTGCCCGGGCAATCACTACACGTTGTTGTTCTCCGCCTGAAAGCTGATGCGGCATTTTCTTTTCGATAGAGCCGAGTCCCACATTCATCAACACTTCATTCATACGAGCCTTCATCTTGGTGCTGTCGCGCCAGCCGGTAGCTTTCATCACAAACATGAGATTCTCCGCTACAGTGCGATCGTTCAGCAACTGAAAGTCCTGGAAAATTATACCGAGCTTTCTTCGCAGCAAGGGTATCTGTGCGGGTTTTATACCGCGTATGTTAAAGCCTGCTACCTGTATATCTCCGAGGCGGAGCAGGAGGTCGGCATAGAGTGTTTTGAGTAATGAAGATTTACCGGAACCAGTACGCCCTACCAGGTATACAAACTCTCCCTTTTCAATCGAGAAGTTAAGATCACTGAGTATCGTATTGTGATCTTGAAAAATGCTGGCGTCATGAACGCTTACTACCGGATCGTTTGAAAACATATTCCCGTAAAAAGTTAGAGGTTCAACGTTTAAAATTTAAACTTAATCATTTAAATCTTAAACGTTAAACCTCGTGCTCTGAAGTTTAATTTCTGGCGGTAAAATTACCCGTTAACCTTCTTGTGGTCAGCGAGGAATTTTTCAAGACCACTGTCAGTAAGCGGATGCTTCAACAGCGCTGTGATTACGTTGAGCGGACACGTTGCTACATCGGCACCGATCTCTGCACACTGAATAAGGTGCATTGTATGGCGCACAGATGCTGCAAGAATCTCTGTATCGTACGCATAGTTGTCATAGATCAGTCTGATCTGAGAGATCAGCTCAAGACCATCCTGCGATATATCATCCAAGCGACCCACGAATGGCGATACATAACTTGCACCGGCTTTCGCGGCCAGTATAGCCTGACCTGCCGAGAACACAAGTGTACAGTTTGTACGTATACCTTCGCTGGTAAATTTCTTGATTGCTTTTACACCTTCTTTGATCATCGGCACCTTTACCACAATCTTATCATCAATCTTGGCAAGTTCTTTACCTTCTTTAATGATGTTGTCGAAATCAGTAGCGATAACTTCTGCGCTCACGTTGTTATCTACTATATCGCAGATCGCTTTGTAGTGCGCTTTGATATTTTCAATTCCTTTGATGCCTTCTTTCGCCATCAGTGAAGGATTGGTCGTTACACCATCCAGCACACCCAGGTCGTAAGCTTCTTTAATCTCGTTCAGGTTAGCGGTGTCGATGAAAAATTTCATGTTCGTTATTTCGGTTTGTTGAGGTTGTCTGTTTTAAGAAAGGATGGAAAACCAGAAATGGTTCATGTGCATAGCAGATATATACTGGATTCCGGCTCTGAAATTCTCAGAAATAAAAAAGGGCAAACCGAACATCGCACCGCTACAACCGCCTACCCTTGCTACCTTCCGATCCTGGGGGAGTTCAGCAGGAGCTGGTCGTGCCGGCTTGCCGGGCGCAAAGATAGAAGATATTTAGAATTGACGATGGGTAAGAATAATTTCTTTTGAAGTTTTATCAGTCGAAGATTTTTCAGAAGATAAATTACGCTGCTGTTCTACTGTGTTGCCATTCTCAGTTTGCTCTGTGATACAGCCATATAGTTGCAAAGCTGGTATAGCATACGCGCACCTACATTTGCATCCCAGTCATTTGTGCCGGGAGCGACTTCACTAAGATCAAAACCAATAATAGTCTTTCCCGAGAGAGCAAGTTTTCGGATCAGGTATACTGCTTCCTGAAATTCCAATCCACCGGCAACCGGTGTTCCGGTATTCGGACACAGCTTCGGGTCGAGTCCATCAATATCGAAACTGATATATACATGCTCTGGTAATTCATCGATAATCCGGTCGCACTGCGATGCCCACGTTTCGCCTTCATATCGTTTTGCTTTCAGGTCATCATCAAAGAAAGTTCGGATGCGTCCCTTGGAACGTTGCATCACGTGAAGCTCTTCTTCGCAGAGATCGCGTATACCTACCTGCACCAACCGGCTCACGGCTGGTATCTTCATCGCATTATACATGATGGAAGCGTGCGAGTAAGTAAATCCTTCGTAGGCTTTTCGCAAATCAGCATGCGCATCGATCTGCAGTATACCAAAGCGGGTATATTGTTCACCCAGGGCGCGCATAAAACCAAGCGGTGTACTGTGATCTCCGCCCAGCAGACCTACCATTTTACCTTCACGGAGATAACGCTGCACAGCCGACTTCACGTATATATTCAGACTTTCAGAAGCTTCGTTGATCTTGTTCACCAACGGATCGGCTGGTAGCACAGGCTCACCTTTTTCCATGCGCCTGATGTGCTGTGCTGAGAGCTCGCGCAGATGTTTACTCTCTGCGTATAGCCCATCCGGTATTTTTGCCAGGCTGATGCCGAGCTTCCAGGCATCGGGTATATCTTTTACCAATACGTCTACCTGCGAAGAGGCGTCCAGCACAGCCGTGGGGCCGGCAGCCGTACCGGTGTGATACGATACTGTTACTTCCCATGGCACAGGTATAACAATGAGTTCCGAAGTCTCGGGAGTATAGGGGAGACCAAACAGATTTCCCTGTATACCAGGACCGTTCGGATCAAAATGTTTAATGAGGTCTTCTTTTAAATTCATTTACGTTAGGGCAGTCGTGGCGATCCATTACTTGAATCGCGAATCAGTTGGTGAGCATTTCCGGAGTAACGTAGTTCTCCAGTTCGCCATTTCCCTGACTCACTTCTTTCCACGAATGAATATTGAATTTAATAATGGCAAGTCCTGCAGGAGTCATGTCGCCAACTTCTGCACCGGTTAAATATTCTGCCAAGTACGAGATCACGGGGTTATGTGCTACACACATAATGTGTTGCTGGTGGTCTTCCAGTTGTGTTACAAATTGAAAGAATGTTCGCGTAGAAGCTTCATATAGATCTTCCTGCAACACAACTTTATCCAGATCGATCTTCAGAGCATCGGCCACCAGTCCTGCCGTTGTTCGGGCACGCTCAGCGGTGCTGGTCATGATCACATCCAATACAATTTGTTGCTTGTACAGATAGCTACCGATCATGAGCGCTTCTTTCACACCGGTGGTTGTCAAATTGCGATCAATATCATTCTGATTGATCTGTTTTTCAGCGCTTTGTGCATGGCGTAACAAATACAAATATCGTGGCATACGCAATAAGTTTCTGAACTGTTGTATAGGTTGCTGGGCGTCAATATTAACACCCGAAATTTGATTTTTTAAAAATTTCCAGATATTTGACCTCTTTGAAACGTTAATCAGCATGTCAAAAAATCTCGTAATAGTAGAGTCACCCGCTAAGGCGAAAACCATTGAAGGCTACCTGGGAAAGGATTTTAAGGTCGCTTCCAGCATGGGACACATTCGCGATTTGCCCAAAGGTGGCGATGCGATTGACGTTGAAAATGGCTTTGAACCCACCTATGAAGTAAGTCCTGAAAAGAAGGATGTTATACAAAAACTAAAAAAACTTGCCGAGGATGCCGAGATGGTATACCTCGCAAGCGATGAAGACCGCGAGGGAGAAGCTATTTCGTGGCACTTGAAAGAAGTGCTCGACCTGAATGACAAGAAAACGCGCAGGATCGTTTTTACCGAGATCACAAAGAATGCTATACTCAACGCTATTCAAAGTCCGCGAGGTATAGATATAGACCTGGTGAATGCACAGCAGGCGAGACGCGTGCTCGATCGTTTGGTGGGCTATGAGCTTTCGCCTATACTCTGGAAAAAAATCAAGACCGGTTTATCTGCCGGGCGTGTACAAAGTGTAGCGGTGCGACTGATCGTTGAACGCGAACGCGAGATCAGCGAGTTCAAAGCAAAATCATCGTACAGGGTAACGGCCGAGTTTCAACTCGACAAAGGTAAAACGCTGGTAGCAGAACTTTCGGAACGTTTTGATACGGAACAGGAAGCACTTGATTTTCTGGAGTCGTGCAAAGGAGCGAAATACTCTATAAAAGATTTGCAGACCAAGCCTTCGAAGCGATCGCCAGCACCTCCGTTTACAACCTCTACTTTACAACAGGAAGCTTCGCGCAAGCTGGGCTTCTCGGTTATACAAACCATGATGGTGGCGCAGAAGTTATACGAAGCCGGTAAGATAAGCTATATGCGTACCGACTCGGTAAACTTATCAGATGAAGCACGCAACGGAGCGATGCGACAGATACAGTCTGCGTTCGGAAAAGAATTTGTTCAGCCACGTCAGTTTAAAACAAAATCATCGTCAGCACAGGAAGCTCACGAAGCGATACGTCCTACAGATTTTTCAGTGAGCGATCCGGGTATGGATCGTAATGCACTGCGTTTATATGATCTCATCTGGAAGCGTGCTATAGCATCACAGATGGCTGACGCTGAACTGGAGAAAACAACTGCTACCATCGGTATATCTACTAATCCACGCACGTTGATTGCAACCGGAGAAGTAGTGAAGTTTGAAGGGTTCCTGAAAGTATATATGGAATCGGGCGATGATGAAGATGAAGAAGAGAACAGCAAAGTATTGCCGCCACTCACTATCGGTCAGGATTTGAAACTCAACGAACTGATGGCGAAGCAGGTGTTCACTCGACACCCGCCTAGATATACTGAAGCGAGTCTGGTGAAGAAACTGGAAGAGCTTGGTATAGGCAGGCCATCTACCTACGCACCAACCATTACCACCGTGCAGAAGCGTGGCTATGTAGTGAAAGAAATGCGCGAAGGTGTGGAGCGTGCTTACAATGTATTTACACTCAAAGACGATAAAGTTAATAAGGCAACCGAAACGGAAATTACCGGTGCGGAGAAGAATAAACTCTTCCCGACCAATACCGCGATGGTTGTAACGGATTTCCTGGTAGAACATTTTCCGGATGTAACCGACTTCTCTTTTACTTCGGAGATCGAGCAGGAGTTTGATGAGATTGCCAGTGGTAAACTCGATTGGAAGAAGATGATCGATAACTTCTATCAACCCTTCCACAAGAAAGTATCGACTACCGAAAAGATAGAACGTTCTTCCGTTGGTAAAGCACGTGAGTTAGGGGTTGATCCGAAGACCGGTAAAAATGTATATGCCAAGCTGGGTAAGTTTGGTGCGTATGTGCAGATAGGAGAGAACCCCGATGATAACGGTGGTGAGAAACCCAAGTTTGCCAGCCTTCGTCCCGGACAATTTATAGAGAACCTCACGCTGGATGATGCGATGGAACTCTTTAAGATGCCACGCGATCTCGGTTTGTTTGAAGAGAAATCGGTAGTAGTAAATATAGGGCGCTTCGGTCCATATGTACTGCACGACAAAAAGTTTGTGTCGATCCCTAAAGATACCGACCCTTACGAGATAGCATTAGACAGAGCGATCGAGTTGATCGAGAACAAGCGTATAGCGGATGCAAACAAGACTATAAAACTGTTTGATGAGAATCCGGATATACAAGTCCTCAACGGGCGCTTTGGTCCCTATATTAAAGCCGGCAAGAAGAATGTAAAGATACCGAAAGGCAAAGAGCCGAAAGATCTTACACTCGAAGAATGCCTTACACTGGCTGCTGCTACACCGGAGAAGAAAGGCAGATTTGGCAGAGCCGCTGCTCCGGTAAAAACGGCTGAAGCTCCTGCTAAAAAAGCTCCGGCCAAGAAAACGGCAGCGAAGAAAGTTGCTAAAAAAGCAGCCGCTCCGAAGAAAGCAGCGAAGAAGAAGAAATAGTTCTATCGTGGATAGTTAATCGTTATCCGTTAGTAGTTATCCGTTGGAATGCTGCTAACGGTATATATTGACCTGTTTCCCGCGGATCCCGGTAGCTATCGAGATCAATGCAGAGGAAAATACCGAAATATTGATAGCTATCAGGAACAGGATACACAAATGAATTCTGCTAACTATTAACGTGTAGCTATTAACTATTAACGGATAACAATTTAATAAATTTGCAGTGGCGTCAGTTGTTCCCCACTGACACACGGTGAAAGGAAAGTTATCTTCTTTCTGGTATATCACTTCTAATAAAAAGGTTTCTTTCCTTTTGAACTTGGTAAGGTGGGAACAGCTTACTGCACTATAACAGGTTAACTAACTACTGATGCTACCGCGATGACTTACTATCAGCAACAATTGCTCAGGATCAGGCGGGAACATTTCCACCCGGAATACCTTTACAAACAGGTAGCACAGGCAAAATATTATATGGATCAGCACTTTGCTGAAGATATAGGTATCGATCGGTTGGCAGCTACAGCGTGTTTCTCTAAATTTCATTTTATCCGAATGTTCAGGGCTGCTTACGGTATAACACCCAATCAATACCTTATTTCCGTTCGTATAGCGCAAGCCAAGCAATTGTTGAAAAGCAATAAGACCATTGTGGAGGTTTGCCATGCTGTTGGTTTTACCAGTCTCAGTTCTTTCTCGGGATTGTTCAGAAAAATTACCGGCACTACTCCGGCCGCCTACCGGTGCCGTTGTACATCAGTATAAATGTCTTTTGAAACTTAGCAATTTTGAAGAAAGGTGTTTCGGAGAGATTGCAGATGTTTGTAGTGCGCAGAATTAGTATAGATTTATTTACCGCAGATTTATACTATAAATGCAAATACGTGTGTGCATTTACCAGTGAGTCTCTGCACCTCCTTTCGGGAAAGGTATAACCAATAGCCCCCAACTAAAGTATGAAAATAAAACTGACAAGTATCCTCGTAACCAACCAGGACAAGGCCCTGAAGTTCTACACGGAAGTGTTAGGCTTTGTAAAGAAAACAGAAGTGCCTATGGGTGAGCATAAATGGCTCACCGTAGTTTCCGCAGAAGAGCAGGATGGTGTTGAATTAGTGTTAGAACCGATGGCGTTTGAACCGGCCAGCGTATATCAGCGGGCGTTGTATGAGGCGGGTATACCATTAACATCATTCAGTGTAACCAACGTGCAGAAAGAATATGAACGCCTGCAGAAACTGGGTGTTGTATTCAGCATGAAGCCTACCGTGATGGGCCCTGTAACGCTCGCAGTGTTTGATGATACCTGCGGGAATAATATACAGATCGCACAGATGTAAGTGTAAGCTTAAAGCTGAAGGTATGGGATAGTTAACTCTATTACTTTCAGCTTTTTTGCTTTTAGCTTGTCGCTAATTACACTATCTTTTAAGTAAACTTTACTCCCCCATGAAACCCGTTCTTGCCATTGTACTCCTGCTGAGTATATCTGTTTATAGCCACGCACAAATTGATGAAAAGATCATTCGTCAGTCGACCGATGAATTTATGGAGGCGATGACCGCCTGGGCTGATCTTAAACCTTTTATATCCATCGACTTTCTCAAAGAGAAGAACGTTGGGGATAAGAAGATAAATCTTTTTATGGTGGATAAGTATACGATTGTGAAGATCGAAAATGCGTTAGCCACTGTAGAGATCGATCACGGTAAAGGACAGTTCTGTACGCGCATAGCCCTGGCGTTTGTAAAAGACAGCGATGACCAGGTGCGTATACTTCCTCTGATGCTGCCGCTGATGAAAAGATCATTGATCCGTGGAAGACGCGGGAGCGGTTATGCGATACGAAGTAATGCGTCAATAGTCGCGCATTGCCAGTCGGATATAGAGTGATACCAGGAACATGACGATTCCGATGAGGAGGATGCGCCATCCGTGCGCTCTGTCTTCTTTACCGAACGCGTATATACGTTCACCATTCGGCAAAGTTTTGCGGAAGGAGCTAAGATGCCAGCCAATAAATATACCGAGTAGTCCTCCTAAAAATGCAAATATATACCCGGCATAAATCCAGGTCTTACCCTGATCTTCAGGCTTGGCCAATTCTTGTACACGTTGTTTTTTCAGAAGCTGAATAACGTCTTCATTAATTTCGACTTTGCGTTGCTTTAGTATTTCCTGGGCAAGTTGATAATCGAACTCGTTCCATTCATCGGGTTTTGCCAGTATCTCAAATAACTCTTCGTTGGTGAAATTAAAGAGATAGTGATCTTTATCAACAGAATTTATCTGCTCACGGGATAGGGTAGCCAGTACCTTGTCGGCATGGCCGAAATCTTTCTGCTGAATTTTAACATAAAATTGACGACTGAATTGCTTATCGCCATATAGCGAATCAAGACTCTCGCGATCTTCTGCTATCATGTATTCAATGCTGTTTTCCTGTAGTATATCTGCGAGTGCTTTAGCCTGATCTTCCTGGTAAAACTTGCGATAAGTAACAAATTCAGTTGACATAGTAACCCTCAAAATTCGTTCGAAAGAACAAATTCAAATCCAATTTTTAAAATATAGTTATCTTTAAATATGAAAAAACTTGTCGTGCTCAGTGGTGCGGGCATCAGTGCCGAGAGTGGTATACCAACGTTTCGCGATTCGAATGGCTTGTGGGAAGGATTTCGCGTGGAGGATGTTGCCTCTCCGGAAGGATGGTATAAAGATCCTGCACTTGTTCTTGATTTTTATAATCAGCGCAGAAAGAAAGCATTGGAAGTAAAACCCAATCGCGGTCATGAGATACTGGCAGAGCTTGAAAAGCATTTTGATGTAACGATCGTAACGCAGAATGTAGACAACCTGCATGAGCGTGCCGGTTCTTCTAAAGTGATTCACCTGCATGGCAGCTTGTTCGAGTCGCGCAGCACGAAAGATGAGCGCCTGGTATATCCTATCGATGGATGGGAACTGAAGATGGGAGATCGCTGTGAGAAAGGATCGCAGTTGCGTCCGAATATAGTCTGGTTTGGTGAGATGGTTCCGTTAATGGAAGTAGCAGCACATCATGCCGGTGAGGCTGATATATTTCTGGTAGTAGGTACATCGATGGTAGTATATCCTGCCGCAGGCCTGATCAATTACGTTCCATACGAATCGATGAAATATGTAGTCGATCCCAAGCTTCCGGATATCGGCAATATACCCTACGTAAAAATGATAGCCGACAAGGCGAGCACGGGTATGGAAATCGTGAAGCGTGAATTACTGGAGTTAATTGATTAATTTGCAGGAACCAATCTTTAACCTGCATGATCAGGCACCTGACCCTGTCCTTTATTTTTGTGTCTGCCTGTGCGCTCGCACAATCACCTACGGTTGAATTTACTTCATCCAATCTTCCTATAGTTGTTATTTCCACCAACGAAGAGATTAAAGACGATCCGAAGATCGTTGCCGATATGGGCATCATTTACAACGGTGTGGGTGTACGCAACAACGTAAGCGATGCATTCAACAACTTTACCGGCAAGATCGGAATCGAGATCCGGGGCTCGTCTTCGCAGCTGTTTCCGAAAAAGCAGTATGGTATAGAACTTCGCGATGCAACAGGTGTGGAGGGAAAGGAAGCATCATTACTCGGATTACCCAAGGAGGAGGACTGGATTTTATTCGCGCCCTATAATGACAAGAGTCTGATGCGCGATGCGCTGTCGTATAAACTCGGCCGCGATCTTGGTCATTACGCTACCCGCACAAAGTATGTAGAGCTTGTATTGAACGGTAACTATGAAGGCATCTATGTGCTGATGGAAAAGATCAAGCGCGACAAAAACCGTGTGAACATTGAGAAGCTTGATCCGGAAGAAACCGATGCTGCCAACATCACAGGAGGCTATATCATCAAGATCGATAAAACTACAGGCGATAGTGGTGAGGGATGGTACTCGCCCCATAAACCTGCGCCCAGTGCTTATCAGCAAAGTATATTATTCCAGTATGAATACCCGAAGTACAATGAGATTGTGCCAGAGCAGAAGGCCTATATACAACAATATATAGCGGCCTTTGAAAATGCATTGGCGGGCGACCAGTTCAAGGATCCTGCTAATGGTTATGCGAAGTATATAGATGTAAATTCATTCATCGATTATCTCATCGTACAGGAAATTACCAAGAATGTAGATGGTTATCGCCTTAGTGCATTTTTCTATAAAGACAGTGATGCGAAAGGCGGCAAGCTGGTGATGGGACCTATCTGGGATTTTAATCTGGGCTTTGGTAATGCCGATTATTGTGATGGCGGTTCGCCACAAGGTTTTGCAAAAGACTTCAATACGATATGCGATTTCCACGAAGCACTTGTACCCTTTTGGTGGAACCGGTTGGTGGAAGATGAAGCTTTCCGGCAGAAGCTAAGTACACGGTGGCAGGAGCTTCGTACATCAACCTTAAAGACATCGGTGATCCATCAGTATATAGATTCAGTAGCAAGTGTATTGAACCAGGAATCACAACAAAGAAACTTTACACGCTGGCCTGTGTTGAACACATATGTGTGGCCGAATTATTATATAGGTGCTACCTATCAACAGGAAGTTGTGTGGCTCAAGAGCTGGATCTCGCAACGATTAACCTGGCTTGACGATAACTTCAGGGAGATTGTAACGGCTACGGAACAAGAACAACAAACTGCCGATATAGCAGTATATCCTAATCCCTTCAGTGGAGCGGTACATATAGCCTATACTTTACGGAAACCTGCTGCGGTAGAGATCACGATTTATAACGCGGTAGGAAATCGTGTTCACAGCGAAACGATTGAACACCTGGATGCAGGGAAAAAAATATATACCCGCGATATGGGCAATGCTTCGGGATTGTATTACTATACTATAAAACGCGGTGACGCTATTGTTGCCCGTGGTAAACTGGTAGCACAGTAATTACATCTTTTCCAGAAACTCCTTGAAGCCGCTGGTGTTATAATTGGCAGTGCCTGCTTTTTTCGATACTATTTTTCCCTGCGGACTGATCACAAACGTAGTGGGTATAGATGGTACGTTCAGTTGCTCGGGTAAATATCCCGAAGGCATATATACCGGAAAAGTATGTCCTTTATCTTTTATATACCGCGATACTTTTTCAGTGTCTTCGGCACGATCAAGTGAAAGCATCACGAATACAACTTTCTCATGATCGATCTGTTCATAAAGTTGCTGGATAGAAGGCATCTCGGCACGGCATGGTCCGCACCAGGTAGCCCACAGGTTGAGGAAGATCGTTTTGCCTTTAAATTGTTTGAAGTCGATCGTGTTATTGTTGAGGTCCTTTACGGAAAAGTCGTAATCAAAATCGCGGGCTACAGCCGGAGGCGCTGGCGAGGCATCGAGTACCCCGGTTTTCATAAGGGCACTTTGCGCAACAACAGATATACCCGCCAATAGCCCGGTATACCGTAATATAGCGATGACGGCAATCATGGTTACCCAGGGGCGGATCGTTCGGATAACAGACCAGATACGCGGGGAAGTCAAGAATTTTTTCATAGCACCTGATTTTGAAACGTTCTGTTTTTTTCGCTTTTCAAAGTGTGGAAATATTTCCTTTACAAAGATAGCGAGTACAACGGATTTCCACGGTTACGATTCTATCGTGATTTTAATTAATTTAGTCGGATTAATTGTATCTCTACCCATGACAAAAGTTGGTTTAATCAACACGCTATTGCTTTTCCTGCTGGTATCGGCTGCCTATGGCCAGAAGGTAAAGTACAAAGATATCTTCGGCCTTCTCAAGACCAAGCAATACGAAGCTGCGGAGCCTTTCCTGAAAAAATATATCAAGGAGAATGACGATAACCCGAACGCCTATCTTTTTATGGGTATCATCTTCCATGAGAAATCCACTAAGGATGATATTCTGAAACAAACTGAGCGGACGCTTTCGCACATGGATACGGCTGTCTACTACTATACGAAGGCGTACCAGATGATCACCGAAAAAGAATTGAAGCGCAATGACGAGTACTACGAATTATATAATCGCAGAGACCTTCGCACGGGAGAGTTTGGTGTAAAGCTTTCCGATGTGCAGTTCGACCTGCAGAAGAAACTGGAAGGCTTGCGCGAACGCACAGACCGGTTGAAGATGGTGAAGTACTATTTTGTGATGGCGGATAGCTTGTATAAAAAATCCAATGCACTGTTCCGTACCATACAAAGCGCTTACCCGGGCGAAAAAGAATTTTACCTGCGAGCAGATGAGAATGTGATTGCGAAACTCAACGCACTGGCTGTACGCTACGACTCTGCCGTAAAAGCTTTTGAGAATTATAAAGGCAGTCTTACATCGTTGGGTAAGACCAGCTATAACCAGGTAATGGTGCCACGCGAAGTAACCGATTTCAAAAAAGACGGAACTTCTCCAGCGGATTTTTATAATAATGAACTGGATGTATGGGATTACAAACGCTTTGCAGAAAAATCCAAGGCGATTGTAGAAAAGGAAATCTTCCCGATGAACAAACACCTGGTGGAATATGATATCGAGATCAACAAACTTCGTGAGAAGCTTAGCAAAGATTCGGTATCAGTAAAAAATGATCTCACTTCACTGATTGATAAATTGCTGATGGAGCAATTAAAGAAGTATGATAAAGATCCATTACCCATGGAAGTGTTCAGTCTCAAAATAGCAGATCTTGAATATCGCTCCACACTACTCGAACATAAGAAGCAGGCAGACTCTACGGATGTGCATCTGCAAGTAGAGCGCACAGCCAAGGAACTGCGCTACCTGGTAAAGCTTGATAGCATTGCCGGCAAACTGGGCAATGAAAATATCGATACGAAATCAGAAGACTATACATACTTTATAACCAACACCTACAACAATACGATTGTATTGAAGAGCTATATAAAGCTATCGAAAGAGTATGCGGAGCAGGAGAGACGCAAGCTTGATGGAAAGCTCACCAAGCGTAATGAATCGCTGCGTTGGCTGGTGCAGTTACCGGATTCAATTCCATTGTTTAAGGAAGCAAAGCGCTCGCGCTTCAAACCACTTTCTATTGTTGAAGAGAAATATACGGCCGGGCTATACTATAAAGACTCGTTAAATGCCGAAGGATATTTTTACTCGATCACACCTACGCGCGTGCCCGATATAAAAATCAAGTTTGCAGTAGATAAAACAAGCTTTAAGCAATCCGGATTACCAGCCGCGCGATCACTTACATTTTCAGATGCTGCCGGACAGATATACTTTGTACTGATGTATAGCGAGAAAGCAAATAAGGAGAACAAGTATGCTGCTACACTGGCCAAGATATACCGCTCCGATGGTTTAGCCTGGAGCAGCAACTATCAACTAACTTTTGTACCCAAAGAACTTACTTTCAAATCCGACACAGGCGAACTCACGATAAAGGCAGATGCCTTGCAGAGTATAATTGATAAGAATGGAAAGCTCGTGGTGAATAAGTAGGTGTGTGTGATCCGTTATTCGTTATTGGTTAATTGTTATCCGGCTGACTAATAACGATTAAGGAATAACGGATTACTATTAACAGATAACCGTTAAACAAAAACAGGCTGCTCGAAAGAACAGCCTGTTTTTATGAGGGGTACTATTTTAAAAATCACAATTAGTTTCCTACCAGTTTTTTCCAGTCGGAGAAACGCATATCGATACGGTTCTTGATCTTTTCATAATTCTCCCAGCTATCCGTTACGTGATAGATAGAAGGTAACGTTCTTACGAGAATCTCATCGTAATCATTCCGATACAGGCCACCACCATAATAGTAATAGGTAAACATATTACCCTGGCGATTGAAGAGTTCATACCCCAGGTATCCATCCCATATTTCGCTTAGAATGGTACATGAGATCTCTCTGCGCTTAAAGCGGAAAATTTGATTTGATGCTTCATCTTCAAAATACTCGGAGTATAGACCAGAGTCTATAATCCATCCCAGGTACATACCGATATGTACATAAGCCTGTTCGATGGGTAATGAATCTGGGAAATTTCCGAGGAAGTGACTCTTCGCGTTATCGTAGATAGTCTTTTGGATATCCGCTTTTCTTTCCATATAACAATGATAATCCGGATTGAGGAGTTAAACAACAATTACACTACTTTATATTTTAATGGAAGAACATGTAACCAACAAAGATTGCTGCGATTACACCAGCGACATCAGCAATCAGTCCACCGCTTACTGCATATCGTGTTTTCCTTACATTCACTGAACCGAAATACACCGCCAGAATATAAAAGGTGGTCTCTGCACATCCTCTGAAAATGGATGCAAGGTTGGATACAAATGAATCCACACCACCCGGTGTTGTCTTGGCGAGTTCTATCATCATACCACGCGCGGCCTGTGCGCTCAGTGGTTTCATAAACGCAACGGGTAAAGCTCCGACAAAATCTGTATTGACATTCAGTTGCGTAAATATCCAGGCAATGCCATCGGTAATATAGGTTAATGTTCCGGAGGTTCTGAACAAACCAATACCTACCAGCATAGCAATGAGAAATGGAATGATTTTGATCGATGTATTAAAACCTTCTTTGGCACCATCAACAAATGTTTCGAACAATGGAATTTTCTTTGTCAGTCCAAGTATAATAAAGAGTATAATGATGGTGATAATAATTATACTCGTAGCCAGTGTCGATTGCTGCTGAAGCTGCTCTGGTGAAAGCGATGAGAAATATAGCACAGCACTCCATACCACAGCACTGAGGCCCAACAGATAACCGAGTACTACACGATCGAACAGATTTATTTTTTGCTTGATCGCTACATAGATCAACCCGGCAAGAGTAGAACAGAATGTAGCAATGAGTGTCGGTATAAAGATACTGGTAGGATTGGCAGAGCCCAGTGTAGCGCGATCGGCAATAATAGATAAAGGTATAACAGTAAGGCCGGATGTATTTAACACCAGGAACATGATCTGCGCATTGGAAGCAGTATCGCTATCGGCATTGAGATCTTGTAATTCTTTCATCGCCTTTAACCCGAGCGGAGTTGCTGCATTATCGAGGCCGAGCATGTTAGCGCTAAAGTTCATGATAATTGATCCGATAGCAGGGTGGTTCCTTGGCACTTCCGGAAACAGTCGTGAGAAGAATGGACCAACGAGCCTCGATAAGATAGCTACCATACCTCCGCGTTCACCGATCTTCATCAGTCCCAGCCATAGCGACATAACCCCGGTTAGTCCGATCGATATCTCGAAGCCGGTCTTGGCCATATCGAAAGTAGACTGAAGCATCTTGGGGAATACTTCCATGTCTTGCAGCACGATCAGTTTGATCAATGCAACAACAAAGGCAATAAGAAAGAATCCAACCCAGATGTAGTTTAAAATCATAGGCAAAAGGTAAAAAGTAAATGTAGTATTTTGTTATGCTATATGGCAACTGTGAAATATTGAAATGAACTGAAAAGCTTACAAGGGAGACTTAAAGTAGATAGCCGGGGAGTTAGTCGTTATCTGTTATTAGATATCTTAACGTGCAACGAATAACGGTTAACGGAAACTGAATATCGAAGCAAGGAACATCCATCAACGAATGTTGAAGTGTAAGGACACATTGTTATTGCATTTCATCAGTGCTAATCTGCGGGAGACTTAACTATTCACCAGATTCAAGATGTGGCATGCGGCCATGCCGGCAGTTTCTGTGCGGAGGCGGCTGTTGCCAAGGCTTACTTTTTGGAAGTTGTGTTGCAAGGCAAGCGTGAGTTCTTCAGGAGAGAAGTCGCCTTCAGGACCGATCAATACTATATATGAATTTTTTTGGGGTGCTATATTTTTCAGGTGATCAGGATTCTGCATATCCACATACGCCATATATTTATAGGCTTCCGTAGTGGTAAGTATATCATTGAAGGAAATCAGTCCTTCTATAGCAGGCAATGTTGCTTTCAGTGATTGCTTCATGGCGCTGATCGCTACTTTTTCGAGGCGTTCTTTTTTCAGGTAGGTGCGCTCGGTGTTTTCACACTCGATGATCGATATCCGGTCGATGCCAAGCTCTACGGCTTTCTCAACAAACCATTCGATACGATCAGCATTTTTAGTAGGGGAGATCGCTATATGAATAAAAAAATCACGGAGTGGCTGGGCGACCTTTTCTTCTATGCGAAACTGACATTGGCGATCGTCAGCCTGCGTAATAGTGGTTTTATAGAAATAACCTTTACCATCGGTAACCTGTATATTATCGCCTGCTGTATGACGCAGCACACGAACGCAATGCCGCGATTCATCAGCATCGAGATAGTAAATTCCTTCGGGTATACGGGGTTGATAAAAGAGGTTCACGCTTACGCGTATTGTTGATAGAGCTTTTCAACAAGCTGGATATAGTCTTGCATGGCAGTGTCTTTGGATTTGCCTTTCAGCTCCTCCCATGCATCGTATTTAGCAATGGCTTTGAAGTCAAAGCCTCCGGGACGCTCTCCGTTCACATCGCCTTCGGTTGCCTGTTTATAGAGCGCGTATAGCATGAGCAGTTCTTCATTGGAAGGACGCTTGGTTAACTCTTTCGAGCGGCTTACTGCGCTTTCAAATTGTTGTTGTAGTTCCATGGGATTATCGGTTATCCGTTACCGGTTAATCGTTCCCCGCTATAGATATACTATGCGAATAACGATTAACCGATAGCGTGTAACGAAAACTATCGTTTTGCTATTTCAACGTAAGGTCTCAGCTTGGCACCGGTATAGATCTGGCGTGGGCGACCGATAGGTTCTTTGTTCTCGCGCAGTTCTTTCCACTGGGCGATCCAGCCTGGCAGACGTCCCATGGCAAACATTACGGTGAACAGATCGGTTGGTAAACCGAGTGCACGGTAAATGATACCGGAGTAGAAGTCAACGTTCGGATATAGCTTGCGCTCTACGAAGTATGGATCTTTCAAAGCAGCTTCTTCAAGCTTCTGTGCAATCTCCAGCACCGGGTCGTTGATACCTAATTTGCCGAGTACATCATCCGCAGCTTTCTTGATGATCTTGGCGCGCGGATCGAAGTTCTTATATACACGGTGTCCGAAGCCCATCAGGCGGAACGGATCGTTCTTGTCTTTTGCTTTGTTGATCCATTTTTCTGTATCGCCACCATCTTTCTTGATTGCTTCCAGCATCACGATAACTTCCTGGTTGGCACCACCATGCAGCGGTCCCCACAGGGCATTTATACCGGCAGATATGGAAGAGTATATACTTGCTTTGGATGAACCAACGATACGCACAGTTGATGTTGAACAGTTTTGTTCGTGATCAGCGTGGAGGATCAGCAGTTTATCCAATGCATCAGCTACTACCGGATCCACTTCATATTGTTCAGCCGGTAAGGCGAACATCATCTTCAGGAAGCGTGAGCTATAGTTCAGCGAATTGTCAGGATAATTTACCGGATGACCTACGGCATTCTTATAAGCCCATGCGGCAAAGGTTGGCATCTTGGCCAGTGAACGTACAATGCTCAGATATACACCTTCTGCAGAACGATTCGGGTCGAGTGATTCCGGATAGAAAGCTGTTTGTGAACAGAAGAGTGAGGCAAGCACGCCCATGGGGTGAGCCGTAGATGGAAAACCATCGAGTATCTTTTTCACGTCTTCATGTACAAGCGTATGCGTCTTAATGTCGTTCGAGAATTTATCGT
Organism: Ohtaekwangia sp.; assembly: GCF_036568665.1. Lineage (GTDB taxonomy): Bacteria > Bacteroidota > Bacteroidia > Cytophagales > Cyclobacteriaceae > Ohtaekwangia. The sequence continues at coordinate 17,168 of NZ_DATCSD010000187.1, read as the reverse complement.
ACTGAGGTTTACTCGGTAACTCTCCGAATATCAAGAGATAAGCAACTTCCAGGAAGTTAGACTTCTCCGCGAGGTCCTCTATAGAATAGCCGCGGTAACGCAGAATGCCCTGGTCGCCATCCAAAAATGTTATAGCACTTTTTGTGGCACCTGTATTTTTATAACCTAAGTCCAGAGTAATTACTTTGGCTTTTTCCAGAAGATCGCTGATATCTACAGCAACTTCTCCTTCAGATCCTTCAATGACTGGCAGTGTGTAGGACTTACCATCAATGATTAATTCAGCAGTTTTCGACATTTTAATATGAGATTTAACAGCGGTTTTAAATATACAGGGCAGATCGTTGCAATCGAAAGGAATGCATTAAAAATCCATTAATTTTTATTTCTTTTTTTAATTATTGCCCAGAATCAACGGTAATCCGTCTCTGCTGGAACCAACTACTACTACTTTACTGTTTGGAGACTTCGCCAATTCAAGTGTAGCTTCTATACCGCGCATCTTTAGCAGCTTGTCTGTTAAGCTGCTGTTAACAATGTTATTGGCGCGGGCTTCACCTTCGGCTGCTATACGCTTGCGTTCGGCTTCACTCTTCTCTTTATCCAACCGGTATTGATAGGCAAGTGCTTCCTGTTCCTGCTGAAGTTTATTCTCGATCGCTATACGTATCTGATCCGGAAGTTTAATAGAGCGGATCAGCACAGCCGTAGCATTTACATAGTTGGCATTCAATATCTTCTCGGTTTCACTCTTGATAGATGTTTCAACCTCAGCGCGTTTGGTAGAGTAAATCTCTTCCGCGGTAAATTTAGCCATCACCTGTCGCGATACAGATCGCACCTCGGGAATTACCAGGCGGTTAACATAGTCTTTCGTAAACTTCTCATGAATATCTCCGATCTTGTCAGGCATCGGGAAATACCGTACCGATACATCTACATGAATCGGTAATCCATTCTTATCATTAATGTCCATGTTTTCATCCGATGTTATCTCGGCTACTTCATAGATTATCACATCATTCCACGGAGCTTTGAGATGTGTGCCGGGTTCAATGATCTGTTCTTTATCCAGCCCGTTGCCAAATGGATAAAAGATCACGGCCCGTTCGGATGGACCGATCTTGTAAAAGATACTGGACGACAGTGTTAGCAATACAATGAGAGCAACAATGCCCACGATAATGAGAGGTAAAATTCTGCGGTTGTTCATATAGATAGGTTTTGGAAAAATCGCAGCAGATATAGGTATACCTATATACAACGGTATAGCAGCCTGAAAGTATCTATAGCATTATGCAGATCCGTCTTCTTCCTTCGGAGGCCGAGGCAGTCCCATCAGCTTACCGATGATCAACACTACGAACAGGTTACTCCATACTGCTTCAATAACACTTATATTTTTTATGAGTCGGCTGGCATCCGGAAGTCCGGGATCGAGCCCGCCCAATATACACAGGCTATAGCGTATACATTCTGAATAATTGGGGAGTCCCATACCAAAAGCCACGCCCAGGCTACCGGGTTTTACTATACAGATGAGATCGTACAGACTTCCGAATGAAATACCGATCATCAGAAATATACAGGCAGAACCCCAGAGCTTATCGGGTGTAAGAAACTCGCCCGAGAATATATCGCGTATAGCAAAACCGATAACCATTACTTCTATAGGAAACAGCACGCCATGAATAATGAGCAGGTAAAGCTGGCGGTCAGGCACCTGTAAAATAGTATAGTATGGAAATTCTACGAGTATACCGGTACCAACTATTGCTATTAAAATAAATAGGCAACTGCGAACCAGGAGTTGGCTGCTGGTAAAATTCCGGAGCAGATCCCATAGCAGAAATGAATGTATAACGGCAAATACAGAGAAGATTGTAGTGACCAGTTTTGCCTCTGCTGTTTGTGTTCCCTGCAACAGAAACTCGGAAAGTGTAAGTCCAAGTACAATAATGACCACTTGTATAACAACGATGTTACGATAGTCTTTCTGTTTTTCGCGGATGAGTTCGGACTTGGTGAAGATGATCGATTTGAACATGACAGAGATGATCGCATTTGAAAGTTACTATTTGAAATGAATTATTCGAAATAAATACTTTTTTGACAGGGTATTCTCTAAATTAAGGTGTTTATAAAGGCTTTTTAATCTACCTATGAGAGGGCTACCCGTAGTCCTGGTTTGTTTTTTACTCATAACATTCCAGGCGTTTAGTCAGCAGGCTACCGTAGACAGCCTGTTGCTGGCATTGAAGCATGCATCAGAAGACGAGGTGCGTGCAGATATTTTATGCCGGATCAGTTCTGCATACTATCACTATGATGTAGAACAGGGATATGCATATGCCCGGCAAGCCTATATGCTCGCGCAACGGAATGGATACCTGCGCGGACAACGTCATGCACTGATTCTGCAAGGTTATTATCACCAGGATATAGGCGAGTATAGAGAAGGTCTGAAGCTTTACCGGCAGGCTTCTGATCTTAAAATGCCGATAGACGATTTGCTGGGATATAGCTATAGCATGACGGGCAATCTATACCGCATCATTGCCCAATACGATTCAGCCGATCTGTTCTATACGCGGGCACTTACCATTCTTCACCAGATACATTCACGAAGTTACCTGGCGCTTACGTACAAAAGCCAGGCGCGACTCTATATGCTTCAATGGAAAAATGCACAGGCATACGAATCGCTGATGAAGGCGCTGCGCCTATACCAGGAGCAACGCGATGAGCGAAATATAGCCGATGTATGGTTCTCGCTGGCCAAGGTAAATAAGAGCATGACGAACTATAAACAAGCAGGCGAATATGTAGCGCAGGCTTGTGCAACAGCGACCAGGTTGAATGATGAATTTTTGAAAATGCACTGCTATATAGGACAGGGGCAGGTGAAGTTTGATGCAGGAGAATATACCGCAGCCCTTGAATTGTTTTTCAATGCGCTGAAGATGCTCGAAAAGAAAAATCTTCCGGCCACGCAACAGGAAGTATACTATAGCATTGGCCAGGTATACGAAGAGTTGGGGCAAAACGATCTGGCACAAAAGTATTTTCTGGAAGCGTTGCGTATAGCAGAACGGTTAAGTGATAAACATGAAACAGCGCGGATATTAAGCAGTATCGCGTGGATCTATAAGAACCAGTTGAATTTTCGGGTGGCGCACGAATATCTGGCACGTTCGCTCAGGCTGCGGCAGGAGATAAAAGACGATCATGGATTATCGAATTGCTATAATATACTGGGATTGATATACCTGCAGGAGAAGCAATACACCAAGTCATTGGATAATCTGCAACGTTCATTAGAGATACGGAAAAAGATCGGGCATCGCGAAGGTGTATCGGCTTGCCTGTTTAATATAGGGTTGGTATATGAAGCGCTGGACAATAACGTGGAAGCATTGCGTTACCAGTTGGAAGCACTGGCCATTGATGAGCAAATCGGAAACAGATATGGCCTCGGTATATCATACAACACTATTGGAAGTTTGTATACCAAGCTCGGACGCTTTGCGGATGCGAACAATTATTTGCTGCGTGCAAAACGCATAGGGGAGGAGTTGCATTCGAAGATTTTGCGAATGAACAACAATCTGTACTGGTCTAAATATTACGAAGGCAGGGGCGATGTGCGCCAGGCACTGAAAGCCTATAAATACTATGCCCAATTGAATGATAGTATATACAGCGAGAACAGTGCAGGACGACTGGCGGAACTGGAAGCGCTTTACCAAGTAGAGAAGAAAGATCAGGAGATCACGGTATTGAATCAGCAACGACAGTTGCAGGATAACAAAATCAAGATACAGCAAACAAAGATCAACCTTCAGAACACGATCATCCTGTTTGTAATTATAGGTACTGTGCTCGTTGCTGCGTTGGCCTTTATCACCTACCAGTATAACATGCAGATACGAAAAGCGAATCGTGCTATTACCGAGCAGAAAGAAGAAATACAGGCGCAATCGGAAGAGCTTACAGATACCAATCAACGGCTTGTAAAACTGAACGAGGAGCTCATTGAAAAAACAGAAGAGATACAGGCACAGTCCGAAGAGCTACGCGAAACCAACGAGATGATTGTTGAGATCAATCGCGACCTGGATGAAATGGTGAATAAACGCACGGCCCAATTGAACGAAGCGTATAAAGAACTGGATACTTTCTTCTATCGATCGTCTCACGATTTTCGCAGACCGCTAACAACGTTCATGGGACTTGCTGAAGTAGCCAAGGTTACCATCAAAGACCAAACAGCACTGGACTTGTTTGATAAAGTGCGTGAGACAGCGCGTGCTCTTGACAAGATGTTAATCAAATTACAATCCATCAGTGATGTAGGGGCGCAGCAACTGGTATATAAGGAAGTATTGATCGAAGAGATCTTTCTGAATGTGTGCGAGGACTTTCGGGAAGAACTCACTGAAAAAAATATCAAGACTCTCTGTGAGATAAATATCCTTGAGCCGTTAGTCTCTTACCCGGCAATGATCCGGATTATCTTCGAGAATATGGTGGAGAATGCCATTACATTCAGCACACCGGTTGATCCCTATATCAGATTACAGGTATACCAGGAGAATGATGAATGTGTAATGATACTGGAAGACAACGGACAGGGTATACCGAAAGAATACCAGGAGCGTATATTTGAAATGTATTTCCGCGGCAGCGACAGAAGTAAAGGAAACGGACTCGGGCTATATATAGTGCGGAAAGCAATCGAGAAATTGCACGGCAGTATTTCTTTGCAAACCAGTTTACACAAAGGCTCCCGCTTTATTATCCGATTGCCCATCAGCTACCAGGATAGTGTACTGGCATCGCGCTTTAAATTATAAACTCCGGAGTCAGGCTAACTATATAGTATAGATATACCCCACTCCGGAATTGAATTTTATGTTAAGGCTTCTTCATTTCTTCAATCCAGTGATTGATCTTTCCTTCCAACACGCTCAACGGCATACAGCCTGAATCGAGCACCTGATCGTGGAATAGTCCAACATTGAATTTGTCGCCTAATTCTTGCTCTGCTTTCGTGCGCAGTTCGCGGATTTTTAACTGACCAATCTTATATGATAATGCCTGGCCTGGTATTGCCATGTAACGCTCAATCTCGGAAATGATGCCGTCTTCTGTTTCAGCTTCGTGCTCCATAGAATATTGTATAGCCTGTTCGCGTGTCCAGCCTTGTGTATGTATACCGGCATCCACTACTAAGCGAATAGCACGATGCATCTCCGCGCTCAGCATACCAAAGTATTGATAAGGATCGGTATATAAACCTAATTCTTTACCAAGTGATTCGGTATATAGCGCCCAGCCTTCGGCATACGAGCTATAGCCTAATATTCTGCGGAATGCCGGGAGACTGGTATTCTCCTGCTGCAGCGATATCTGGTAATGGTGGCCTGGTATAGCTTCGTGCAGAAACAAGTCTTCGTCAGAAAGAACATTATACTTTTTTACATCCGGTATAGGTACATAGAACACACCGGGACGAGTTCCATCCTGCGAGCCCGGATTATACTCTGCACTGGCCGATGCTTCGCGAAACGCTTCTGTTCTTTTTATTTCAAATGGTGTCTTTGGAGTTTTGTTAAACAAGCGAGCCAGGTTCGGTTTCATCCGCTCATGTATCTTGTGGAAGTTTGCCAATACTTCTTCCGGCTTGGTAAAAGGCATCAGCTCTTTTTTGGTGCGCAGGTGAGCAAAGAAAGCTTTCAGATCACCTTTGAATCCCACCTGTTCTTTTACAGCTTCCATCTCGTGCGTGATGCGATCGACTTCACTTTTACCCAGGGCAAAAATCTCATCAGCCGATTTATTGGTGGTGGTGAATACCTTGATCAGGTAATTATAGTATTCTTTTCCTTCGGGCAGTGCAGATATACCAGCCGTTGTGCGGCATGCCGGGATATATTCTTTCTTTAGAAAATTACTCAGCTTTTTGTGTACCGGTATAATTTTCGTAGCAATGATGTCTTCGTATGCTTTTGTTAGACGTGTTCTGTCCTCTTCCGAAAATTCGTTCGGGAATGACTTTACTGGATTATAGTATAGATGATCTTTTACCGGGCCGTGATCAAGATCTGCAAGCTGCGGTTCAACTTTTTGAGCAAGCACTTGGGGAATCATATATCCCTGCGCTATACCTTTTTTCATATTTACAATAGCAGTATCCGTCCAGGCTACATAACCATCAAGGCGTTTCAGCCAGTCGTCATAATCTTTTACAGTCTTGAATGGCTGCAGGCTGCTGCCGCTGGCGAGTTGCCCGATCAGCAGGTGCATAGACCAGAACTGATTTATAGGGGTGAGGTAATCTTTAAACTTCAATCCTTCCAGCGCTATATCACATTCCCACAAGAGTATATCATAACTCATCTGGTCATCAGCTGATAACTTCGATCTGTCGAACGCAGTAAGTTGATCGCGATAGCGGGTATAGAATTGCTTCATCTCATCCCGAAAGGCTTGAGAAATGTTATTCGGAAGTAAATCATTATAGCGGTTATCACCCGCCATTGTTGCTTCAATCGGGAAGAGTTTCAGTCGCTCTTCATGATATTGTTGTAACAGACTATCGAGCGTAGGTTGCGTAGTTACCTGCGCTTCATTTTTTGGTGGCGAAGAACAGGCCATGAACATCCAGTACATGGCAACGATCATCCATACAGAAATTTTTTTCATGCGATATGTGTGGTTAGTTTACCGCTTGAAAGATCGCAGGTATAGGGGAGAATAAAAAGGGGTGGGACTTCTTGTAAGATGTAAAAGTGGCTGCTGGTTTCAGGCCACTGGCTGTTGGAGGCGTGAATGTGAGATTCCCAGCGTGTCTTTATACTTCATCATTCGCTGATCGATGTTCCTTGTTCGATATTCAATTCCGTTATCCGTTAATGGTTTGTTCGATATTCAAAAAAGCTGCTGGCTTCCGGCCGCTGAGCCAGCAGCTTTTTTTCGCTGCCGAACGTTTTCGTCCGCATCCGGCCAGCATAGTATAGCTACCCCGTTGACTTGCAATACTTTACTCCGGGCATTAAGCTTGCAATAGAGATGTGAAAAACCAAGCCTATGTTCCTCAAGACTTTTGTTCGTACGTTCAAAAAAAATCGTTTCTTCTCCTTTCTCAATGTATTCGGACTTGCTCTCGGCATGAGTGTTTTCCTGCTTATTGCCCTATATATAAAATTCGAAAGCAGTTATGAAGATTTCAATCCGTCAGTGTCTTCTACCTATCGAATTGCATTGGAAGTATACCGGAACGAAGAACGCTTGCAGGCGAGTGCTGAAAATTACCCGGCCCTTGCACACGCACTGGCTGATCTCCCCGAAGTAGAAGATGTTGCCCGCGCCTATAACTTAGGCTATAAGAATAATGTAATCATCACAAACGAATATGGTTCGCACGGCCCCGTTGCCTTCAAGCAAAAAAGATTTCTCTATGCTGATTCTTCATTTCTGTCAGTAATGGGCTATAGTTTGAGCACTGGTGATATTGCCACGGCACTGGCAGCGCCTAACCAGGCGGTAATCACCCGGGAGTATGCAAAGCTATATTTCGGTGACGAGAACCCGATCGGCAAAGAATTACATATGCACGATGACGATAGCAACGATGAACTTGTGCACGTAACCGGAGTAGTGGATGAGACACCTGATAACACGCATCTGAAATTTGATATACTCTTCTCTTATAAAACACTATTCGCGCGACAGGGTGATCCAAGGTATTATGCTTATGGTGGAATACCTCGCTTTGACCTGAGCTGGACACGCAACGATATGTATACCTATGTGAGGCTTCGTCCGGGTACAGATGTGAACGACTTCACCAAACGCCTTAACTCACTGGAGAAAAAGTATAATCCGAACATTGTGCAAAGTGAACAGCGAAATGTATTCACAGTACAACCGCTGCATGATATACACCTTACGTCTCAACTGGCAGACGAAGCCGAACTGAACAGCGATGGACGCATCCTATATTTCATAGGATTAATCGGTTTATTCGTACTGGGTATATCTTTAATCAACTATGTAAATCTGGCTACCGCACAAGCTATGGAGCGCGCACGCGAAGTAGGTGTTCGTAAAATCATGGGTGCACTGAAAGTACAACTCGTAAAACAATTTCTGACGGAAGCTGCACTCATCAATCTTGGCGGCATTATCCTGTCGCTTGCGCTTGTAAGTGCTGTACTCCCTGTATTCAACTCCATTTCCGGATTACCGCTTGATGTGAATTATTTACTACAACCCTGGTTTGTGGTTTTGCTATTTATACTTTGGATGGGAGGCACGATACTCGCAGGTTTTTACCCGGCTATGATACTGTCATCTTTCAGTCCGTTGCTGATTGTTAAAGGGAGAATGAAAAACAGCTCCCGGGGTGTACTGCTGCGGAAGTCACTGGTGGTAGTTCAATTCGTAGCTTCAGTATCACTGATTGCCGGAACGCTCATTGTATATAGTCAGCTGAACCACATGCTGAATCAAAATATAGGGGTAAATATAGACCAGGTGCTGGTAGTAGAACGCCCGGGGATAGGACCGCGATTGCCAGGATTCAATGCATCCGTAGAAGCATTCCGAAATGAATTAAAAAGCAGTGCCGCAGTAGAATCGTTCAGCATGTCATTTACTATACCAGGCAAACAGCGTCAGTATAAAATAGACGTGAAGCGTTATGGCACCTCTGACGACCAATTTATCTCAGTTCTCACCAACAGCATGGACTATGAGTTTGCAGATGTCTATAAAATGAATCTGCTGGCCGGCAGAGTTTTTTCACAAGAGCATGTACAGGATGTAGATACCTCTGTCGTGATCACAGCCTCGCTGGTAAAACAGTTAGGGTTTAAAGATCCTGAAGATGCTATAGGACAAACGCTGTCCATTCCGGATTGGTATGATCCGATCATTGTAGGGGTTGTGAATGATTACCACCAGGTATCGCTAAAGAATCCACTGCAACCTACAGTCTTTTACTGCGATACAGAAAACGGAGAGTATTATTCACTGCGTATTCATTCCAAAAATATTACAGAGACAATTGCACAGATTGAGAAAGCCTATATCAAGGCTTTCCCGGGTAATCCATTCGAATACTTTTTCCTCGATGATTATTTTAATGCACAGTATAAAAATGAGCGCCAGTTCGGTATACTGTTCACAACCTTTGCTGCGTTGGCGCTTGCTATTGGTTGCCTTGGATTGTTAGGACTTGCAGCCTATACTACTATGCAACGCACCAAGGAGATCGGCATACGAAAAGTACTGGGCTCGAGCGAAATCGGAATTTTCGTTCACCTGTCAAAAGAATATATCAGGCTCATTCTGCTCGCAACCGTTTTGGCGGTACCACTGGTATATTTCGTGATGAATGAATGGATAGAAAGTTTCTCATACCACGTAAGTATACAGGCCGAAGTATTTATTATAGCAGGATGTTTTGTGCTTACTATGGCCATGCTTACCGTAAGCTTTCAAACCATTAAAGCAGCACGCGCAAACCCGGTGAAGTCCTTGCGGAGCGAATAGGTTTCAACAGCTGCGAGCCGCCGGCTTCGAGTTATAACTCAAGGCTATCGATAGAAGTGTGTACTTGTACTTCAACATTCGTTAATCGATATTCCTTGTTCGATATTCAATTGTCATTCGATTCAATGTGCAGTAAGATGGAAACACCTTACTGCACAATTGACTCAATGAGATTTCTGCATCTTTTATGCTATTCGTTTTTCAAGCACGAATAAAAGTTATCCACTAACGAGTAACGGATAGACTACTTCGCCAGCACAGCAGTCTCCGGATCCCACGTAATGATCTTCTTCTCAAAGTAACTCTTGTTACTCGCAAGTGCCGGACCGGCAGCGCGCATGCCAAACAGTGCATCTTCTTTTATCGCTTTACCTTCGCGAATGCCTGCATAGAAATTCTGGTGGTGATCTATATTGGCGTCATAGCGCTCCGGTGCTTTGTACTCCAGGTCAGACTCGATCATTGCTGGCTTTACCTGCGGGTAATTTGCCTGATACCATTTTTTATACTCATTCTGTTGTGCTTCCGTAAATGTTTCGAATGAATCCCAGCCACCGTACGTTGGAATGTTGGAGATTTTATGGCGCTCTACTTTTACACCACCCCAGCCTAAGGTTAATACACCATCGGTGCCGATCAATCGGATATGTTCACCGCTCTGACTACCATCAACAAAGTTTACACGCGTCTGCAAGTTGAAAGCGGAGTGTTGTTTGGTTTCTGGATAATCATATATACCCGTTACAACATCCGGAACATCACGTCCATCTTTCCAATAGCGGAGTCCGCCTGAAGAGTATATTCGTGTAGGACCTTTTGAACTTGTGATGGTATGCAGTGCTGAGAAGAGATGAACAAAGAGATCGCCCGCTATACCGGTTCCATAGTCCTGATAATTTCTCCAGCGGAAAAAGCGAACGGGATCATACGCAACTTTCGGAGCATCGCCCAGAAAATTATCCCAGTCTACTGTTCCTGCTTTTGCATCGGTAGGGATTGCGTATTGCCAGGCACCATTTGAGCTATGACGATCCATGAAGGCTTCAACTATAACAAGGTCGCCTATCACTTTCGATTCAAACAGTTCCTGTGCTTTCGCTGTAACAATAGAGCTCACGCGTTGACTTCCGATCTGCACTACTTTACCAGTTTTCTTTTGCGTGGCAATTACTTCTGCGCCTTCTTCCAGTTTATGCACCATGGGTTTTTCGCAATAAACATGCTTGCCTTTGTTTAGTGCATCAATGGTAATGCGATCGTGCCAGTGATCGGTTGTTGCTACGATCACAGCATCTATATCTTTGCGATCGAGTATCTCTTTATAATTCTTTGTTGTAAAAAGATCTTTGCCGTATAGCTCTTTGGCGCGCTCCAGCCTGCCTGTATACAGGTCGCAAGCTCCTACCAGTTTAACGCCCGGTATCTGTACCGTTGTTTCGGCATTGTTAAAGCCCATAATGCCCATGCCGATCACGGCCACGTTCACCTGGTCATTGGCCGCATAACTTCGGGCAGGAGTTTCGCGTTGTTTGAGTTCAATAATTTTACCGGATGATTTCGCTAACAGTGATGGAGCTGTTCCGGTGATGATCGCTGTACCGATCGCCTTCTTGAGAAAGCTTCTGCGTGATTTTGTTGATTCATTCGACATAAGGTACTTCTGATTGGTTAGACTTGTGGAAGTTACGATATTTGATCGCTCTCCAAAGCCGTGGAGGATTTCTGGGGAATAGTGATTACGAGCGGAATAATTTTTTTGTGATGATGAACTTCAACTTTTTCAGAAACAGAAGCCTGGCAATTGACCTGGGCAACAACAACACACTGGTGCGTGATAAGAATAGTCTTCTGGTATCGCAACCATCGTATATTGTATTTGATGTAGACAGCAATAGAGTAAAGGCTGTAGGTGAGAAAGCCTATAGCATGTTTGAGAAGAACCACGATGAACTGAAGCCTGTAAAGCCGCTGAAGGGTGGAGTGATTGCTGACTATGATTCAGCCAGTCGCATGATCCATGAGATGGTGAGACAAGTGAATAAGGAACGTTCATTCCTTGGTGGATACGAGTATATCATTTCGGGTATTCCTTTCTCCACAACAGAAGTGGAGCGAAGAGCACTGCGCGATGCCATGGGGCAGTTCAATGCGCGGCATACCTATCTGATGTTTGAACCGCTTGCAGCTGCCATGGGAATGGGATTGAACATACAAGAGCCGAATGGTAAAATGATCATCGACATTGGAGGAGGCATTACCGAGATTGTAATTATATCACTCTCCGGTATAGCGGCCTTTCAATCTATAAAAGTAGCAGGCGATTCATTTGATGAAGCAATACAGGATCACTTCCGCAGAAGCTATAACATGGCCATTGGTTTGAAAACGGCCGAGCAGGTGAAGATACAGGTAGGAGCGGTGATGCGCAATCTCAAAGAAGCTCCTATACCGATGATGGTGCGCGGTAAAGATTTGTTGGAAGGTATACCTGTAACCCGTAAAGTGGATCACGTTGAAGTGGCCGAGATTCTGGAGAAGTCGATCAATGCTATTGAGCATGCCGTAATACAAACGCTCGAGACGTGCCCACCGGAACTCGCAGCAGATATATATATGAATGGTATTCACATTACGGGGGGTAACGCATACCTGCGCGGCTTGCGTGAGCGTTTTGAAGAACGCATAAAATTACCGGTACATATAGATGACGAAGCCCTGCACTCTGTAAGCAAAGGCGCAGCGAAAGCTTTACAAGATCCGAAGAAATACAGGAGCGTACTGGTAGAGTAAGCAACAGCTTAAAGCATAAAGTTGAAAGCTTAAAGCGGAAAGTATTAGAGTTGTAATTCTTGCTTTCCACTTTAAGCTTTCTGCTTTTAAACTTTAAATCTTGAACTTTAAACTTAAACAAGGAACCTTAAACTTTGAGCATGGAACTTTCTCTCAAAGATTCCCTCTCAGCGCCTGCTCGCGTTCTATGGATTCAAAGAGTGCTTTGAAGTTTCCCTTACCAAATGATTTTGCTCCGTTGCGTTCAATGATCTCGAAGAATAATGTAGGACGATCTTGTACCGGCTTGGTAAAGATCTGCAACAGGTAACCCTCTTCATCGCGATCGATCAGGATGTTGTGTTTTTTCAGCTCCTTCATGTCTTCGTTGATAGTGCCTACACGATCGAGTACATCTTCATAATATGTATCGGGCACGTATAGAAATTCTACACCTCGGTTACGAAGCTGGCTTACGGTTTCAACTATATCATCTGTAGCGATAGCAATATGCTGTACACCCGGGCCATAATAGAAGTCGAGGTATTCTTCGATCTGTGATTTCTTTTTTCCTTCGGCCGGCTCGTTGATCGGAAATTTGATATAGCCATTCCCGTTAGATACCACTTTCGACATCAGTGCGCTATATTCCGTAGAGATATCACTATCGTCAAAAGTTACCAGCAGGCTGAAGCCCATGACACGTTCGTAGAACTCTACCCATTCATTCATTTTTCCTAACTCAACATTTCCTACACAGTGATCTATATATTTCAGACCAATAGGAGAAGCCGCCAATGAACTTTTGCGCGATTTATAGCCTGGCAGAAAAGCACCTTTATAATTTTTTCTTTCTACAAAAGTATGGATCGTATCGCCATAAGTTTTGATAGAGGCTACTACCGCTTCGCCCATTTCATCTTTCAATACCGTGGGTTCCTGTACCGCTACAGCTCCGCGCGTGGTAGTTTCATAAAACGATTTGCGTGCATCATCTACCCAAAGTGCAAGTACCTTTACACCATCGCCATGCTTTTGCACATGCGCAGCTATAGGAGAGTTGGGTTGCAAAGAAGTAGTGAGCACAAACCGGATCTTGTTTTGTTGCAACACATACGAGGCACGATCGCGCACACCGGTTTCAGGGCCGGCATATGCTACCAGTTCAAATCCCAGGCAATGCTGATAATATAGAGACGACTGCTTGGCGTTACCAACATAAAACTCAATGTGGTCGGTACCGTTGATCGGCAAAAAATCTGTATTCATGACTTACTGTATTATAATATTAACGATGAAACCTTAAACTTCATGTGTGAAAGTTACAGCATGCCGCAAGAGGATGGAAGTGATACAAAGGAGATTCGGCAAAACGGGATTTGATAAATTTTTATTGGTTGCATCCCGAATATATCCCGGAGTTGGCAAAATAATATAGGGGAAATTTTAGCTTGTCTCTTCTTACTGGCCTGCTAACTATTTTCAAATTCAATGATTTCTTTAATCTTTGGGGAAAATTCAAAACATGGATATTCAGGCACTCGACAAAGCGCTCCAGGAAATCGTTAATAAAAGAACTGAGCTGGAGAAGATTGATTACAACAACCCCAAGTATGACGATCTGGAAGAGCAGTTACACGATCTGGAAGATGATTTTCAGTCGGAGTATGGCGAATACCTGGAAGATGCTTTACAGGATGTGCATGACGAACTATGCCCTGATAATGATGTGCTGATGCCGATCGCGTACCTCGGAAAAGGTATACCTGTTGAGATCGATAAGTATGCCGGAAAAGATACCAAACTCATCCTCGAAACAAATCCAACTCGCCTGACACTCACCATCGGCAAAGACAAGAAGGAAGTGGTGTGGACTGCGAAATAAGTGTTGATGTGCTCATGTATTGATGTGTTGAAGTAAGTCTGTTATGACTTCAACACATCAACACTTTAACACCTCAACACGTTAAAATCCCAGCTTCGCCCTTACGCGGTGTAATACTTCGTGGGCTATTACGCGGGCTTTGGCTTCGCCTTGTTCGAGTTTCTTTTCGAGTTCATCGAGGTTGTTCATATAGAAGTTAAAGGCTTCGCGCTCTTTGCTGAACTTTTGGATGATCAGTTCAAACAGTTCTTGTTTTGCATGGCCATAGCCATAGTTACCGGCAAGGTATTTATTTCGCAATGCTTCCTGCTGCTCATTGCTTGCCAGAAGACTATATATTTTGAACGTTATATCCGTATCCGGATTCTTGGGAGCTTCCAAAGGTGTACTGTCGCTTACGATCGATTTGATCTGTTTCAGTAATTCCTTTTCAGGAAGAAATATATCAACGATGTTACCATACGACTTACTCATCTTTTGACCATTGGTTCCCGGAATAGTCATCACTTGTTCCTCGATCTTTACTTCGGGGATAACAAAGGTTTCTCCGTAGAAATTATTGAAGGCTGTAGCAATATCGCGCGCCATCTCTACATGCTGTCGTTGGTCTTTTCCAACAGGAACGAACTGGGCATCATATAAAATAATGTCAGCAGTCATCAACACAGGATAGGTGAATAATCCTGCATTTACATCCGACAGTTTTTCAGACTTATCTTTAAAAGAGTGCGCATTCGCCAACATTGGAAAGGGCGTGAAGCAGTTGAGATACCACGTTAACTCACATACTTCCGGAATCCTCGATTGGCGGTACAGGTAATTCTTTTCAATATCAAACCCGAAAGCAAGCCATGCTGCGGCTACAGCGCGCACGTTGTTGGTGCGGGTTGCTGCATCTTTAATGGTTGTAAGAGAGTGAAGATCAGCGATGAAGAAGAACGACTCATTGCCTGGCTTTTTTGAGAGCTCAATTGCCGGAATGATTGCTCCTAATAAATTGCCCAAATGAGGCCGCCCGCTGCTTTGTATACCTGTTAAGATTCTTGCCATAATGGTTGCAAAGAAAATAAAATAATGCAGAACTGAATTAGTTTTAAATTTGGGTCGGAAAACTGATTATGATAAAATCATCCAAAGTTTATGTAGCCGGTCATCGGGGTATGGTGGGGTCGGCCATAGTACGTTGCCTCGAAACAAACGGCCATACCAATATTGTGGCGGCTTCCAGTAAGGAACTCGATCTGCGCAGACCTGATCAGGTGAATGATTTTTTTGAGCGCGAGCGCCCGGAATATGTTTTTCTGGCGGCAGCCAAAGTAGGAGGTATCCTAGCCAATGATACTTACCCGGTTGAGTTTCTTTACGATAACCTGATGATTCAGAACAATGTGATCCATGCTGCCTATCAATACGGTGTGAAGAAGCTTCTGTTCCTCGGTTCCTCGTGCATCTATCCGAAATTTGCAGAACAACCTATACGCGAAGAGAGCCTTCTTACCGGCTCGCTCGAATCAACCAACGAAGCTTATGCCATTGCCAAGATAGCCGGTATCAAATTATGCCAGGCGTATCACAAACAGTACGGAGCGCATTTCATTTCTGCGATGCCAACCAATATGTATGGCTATGGCGATAACTATCATCCACAAAATTCGCACGTACTTCCTGCGTTGCTGAGACGTTTTCATGAAGCAAAAGTGGAAGGAAAACCTGAAGTAACAATCTGGGGTTCCGGTAAGCCACTGCGCGAGTTTATGTTCTCAGACGACCTCGCGGAAGCGTGTTATTTTCTGATGACACACTATGAAAAGCCAGACCTCATAAATGTAGGTACAGGTGAAGAGGTTTCTATACTTCAATTGGCAAAACTTATTGGTGAGGTAACAGGCTATACCGGAAAGATTGTGTTCGATTCAACCAAGCCGGATGGAACTCCCCGTAAATTGATGGACAGTTCGAAGTTACATCAGTTAGGCTTCCGGCATAAAACATCATTACGCGAAGGCATTGAGAAAACCTATCAGGAGTTTTTGTCGAAGCAGAACGCATACAGTAAAGCAGTATAATTTTAAAAATTGAATTTCCGTTTGCGCGAATTTGAATGTGCATTGCAACGAATGTTGCGCGAAGCGGGTCAGGTATAAAAACAATTATTAAATCAGTTAATGAAAAAGGCATTTATTACCGGTATCACTGGTCAGGATGGAGCTTATCTCGCAGAGTATTTACTTGAAAAAGGATATGAAGTGCATGGTTTGAAAAGACGTTCGTCTCTTTTTAATACCGATCGCATCGATCATATATACCAGGATCCTCACGACAAGGGTGCTCGCATGAAGCTTCACTTTGGTGACCTGACTGATTCAACGAACCTGATTCGTCTGATCCAGGAAATTCAACCGGATGAGATATATAACTTAGGCGCAATGAGTCACGTACGCGTGAGTTTCGATATGCCGGAATATGTTGCTAATACCGATGCGATCGGTACGCTGCGTATACTCGAGGCTGTACGTTTACTCGGACTTTCTCAGAAGACGCGTATATACCAGGCCTCTACTTCTGAGCTATATGGTAAAGTACAAGAGACCCCTCAGAGTGAGCGCACGCCTTTTTATCCACGTTCTCCCTACGCGGTTGCCAAGCTATATGGCTATTGGATCACGGTAAATTATCGTGAGGCCTATAATATGTATGCTTGTAATGGTATACTCTTTAATCACGAGTCACCATTACGCGGAGAAACTTTTGTGTCGCGCAAGATTACGAGAGGAGTGGCTCGTATCATGTTAGGTCTTCAGCAGAAACTATATATGGGTAACCTGGAAGCGAAGCGCGACTGGGGACATGCCCGCGATTATATTGAGGCGATGCACTTGATTCTGCAACAACCTGTGGCGCAGGATTATGTCATTGCTACGGGAGCCACAACGTCTGTTCGCGATTTCTTGGT
>NZ_DATCSD010000186.1:0-15074 GCF_036568665.1 Ohtaekwangia sp. | reverse complement strand
GCTATTCAGCAAAATACAGGATACTAGTTTTTCTCTAGGTTTTATAGGTTAGTTTGGTTAGAGGTTTCCGGCATGCCGGAAACCTCTTCTTATCCACTTATTTTTTGAAGGATGACAGGAAGAAGTATATATATAGTAGTTGGACTATTATGGCTTTTTGCCTGTAGTGATCACGATAACGAGCAGCAAAGTTTTCCGGAGCCTGTTGCTATAGAATCTCTCTCCATTGCCGGAAACGAAGCTATATCTTCTCAATCGATCGTAAATATACCTTGTGAAGATGTGGTGATCGAAATTCGTTGCTCCCAACCAATCAATCTCTCATCCATTACCACGCAGAGTATACGTGTAACGGATAATGCCAGCAATGCTATAGCATATACTGCAAGTCTAAAAGATGATAACAAAACCATTGTTATTGCTATACCTCAAAAGCTTAAAGATCTGTCTAAATATCAGCTTGCTGTTTTAACGGGTATTACCGGTAGTAATGGTGGTATGGTAACTGCGCGCAACCAGGTGTTTTATACTGCTATAGATGAAACCCCGGATTTTGATGTGCTCTCTGATGAAGCACTGATGACCCAGGTGCAGAAACAAACATTCAAGTACTTCTGGGATTTTGCAGAACCCAGCAGTGGTATGGCGCGTGAGCGAAACACTTCGGGTAATACCGTTACCAGCGGAGGCTCGGGTTTTGGCATCATGGCATTGATTGTTGGTATAGATCGGAATTTTATAGCCCGTGCAGAAGGAGTGGAGCGTATGAACAAGATGGTTACGTTCCTGGAAAAAGCTGATCGCTTTCATGGCGCATGGCCGCATTGGATGGATGGCACTACCGGAAAGGTAATTCCGTTTAGTACAAAAGATGATGGTGGCGACCTGGTGGAGACTTCATTTCTGGTACAAGGCCTGATTGCTTTTCGGCAATATCTTACTGCTGCTGACACCACCGGCAATAACCTGATCAATCGCATTACTGCATTATGGAAAGGTGTTGAATGGGATTGGTATAGAAAGAACAATGAAGACGTGCTATACTGGCATTGGTCGCCCGATTATGCCTGGGATATGAACTTCCCGATGTATGGTTACTTTGAAGAACAGATCACGTATTTTCTGGCAGCGGCTTCGCCTACACACAGTATTCCCAAGAGTGTATATACCAATGGTTATGGACGCAACGGTGCTATAAAGACCGGCAATACATACTATAACTATATACTTCCATTGGGAACACCCAGTCCGTTGTTTTGGGTGCAGTATTCTTACCAAGGTATGAGCCCGCACTTTTCGGATGACTTTGCTGATTACTGGCAGCAGAATGTTAATGCATCGCTTATCAACTATGCATACTGTGTGGCCAATCCAAAAAATTATATAGGCTATAGCGATTCCTGCTGGGGACTGACATCGAGTGATAACTCAACAGGGTATGATGCCCATTCGCCTGCTAATGATAAAGGAGTGATTACTCCAACGGCTGCGCTATCTTCTTTTCCTTATACTCCGGAGGAGTCGATGAAGGCGCTGAAATTTTTTTACTATACACTGGGGGACCGCCTGTGGGGGCCGTATGGTTTTTACGATGCGTTTAACCTGACGGAAGGATGGACGGCCAGCTCATACCTGGCTATTGATCAAGGCCCGATTGTAGTGATGATTGAAAATTACAGAACAGGTTTGTTGTGGGATTTATTTGAGTCTGCGCCCGAGGTGCAGGCCGCACGCACCAAACTTGGTTTTGTTAGTAATTAATAACAGATGATTTATATACCGGGTATTTATACTGCGGATGAAAATATACTCTGAGGAGGAGCCCCACTTTAGCATAGTCTCTCTGTTATAGAGAGGCTTGCTGAGGTGCCACTAATTTTTGAAAATATACTTTGATGAAATAACTGTGCTATGAACCGAATATACTTGATCGTGATAGCGGCCGCTATAGGTCTGGCTGGCTGTCAGGAAAAACATACTGCCTCTGCCAGCGGTAGTAACAGCAAGATTGACCACCGCGTTGATTCTCTGTTGGTACTAATGACGCTGGAAGAAAAGGTAGGACAACTTACGCTGTTTACCAGTGATTATGATGTTACCGGACCGACCATTCGCGAGAACTATAAAGAAGATATAAAGGCCGGTAAGGTAGGCGCTATATTTAATGCTTTTGGTGCCGACTATACGCGCAAGCTGCAGGAGATTGCTGTAAAGGAAACGCGCCTGCATATACCTTTGCTTTTTGGCTACGATGTTATTCACGGACACCGCACTATATTTCCAATTCCTCTGGGAGAATCTGCGAGCTGGGACTTGGCTGCGATGGAGCAATCGGCACGCATTGCTGCTGAAGAAGCTTCTGCTGAAGGACTACACTGGACGTTTGCACCGATGTGCGATATAGCGCGCGATCCTCGCTGGGGACGCATGGCTGAAGGTGCCGGTGAAGATACTTATCTGGGATCGCGCATTGCCGAAGCTCGTGTAAAAGGTTTTCAGGGTAAAGGTATAGGAGAGCTGGATGCTGTGCTGGCCTGTGTAAAACACTTTGCTGCGTATGGCGCTGTGCAGGCTGGTCGCGATTATCATACTACCGATATGTCGGATCGTGTGCTGCGCGAAGTATACCTTCCGCCTTATAAGGCAGCGGTGGATGCCGGTGCTGCTACGGTGATGACCTCCTTCAACGAATTGAATGGTATACCGGCCAGCGGTAATAAATATCTGATGACGGATATCCTGCGCAAGGAGTGGAACTTTACCGGCTTCGTGGTAACAGACTATACATCTATTATGGAAATGATACCACACGGTATAGCGGAAGATACAGCGTCAGCAGCAGCGCTGGCATTGGAAGCAGGTGTGGATATGGATATGCAGGCCGGCTTTTATAACGATGCCTTGGGCAAGCTTGTAAAAGAAGGTAAACTGAAAGAGAGCCTGATCGATGATGCCGTGCGCAGAATTCTGCAGAAGAAATTTGAGTTGGGTCTGTTTGAAGATCCGTATCGCTTCAGCAACGAAGAGCGCGAGAAGACTACTGTTATGAAGAAAGAATTTCTCGATGCAGCCCGCGATGGTGCGCGCAAATCTATTGTGTTGTTGAAGAATGATAAAAATATACTTCCGCTCTCAAAGAGTATAAAACGACTGGCTGTGATTGGCCCGATGGCAGATGCGCGCAGAGAAATGATCGGCTCATGGTCAGCAGCAGGTGACTGGAAGAAAGCTGTAACTATATTAGAAGGTATCAAAGCAGCAGTGTCGCCAGGCACGCAGGTGCTCTATGCAAAAGGTTCTAATATCAACGATGACTCTACCAAATATTTAGCACAAGCTATACAAACTGCGAAGCAGGCAGATGTAGTGGTGTTGACTGTTGGTGAAGCAGCGTTGATGACTGGCGAGGCCGCCAGCCGTGCTTCACTAAATTTACCCGGCATACAGCAACGTCTTGTAGAAGAAATTCAAAAGACGGGTAAACCTGTAGTAGTGGTATTGTCGAACGGAAGACCGCTTACCATTAACTGGATCGATCAACATATATCTTCGGTTGTTGAGACATGGTTCCTGGGTACACAGGCTGGCCATGCTATAGCGGATGTATTGTTCGGTGACTATAATCCAGCCGGTAAACTTACGGTTACGTTCCCACGTTCTGTCGGACAAATTCCATTGTTCTATAACATGAAGAACACGGGGCGCCCTATGGATCCGAATAACAAGTATACTTCCAAGTACCTGGATGAATCTAACGAGCCACTATATCCTTTCGGTTATGGTTTAAGCTATACCACGTTCTCGTATGGCGATGTAGTGCTGGATAAAAACAAGATATCACAGCAAGAAGAAGTGAAAGTTACCTGCAAAGTTACCAACAGCGGCAAACTGGCGGGTGAGGAAGTTGTGCAGCTATATATCCGCGATCTGGTTGGCAGCGTAACACGCCCGGTAAAGGAGCTGAGGAACTTCCAGAAGATTTTACTTCAGCCCGGTGAATCGAAAGATGTTACGTTCACGCTTACACAACAGGACTTGTCATTCTATCGTAAAGATATGTCTTTTGGTGTAGAGCCTGGCAAATTTGAAGTATATATAGGTGGCAACTCACGCGATGTGAAGAAGGCTGCTTTCGTATTGCAGTAAAATATACCGGTATATAAATACAAAGGCATCGCAGATACAGTTCTGCGATGCCTTTTTTTCTCTAAAGTTGTATTTCAGAGGGTATATACTTGACCTTATTTGATTCCAATTTTTACCGGATTGTTTTTATCGTTGACTTCTTTTTTAGTGATGTGAATTCCATATTCTTTGGCGGATTCCCAATAAGATGCTCTTAGTAGTTGGATATTGACTGGGCTTTTCAAATGAAGCGTTCTTAAGAGTACATCCCGATTATGGATAAGTCTATGTAAGTCCAGCATGGAAATGATGTGGAGTGTAGAAATGATTTTAGCATGAGGGAACCTCCGGTTCAGGGATTCTTTAAAGGATAGGTCGTCAGAAATTATGTAATTTGTTCCAATCTCCAGATGTTGTGCCGCGACCTCAGCTTCGCCTGTGTGAATCCCTTTAAGCCCCTTTAGTACCACAAAGCTTATGGTATCATATTTTGTACAAAGAGAATAGAATCCTTCATTTGGTTTTAACCTTTCTAAAAGCCATTCTCTGTCAGGTTCCTTATGCTTCATCAGTTCATATTCTTTTCGCACTTCCATTGGAATATGGATTTGTGAAAACAATGACTGTAGTAGTTTTAGAATTTTAAGATGCGTGAGATTGATCAATGAGTCGGTATCGACAACGGCAGTTCTTTTGAACACTTACTTTTTTATTTTAGCTCTTTTTGAGATTCGTTTTTTAGCTATAGTCTTTTTTGAAGGAGTGATTCTTTTTTTTGCGGGCTTTCTCTTTGCAGGTTCCTGGATGTTTGCCAATGCGAACAGGCTCAAACCAGTCAGAATAATCCAACCCCAATCAGAGGAACTTTGTTTACCTTTTTGAACCTGTTTTACTTTCCCTATAATCTCCTGCAAAACGCTCTGTACGTCTGCATTTAAATCGATATATACTTCTGTGCAATGATCAAGACCTTTTACGTTTTTGCCAATACGTTTATCGTATACAACCAGAATCTTGGCTTTATCCTGAAGATTATCAAAAGCTATATCAATTTCTTGTACTACTTCTTTACTTAGGGCACTTGTTGAAAAAAGTATGAAATAATCCGCGAGTAAAATTCGGCTTTTTGTCTCTGAAGAAACTCCTTTGGGATTAGGTGATCTGTCAGGCAGCATCATGTTAAAGCCATGTACAGACCCAATTGTATAGAGTCTTACAGCTAGTGTTTGCTCTATATCAGAGTCAGGATTATACGATATAAAAATAGAAGGCATCGTCATATTGTAGCGTTAAAATACAACGAAATATCCAAAGCCTTTTACAGACATACTGTGATTATTCCAACAAATGAGAATTACTTTGATTGTCCCGATATTTCAGTGAAATATCATAATTAAATTCTACAGAATATTCACCGATAAATCCTGGCTCAACTCTTCCTCATACTTTAAAACAAAGTGAAGTACTTTGTTCTCGAGGCCGGGGATTTGTGTTAAGTCCTGATCCCAGAACGCCTTGTTGGCGAGTGTAGCTTTTACTACCTGCACCGGGTTATTGGTTGACCAAGCCTTTTTAAAGAACTCCAGTATTTCGGGTGTATCGTTCAGTGGTATAGCTTCTCTTTTTACTTCGCCTTTATAGAAGCGAATCAATGCTGCCAGTGAGAATAGCAATCGCTCGGGAAGCTGACCTTTGCGTTTATAATATTCGAGTACAGACGGAAGCACGCGCACTTTATATTTAGATATAGAGTTTAAGGCAATGCTGATTAACTCATGTCGAATGAATGGATTCTGAAAACGCTCGATCACATCGTTGGCAAACTGCTGAAGTTCTTCTTGGGGCAAGTCGAGCGTTGGTATAATTTCTTCAAATATAGCCTGCCGTATAAACTCGCCAGCGTACGAATCTTCTACCGACTCGCGTACCGTGCGCAGTCCGCGGAGATATGCTACGGGTACTAACGCGGTATGTGCTCCATTGAGGATTCTAACTTTACGTGTGCGATAGGGAGTAAGGTCTTTTACGAACTTTACCTGCAGGTCGGCTTTATCTGCAGGGAATGCTGCGTGTACCCCATCCGTTGCTTCAATCACCCACAGGTGAAACGGCTCGGCTGTTACCACGAGGTTATCTTCATAGCCCACAGATTCCTGTATAGAGCGTATCGTATCCTTCGGGAAGCCCGGTACTATGCGATCTACCAATGTATTGCAGAATGTATTCTCGGTAAGCACCCATTGTTTAAACGCTTCGGGCAATTTCCAGAGGTCTATATATTGCAGTATTGTTTGCTTCAGTGTATCTCCATTTTTTTCAATCAACTCGCAGGGTATCAATGCCAGCCCTTTATCGGCCGCACCGTGAAAGTATATAAAGCGATGGTATAGCAACTGTGTGATTTTGCCCGGGAATGTATCGGCCAATGTGCCGGCAGCCGTATCGTTGGCGCTGAATGTTATACCCGCTTCGGTTGTATTGGAGATGATGAATTGCAGGTGTGGATTCTCGGCTGTTTTAAGAAAGTGCTGAAAATCGTCATACGGATTAAAAGCGCCTGCTACACAGGTGATCAATCGCGTTTCAGAAACAGTTTGTCCTTGCTGAATACCGTTGAGTACTACGTGATACAATCCATCCTGATCATTTACCATGGTAGCCATACCTTTGCTGATCGGCTGCACAATCTCCACGGCACCATTGAAATCAGTTTTCTCATTGAGTATATCAATGATCCAATCGACAAACGCGCGAAGAAAATTTCCTTCACCGAATTGCAATACTTTAACGGGGCGTGTCTGTGGTATAGATGCCGTCTGGCGATTGAGTTTCTGTGTCATAGCGTTTATCGTTTAGTCAGGTGATATATACTCCCGGGGTATATCTGTTGTTAGCTGTTTAGAAATTGAAATATGCTTTAGCATTATGGTAACATATATCCGCTACAATTTTACCCAGCCATTTTTCATCGGCCGGTAATTCGCCATTGGCAACATCTTTACCGATGAGGTTGCACAATATTCTGCGGAAATATTCATGACGCGGGTAGGAGAGGAAGCTTCGCGAATCGGTAAGCATACCGATGAAGCAACTCAGCAATCCTAAATTGGATAATGCGTTGATCTGTTTCTCCATGCCATCTTTCTGATCGAGGAACCACCATGCAGAACCAAACTGTATCTTTCCTTTGGTGGAGCCATCGTTAAAGTTTCCGATCATAGTGCCCATCACTTCGTTATCAGAAGGATTGAGATTATAGAGTATAGTTTTGGCAAGCTGGTTGGTGCTGTCCAGTTCGCTGAGGAACCTGGAGAGTGCTACCCCCTGGGAGAAGTCTCCGATAGAATCAAACCCGGTATCCGGCCCGAGCTCGCGCAGCATACGTTCATTGGTGTTACGCAATGCACCGAGGTGATACTGTTGTGTCCATCCTTTGGCGTGATACATCCGGCCCAGTTCTACCAGCACACTATATTTGAAGAAATGTATTTCGTTCTTCTCCAGAGTTTCTTTTCTCAGCAATCGTGCAAACAGTGCTTCAATGTTATGGGCATGTTTGTTTTCCGGATAGTATAATTGCTCCAGGCCGTGATCGGAGAGTTTACAACCCTGTGCATGAAAGAAGTCGATACGATTCTTCAACGCAATCAATAACGTATCAAAGTTGTTAATGGCAACTCCGGAAGCTGCCGATAGTTTTTCAAGATATACTATATATGCGGCAGGGTTCTCTACCCCAAAGGCTTTATCCGGACGAAATGTAGGAAGTATAGTGATCTTGAAATTATCCTTCTTTATTTTCTGGTGATGTTCCAGCGTATCAATCGGATCATCCGTTGTACACACTACTTCTACTTTCATTTTGGTAAGCAGGTTGCGAGTGTTGTTCGCAGGATTTGTTATTTGTTCGTTAGCCGTCTTGTATATATCAGTAGCCGTATCCGGTGTCAATAGCGTATCTACACCGAAGTAGCGTTTTAGTTCGAGGTGCGTCCAGTGATAGAGCGGGTTCCGCAACGTATAGGGTACTGCGTATGCCCACTGTTCAAATTTCTCCTGGTCAGATCCGGCACCGGTAATATATTTTTCCTGTATACCCAGTGCACGCATTGCGCGCCATTTATAGTGGTCGCCTTCGAGCCACACTTTTGTAACGTTTTCGAACTGGCGATTGGCGGCTATATCCTGTGGAGAAAGATGGCAATGATAATCGATGATGGGAAGATCCTGGGCATACTGGTGATACAGCGTCTTGGCAAAATCGTTGGTCAGGAGGAAGTCTTCCGTAATAAAATTTTTCATCTGGATTGTTTTAGATAGCTACTCAAATCTCAAAGCCCTGAATATAACGGTTATTGGTTAACGAGTCCGTTGCCGAAGGATGTGCGGGGGGAGAACACGTGCAGGCAGCATGACCGGGCTTTTGTATGAAGACGTTTTTCATTCCTGTTTCCCTGAAAGAAGAACGATGAGGCTGGCATATTAATTTTGCTTTTTCCGGAGCGATGACTGGCGGATAATCAGTTCGGGTTTCAGTACGATTTTCTGCGGAATAAACTTTTTATCCGTGGCGGCAACTTCTTCGAGGAAGATCTCGGCAGCGGCATTGCCCATACGCATGCTGTGCTGATCTACCGTAGAGAGAGGCGGTTCGGTAAACGAAGTGAAGGGCTCGTTACTGAAACCCACGAGTGCTACATCTTCCGGAATCCTGTATCCTTTTTCTTTCAGCACCTGCATGGCTCCTAATATACCATAGGCACTGGAAGAAAATATACCATCGGGCATCTCTTTCAACTTGAGGAGCTGTTCCATGCTGTTGCGTCCATCTTCCAGTTGAAGATTGCTGTCGATCACCAGCGATTCATCAAATTTCAATTTGTTATCGAGCAGCGCTTCGCGATAGCCACGCAGACGTTCCTTGAAGATGCTGATCTTGCGCGCATTGGTAAAGTGCGCAATGCGCTTGCAGCCTTGCTGAATAAGATGCTCGGTAGCTTTATAGGCTCCCAGAAAATCATCGATCACAACATTACTTACTTCAAGCTCATCGTTCGAACGGTCGAAGAGTATAATGGGTATACCGCGTTCTTTTACTTTCAGAAAGTGATCGAAGTTTTGTGTCTCTTTACCATGCGATACAATGATGCCATCCACGCGTGCATTCAGTAATGCTTCTACTGTAGATACTTCTTTCTCGTAGTTGTCGTACGTCTGGCAGATCATCACATTATACTTTGCTGCATTGGCGATCTCTTCAATGCCACGCACTACTGATGAAAAGAACGTACGGTCTGCCGTAGGCACAATGATACCAATGATGTTACTCTTGCCATTGCGCAGCGCAGCCGCTATATTATTAGGCTGATAATTTAATTTTTGTGCAGCCTTCTGTACGGCCTTTTTTGTTTCTGCACTGATGCGCGGATGATCTTTCAATGCGCGGGAGACCGTAGAGGCCGTGATGTTCAGCTTACGTGCTATATCGTGTATAGTGGCTTTTTCTTTTTTCATGTCGTCTCTCCGGTTAGGTCTTTCTACAAAAACACTATGCTTCGTTGGCCGGTTTTCCTATGGTGGCTAATATACCACCATCTACATAAATAATTTGTCCGTTAACGAAATCACTGGCAGCCGATGACAGAAATATAGCTGTGCCCATCAGGTCATCCGGATCGCCCCAGCGTGCAGCCGGTGTGCGGTTGATAATAAATTCATTGAACGGATGTCCGTTCACCCGAATGGGAGCTGTTTGTTCCGTAGCAAAATATCCCGGCCCTATACCATTTACCTGTATATTATACTTCGCCCATTCGGTAGCCATATTTTTGGTAAGCATCTTCAGGCCGCCTTTGGCAGCTGCGTATGCTGTAACCGTATTTCGGCCGAGCTCACTCATCATCGAACAGATGTTAATGATCTTGCCGGCTCTTCGCTGCACCATATATTTGCCTACATGCTTGGATACGATGAAAGGCCCTACCAGGTCTACATCAATTACCTGCTGAAAGTCGGCAACGTCCATTTCGAGTATAGGTATACGTTTGATGATGCCGGCATTGTTAATGAGTATATCGATCGGCCCGACTTCCTTTTCAATTTTATCGATGGCGTCTTTCACAGCGTCATCTTTGGTAACATCAAAAAGATAGCCCGTTGCCTGTATACCTTCGCTGGTATAAGCAGCGAGTGCATCCTTCATTTTATCAGGCGAATGTCCGTTAACGATGAGGTGTGCACCCGCGTGTCCCAGACCTTTGGCCATGGCCATGCCGAGCCCGTGTGTACCACCTGTTATAAGGGCACGTTTACCGGTTAAGTCAAAAAGTTTTGTCATCGTAATTCCGTTGGCTTTACTCCGTCCATGTCGCTATAGTCGAGATTCTCTCCGGCCATTCCCCAGATAAAAGTATAGTTGCTGGTTCCGGCTCCGCTGTGAATAGACCACGGTGGTGATATAACCGCCTGGTGATTTTGCATCCAGATGTGTCGGGTCTCCTGTGGTTCACCCATGAAGTGACATACGGTTTGATTGTCGGGTATATTAAAATAGAAGTATGCTTCCATGCGTCTGTCGTGTGTATGTGGAGGCATGGTGTTCCATACGCTGCCCGTTTTTAATTCTGTGAGCCCCATCTGCACCTGGCAGGTTGGCAATACACTGTTCACGATCAGCTTGCGTATAGTACGCTGGTTGGAAGTCTCCAGTGCTCCTATATCTACCGTTTCAGCCTGACTGAGTGTTATAGTGCGGGTAGGATAGGTAGCATGTGCCGGTGCGCTGTTGAAATAATAAAGCGGCTTTGTTTTAGCATCGGGGTGAAATACTACTTCTTTTGTTCCGCGTCCTATATATAGGGCTTCCTTGTTTTGCAGGGTGTAGGTAGTACCATCGGCAGTGATCGTTCCCGTTCCACCAACATTGATGATGCCTATTTCTCTTCGTTGTAAAAAAAAGTCGGCCTTCAGCGAGCCGAATGTTTGCAGCGCTACCGGTTTTGTTACCGGGTTAGCACCGCCTACAATGAGTCGATCATAATGGGTATATACCAGTGCTATATCATCGGGTATAAATATAGTCTCCACTAAAAAATGCTCGCGGAGCTGAGCCGTAGTAAAAGTTCTGTACTGAGAAGGATGTACTGCGTATCGTGAGGTGTGCAACATAATGTGTAATCGGTTGCGCAATATAAAGGAAAATAATTTTAGAAAACGATTGATTGCTTGTAACATTTTTCTGAACAATTTGGCAGGAATCGATACCACTCC
Organism: Ohtaekwangia sp.; assembly: GCF_036568665.1. Taxonomy (GTDB): domain Bacteria; phylum Bacteroidota; class Bacteroidia; order Cytophagales; family Cyclobacteriaceae; genus Ohtaekwangia. The sequence goes on along the minus strand of NZ_DATCSD010000186.1, from coordinate 3,680 downwards.
CTATTTTGTAGTGATATAATCCATCATTTTTGAGTTTAAATGCAGCATTTTAAAAATAAGTGAAAGATAATTTGCTGGAATAATTTTTCCTTCCTAAAATGCAATCGATTGCGCATCGGAGTCGATTGCAATCGTCAATTAAACACTTGTTTTATGATGTGATCGAATATTTCCGACAACTCTTATTCAAAGCTCAAACCCCCTTGATCTATGTTTGTATGTTTACCAAAAAAATTACTTCCGGCTTTCCTCACCAGGATATATACAGGCTGGAAAGTGCTATGCCTCTCCGCACTGATGGGAACTATATCTCTTCAGGCTGCTGCACAAGAACTGACCGTTAGCGGTAAAATCACTTCGTCTGATGACGGAAGCCCGTTACCTGGCGTTACCGTTGTATTGAAAGGAACTTCTGCAGGTACTACTACAGATAATGAAGGTATATATACACTGAGAGTGCCAGACCCCAACGGCATACTCGTTTTTTCCTTTATCGGATATTCTTCGCAGGAAGTGGTGATCGGCAGCAAAACCGTAGTGGATGTTGTGCTGAAGCCCGATGTATCTGAACTCTCCGAAGTAGTGGTGATTGGTTATGGTGAAGTAAAGAAGAGCAACGTAACCGGCTCGATCGTATCTGTAAAAGAAGAAGATATGAAGCGTGTGCCGGTAACCAACGTAATGGAATCGCTGCAGGGAAATGTACCGGGTATGGATATTACCCGCACCAGCGGAGCAGCCGGTGGAACCGTGAACGTACGCGTAAGAGGGCAACGCTCGTTGCTGGCCAGCAGTGAGCCGCTATATATAGTGGATGGTGTACAGTATAGCAACATCCAGGACTTGAACCCGAATGATATACAGTCGATGGAAGTATTGAAAGATGCAGCCTCTACGGCTATATATGGATCGCGTGGTGCCAATGGCGTTATACTGGTAACAACCAAGAAAGGCAGTGCCGGTAAAACAAAAATATCGATCAACGCTTATGGCGGACCTTCTGTTGTGAACGGTTATCCGAAAGTACAAACTGCCGAACAGTATGCCAACCAGCGCAGAGAAGCCAAGCGTGCTGTAGGAGCATGGTCGAGCACTGCGGATGATGCCGCTATATTTAGCGCGGCCGAGCTGGCGAATATACAAGCCGGTAAAGGAACCGACTGGCAGGATCTTTTACTGCAACATGGCTCACAACAGGATTACCAGATCGGTTTGAGCTCGGGCACAGAGAAGACTAATCTATATGTATCGCTCGATTACTTCAACGAAAAAGGATTGTTCAAAAATGATAATCTCGATCGTTACTCGATGCGCGTTAACCTGGATCATACGTTATCCAAAGTATTCAAGATCGGAACACAGAATCAGTTTACTTACTACGATCAGGATGTAAGACGCGATCCGCTGAACACAGCCAATAAACTCAGTCCGCTGGAAGATGCCTTTGATGCTTCCGGGCAAGTAGTGCCGCTGCTTAACAATGGTAAAACCGTAAACCCGTTGATGGATGAGCAAGGCGATAACTATCGTAACAATGTGCAGATAGCACGTATCTTTTCTTCGGTATATGTAGATGTAAAGCCTTTCAAAGATCTTACCTTCCGCTCTGTACTTGGTGTTACCAGCACCAGCTCGCGCGAAGGGCTCTTTGCTGCAGCCTATACGGTAGAGCGTAACAATACACAACCGCTTACGCAGTATACCAACACTATTTCGATGGGTATAAATCTTGAAAATATACTCACGTATAAAAAATCGCTGGGTGACCACAACCTTACTGTTACTGGGGTGCAATCTGTATTACGCAATAAAAGTGAACGCCATGCATCATCGGGTGTAAATCAGTTGTTGCCATCACAAAGTTTTTATGGATTAGGTAATGCTACATCGCAGATATCAACGTCTGTACAGTATATAGAGAGTGCGCTGCTTTCCTATACCGGTCGTATACAATATGATTACCGCGAGAAATATTTACTGACACTGGTAGGACGTTCAGATGGTGCTTCTCAACTGAGTCCCGGCCGGCAATGGGAGTTTTTTCCTTCTGTATCGGCTGCCTGGAGAATTTCCGAGGAGAGTTTCATTCAGAATGTAAATGCTATATCAGACCTGAAGTTTCGTGTGAGCTATGGTAAAGCCGGTAACTATGCCGTTGATCCATACTCTACACAAAGCAACCTGGCACGTATGCCCTTTGCTTTTGACGAACGCCTTGTAGTAGGATATACCCTCGATACAAAACTTGGCAATGATGAACTGGGCTGGGAGATCTCTTCTACCGTAAATGCCGGTCTTGATTATGGTATATTGCAGAATCGCATTACCGGTTCCATCGATGTATTTAAAACAAAGACACAAGACCTCCTGCTGAACAGATTACTTCCGGCAACATCCGGATTTACACGCACTATACAAAATATAGGTAAGACCGAAACCAATGGTATTGAACTTGCTATAAGTGCTATACCGGTAGATAACGAATTGCTTACCTGGAAAGTAGGAGCAACGTGGTTTAATACGCGGGAAAAAATTACCGAACTGGCAACAGGTTCGAATGATGTAGCCAACGGCTGGTTTATTGGCCAGCCAACGCAGGCCTGGTACGATTATCAGAAAACAGGTATATGGCAGACGAATGAAGCTGATTTAGCAACAGCTTATGGCCAGGTGCCGGGCGAGATAAAAGTAAAAGATCAGAATGACGACAAGTCGATCAATTCAAATGACGATCGCGTTGTGCTGGGTTCGCCACGTCCGAAGTGGATTGGTAATTTTACCAGTGATGTAAAGATCAGGAACTTCGATGTATCGGTGCAGGTGTTTGCGCGCTGGGGACAAATGATTCGCTATGATTTTGCGAATATATATGACCCGACCGCCAATGAGAATAGTATTCAGCATGATTACTGGACTCCGGAAAATCCATCCAACGACTATCCGCGCCCGAATGCCAACACTTCCAAGAGTGCTGTAAAATATCTCTCTACCATTATGTACCAGGATGGTTCGTTTGTGAAGCTGAGAGGCATCACGATCGGATATACTATACCCAAGAGTATATTGGGTAAAACACCTTTCTCTTCTGCACGCATCTATGTGAATGGCAAGAACCTGTGGATGAAGAGCAAGATCGATCATTACGATCCGGAAAGAGGTGGTGCTGAAACCACACCGCTCTCACGATTAATTATAGCCGGAGTAAATCTTCAATTCTAACGAGCAGAAAACATGAAATCTATATTCACAAAATCGCTGCTTATATCAGGGCTCCTGCTATTTGCCTGCAACGACCTGCTGAACGAATACAACCCTTCAGGCCTTACAGCCGAAGCGGTATATACCAAGCCCGAAGGGTTTGAATCACTTGTATACTCAGCGTATGCCACGGCCCGCCATTGGTATGGTAAAGAAGATGGCTATACATTAACCGAAGGAGGAACAGACCTGTGGCTGCAAGGTGTAGACAACCGCAGGGTTGACCTGATGACCTATAATAATTTACAGGCACCCGAACTTATACCTCCGTTATCAACCAGTGAAGTATTTCTGGAACGTTTATGGGAACGATTCTATGCCACCATTAATCTTTGCAATACAGGTATACTGCATATAGCCGAGTCAGGTTTATCAGCCGAGTTACAAAAGACACGTGAAGCAGAATTGAAATTTTTACGTGC
>NZ_DATCSD010000185.1:0-2712 GCF_036568665.1 Ohtaekwangia sp. | reverse complement strand
TTGCAGTGGTTTTAAAGGAGTAAATATAGAAGCGGAGATCCAGTTTTCGCGAAGCCTGATTATACCGGAAGATGCTAACGGCAAAGCCAGTACCAATGAGAATGAGCGGGTAAAAGTAAATTTCACAACGTATGCGCAGAGTCTCAACGACCTGATGGTAGGAGTAAATATACCGCCTTTCCAGATCAATGGGTTGGATGGTTTTGGTTTTAAAGTAGCGCAGGCATTTATGGACTGGAGTGATTTGTCGAATCCTCCGGGTATATCTTTTCCGAAAGACTACTCATCACCGTTTGTACAGGGCGGTCAGCCATTGTTGTGGCAAGGCTTTTATATGCAGCGCCTCGAAGTACGACTGCCTCCGGGGTTTGCTAAAAAGGAAGGTGACGATTCGCGCATAACGCTTGGGGTAGAGCACATGATCCTGGATGACGAGGGATTTACCGGTGACGTGTTTGCTGATAATGTACTGGATGCCGGTAACCTGAACGGGTGGTCTTATTCATTGGATCACGTAGAGCTTGCTCTTGTTACCAACCAGGTAAAAGGTTTTGAAATAGCAGGAAACATTTCTGTTCCTAATCTTAAAAAGAAGAAAGACAACAGCGCAACACATTTTGGATACCTGGCCAGTCGCAGTGCCGATGGTAACTATATATTTTCTGTAACGATAAAAGACGAACTACGATTGCCTTTGCTGGTAGCAGATCTCAACCTGAAGCCAGGCTCATCTATTACCGTAAAAGAGAAAGACGATAAATTTTATCCGACGGCTATACTCAACGGAGAACTCACCATCAGTGCATTGAGCAAAGGGCCGAAGGCCAGCTTTAGTGGTATCGAGTTTGAAGGACTGCGCATCAGTACAGAAGCACCTCACTTTGATATACAGCATGTATCCTTTGGCAAGGAAGATAAAGAACAATCTGTATCGAAGTTCCCGCTGGTCATCAATAATATAGCACTGCGAAAGGATGGTTCAGATCGTATAGGTATAGGCTTTGATGTAACAATCAATATAGCAGGTAAATCGGAAGATGAAGGCTTTGGAGGAACGGCCGGACTTATTGTTTGGGGTAAACGCGCAACAGAAACGGTTACTTCGCCAGAGGGGAATGTTACCACAGAAAAGGGAAACTGGGGATTCGACAAGGTAGAGCTCACCGGTATAGGTGTAAACTTCAAGAAAGCCGGTGTGATCGAGATCGCGGGTATGATCAACTTCTTTGAAGAAGATCCTGTATATGGCGATGGCTTCAAGGGATCGCTGTCTGGTAAAATACAGATGATCACCTTAAAGGTGGACGCACTGTTTGGTAAAACACCTGAGTTCCGTTACTGGTATGCAGATGCACTGGTAGAATTTGAGAGTGGACTTCCATTATTCCCGGGCTTCTCTGCGTATGGCTTTGGTGGTGGTTTCTACTCGAAGATGAAACAAAGTACGGAAGGAAGTTCGCTGGGTAGAAATGCATCCGGCATTACCTATATACCGGATGAAAATACCATCGGTATTAAAGCACTTGTAAAATTCGGAGCAACACCAAGTCAGGCTCCCTATAACGGAGATGTAGCGCTGGAGGTAATGCTGAACCGATCGGGGGGTATAAATTCAGTTACGTTCACCGGAAATATAGTGGTGATGTCTCCTGCGTTACCGGGAGGTCTCGACAAGATCAAAGAAATGGCTGCCGCTGCGGTAAGCGGTAACAAAGGTATGAGCAAGCTCATGGAAGCCTTGCAAGGCCAGGTATCAGCCAGTGTAAAGATATTGTTTGATAATGTGAACGATGTGTTCCATGCCAACATGGAAATGTATATCAATGTTGCCGGTGGCGCTATAAAAGGTATAGGTCAGAATAACAGGGCAGGCTGGGCCGTAATGCATTTCTCCAAAGATGAATGGTATATGCTGGTGGGTACACCGAATGATCCGGTAGGCATTGAGCTGTTATGGTTATTGAAGATGAAGAGCTACTTCATGATGGGTAAAAATATTCCAGGTAGTCCGCCACCACCGCATCAGGTCTCTGAGATACTGGGTATCACCAGTCAGGATCTCGACTATATGCGCGATCTGAATGCCGCTGCATCAGGATTTGGATTTGCCTTCGGAATGGATTTCAGTATGGATACCGGTGACATCAGCTTCCTGATGTTCTACGGAAGATTTGCTGCCGGTATAGGAACAGACTTCATGATCAAGAAGTATGGTAAAGAATATCATTGCTCAGGTTCTGACGAAACGATCGGTATCAATGGATGGTTTGCCAACGGTCAGGCGTATGCCTATATACAGGGAAACATCGGTATTAAAGTACGACTGCGATTCTATAAAGGTAATTATGAGATTCTGAAAATCGGAGCAGCCGCTATATTACAAGCGAAAGGTCCTAATCCTTTCTGGATGCGTGGTATAGTGGGTGGTTACTATAGATTGCTGGGAGGATTGGTAAAAGGTAATTGCAAGTTTGAATTAGAGATAGGCAAGTCGTGTACGGTTGTAGGGAACAGCAATCCGTTGGAGAACGTAGACATCATCTCGGCAGTGAGTCCGGTGAAAGGAGAAAATAATGTAGATGTATTCAATGCACCACAGGCAGCCTTTAATGTTCCGATAGGTGAGGAGTTTGTTGTTACCGATATGGAGAACCGGAAACGATCATTCCGCGGTAAACTGGTTGACTTTAAAGTGCTTGATGGCAGTACACC
>NZ_DATCSD010000184.1:0-2806 GCF_036568665.1 Ohtaekwangia sp. | reverse complement strand
CAATCGCATTCCCTTCGCCCGCCATAATACAAACTATGCCAATGCCAGCAATCAGGATATGATGATTGCTGCACTTAATGGATTGATAGAGCGCTACAATCTGCAGGGGCAGTTGCTGGGCGAAGTAGCGGGAGGCGCGGTAATAAAACACACCCGTGAGTTTAACCTGATGCGTGAGTGTGTAATGGGTACTTCGCTTGATCCGGCAACGCCCGCCTGCGATATACAGCAAGCCTGCGATACGGGTATAGAAGCTGCTGTATATATCGGTAATAAAATAGCACAGGGACAAATTGAAGTAGGTATAGCCGGTGGTGTAGACTCGACCAGTAACGTGCCCGTTGTAATTGGTGAACGTCTCCGTAAAATATTACTGGAAGTACGCAGAGCAAAAACCACTGGAGCCAAGATCAAACAATTTCTGAAGATCCGTTTCAAAGACCTCGCACCGGTGGCGCCCGGTATAGATGAACCTCGCACAGGTTTGTCGATGGGCGGACATACGGAAATTACAGCTAAGCACTATGGTATATCACGCGAAGAGCAAGACCTGCTTGCCCTGCAAAGTCATCAGAAGGCAGTAAAGGCTTACGAAGAAGGTTTCTTTCAGGATATGCTCACACCTTACCTCGGTCTTGATCGCGATAACAATGTGCGAAAAGATACAAGCCTGGATAAATTAGCAAAGCTGAAACCTGCATTCGATAAAGACCATGGATCGCTTACGGCCGGTAACTCTACGCCTTTTACCGATGGTGCTTCGTGCGTATTGCTCGCCAGCGAAGAATGGGCGCGCGATCATAACCTGCCGGTGCTGGCCTATATTACACACGCAGAAGTAGCAGCGATCGAGTATGTAAAAAATCAACATAATCTGTTGATGTCTCCGGTATATGCTTCTACACGGATGCTGAAGAAAGCCGGACTTACCTTACAGGATTTTGACTACTATGAAATTCACGAGGCATTTGCTGCACAGGTACTGGCAACACTAAAGATCTGGGAAAGTGCAGATCTTATGAAGACGTTCGGCTTTGATAAGCCACTGGGAAGTATAGATCGGAGTAAATTGAACGTGAAGGGAAGCAGCCTTGCTGCCGCGCATCCATTCGCTGCAACGGGTGGTCGCATTATAGCAACCATGGCGAAGTTGCTTCATGAGAAGGGATCGGGTAAAGGATTTATATCGATTTGTGCAGCCGGAGGACAAGGCGTAACAATGATCATGGAAAAATAAACAAGCAGATATATACTTCTATATATGAAAAGGAAGAGCGGGCATTCGTTCTTCCTTTTTATTTTGATACTAAACGAATATAGATCAAAGAGCCATCTCCAGCACACGCACCATCTCATCCTGATCCAGTGCGATAGGATTGTTTTTATTGTCAGAGGCAAGAACAATCTTTTCGAGATCGGTTGTAGTAACGCCACCGTGAGAAAGTCGGGGTATATTTAACTCGTACGTCCATTGTTCAATCAGTGATAAAAGCGCATCGATATAATATTCATCCGGTTTATCGGGTGTAGTTGTAAACAATTTTCCGACTAAAGTATATTTAGCCAATGCTTCCGGGTTCTGATGCGTTGCTCGTAATTTCTGAACGGTGAGTGTATTGGCAGGAGCCATCAGTGAACTGCAGATCACCCCGTGCGGTATAGTAAAATATCCTCCTACAGAAGAAGCAAATCCGTGTACAAGTCCCAGGCCTGCGTTGGCAAGGGTAATGCCCGAAAGATAGGAGGCCAACGCCATGGCTGTACGCGCAGCTAAATTGGAACCATCGCGATATACTTGCGGGAGAGAACCAGCAACCTGCTTTAGACCTTCGTATGCCAGGGCATCGGTTATCGGGTTGGCTGCGGTTGACAGATATGATTCAAGCAATTGTGTAAATGCATCCATACCGCTGGCGGCTGTAACGGCTGGCGAGCAGCTCAGTGTAAGCTGTGGATCGATGATCGCAGCATCAGGAACAAAATTAGCATGACGCAGTGATTTTTTATAGCCTGATATACCCGTCTCTGATAGCACGGCATTTTTAGTTGCCTCGCTTCCGGTGCCGGCCGTTGTAGGTATAGCTATAAATGGAATTTTTACTCCCGGATGATTTTTAGTGCCAACACCTTCCAGGTAATCTTTTACCGGTTCGCGTAAAGGAAGCATGGCCGCTATAGCTTTACCGGCATCCAGCACACTGCCGCCACCAATGGCAACAACTACGTTGGGTATATAATCAGCAAAAAGATTTACCGCATCATCGATCATGGCTGGTGTAGGCTCTGTGCCAATAGCGTGCTGCCTGAGTATATATCCGGCCGACTGAAGTTGCTCCAACATTCGTGTGCTATAGGGTGACGATGTGAAGGAATGCGCCCCTGTGATCAGCAATACTTTTTTGCCGAATGCTTTTACAACAGAAGGTAATACAGAGATTTTACCTGCGCCAAAATGGAGCGATGGTATATGGGCAAGTGCAAAAGCGTTCGTCATCGTTGAATAAATTACCTGGCTGCAGGAAAAAGCATTTTATGTTTTACACCCTCACGTGGTTTTGCCATCCAGGGTGCTACGGTGTCGCGCCACGCCAGGTAATGCGCAGTTTCTTTGTGTGCCGCTACAGCCTGTTCTGTTTCGTATGCTTCGTATAACACAAATTTACCGGGGTCCTTGTCATCCTGCAGAATATCAAAACGAAGATTGCCGTTTTCCTGAATGGAATTTTCATGATTTGTTTTAGTGGCGTTAATAAAAGCCTCAATGTGCTCAGGCTTTACATAAACATGTACGATGGTTGCTATCATA
>NZ_DATCSD010000183.1:0-18538 GCF_036568665.1 Ohtaekwangia sp. | reverse complement strand
TGAGCATCAAAGAAAAAGATCAATGGCTTAAATCACCGCCCACCTTAATGTGGTTAGTAAAGAATAATCGACTTGTGGGGCTTGATAAAAAAGGTAAACCTGAAACAGGAAATGTTTTAACTAAGCAATGAAAGACAAAGGGAATATATAAATATTCAAACCGTCTCTATGTTAATGCTACTAATTTCGCCTTATAATTTTTATTTAATACCACTTATTGTAGTAATGATAAATAAATTTATTCTTATACCTTTTTTTAGGTATACTTTGAATGAGATAAAAGTATATACTTGTGACAACCGTTGTCCTTAAAAAATTAAGCATGCCTTGCGCAACTCTGATCATTTATGCCAGATTGTGTTGTGTGGCGCGCCAAGGTAAATATATACCGCACTCTTGTAAGAAGCATTACCTTCAAACAGAGCCAAGCCTGGAACTCAATACGAATAGCAATCCCTGGTATCATGAAAAACAAAACTTACTTCACATAAATAGCGTTCGCAAAGCCAGGTTCAACGCCATCGGTAAGACTCACTGCCTCTCCATTCTTCCAGTACTTAGCTACGTAAGGGCCACCGGGCTCTTCGCTTCCATACCCTGTAACATAAACATCACTGCCAGCCACAAAAATAGATGTTGTGCTTCCATTTGGACTATTGGAGAGATTTACCGAAGCCCCATTTTTCCAGTATTTGCATATGGTCACATTTCCTTCAATTTCATAGCCAGCAACATAGATATCCTTACCAGTCACATAAATAGACATGGCAACACTAGGCACATCGCTAAGCTTCAATGGTTTTCCATTTTTCCAATATGCAGCAAAGAAATTCGTTCCATCGTATACTTGCCCAGCCACATACACATCGCTATCAGATACAAAAATCGATTTCGCAATAACACCGGAAATATCTACTGCCTTTCCGTTTTTCCAATACTTAGCGGCGCCATAATGCCTACCTGAGACATACACCTCATTACCTTTGACAAAAATCGAATAAGCAGCCGTACTAGTTGTACCTTCGGCAAGATTTACTGCTTTTCCGTTCTTCCAATACTTAGCCACACCCTTTAGACTATCAAGTTCCGATTCATAGCCGGCCACATACACATCGCTACCAACCACGAAAACGGATGAGGCATACTCATTCGCTGTGCCATCGGTAAGATTTACTGCTTTTCCGTTCTCCCAGCACTTAGCCACGTCATTTATTCCATTGGATTCGAAGCCGGACACATATATATCATGACCAACCACAAAAATAGAAAAAGCAGCTGCTTGGTTAGTCCCGTCGGTAAGGTCGGTTGCTATCCCGTTCTTCCAGTACTTGGCTATTCCAACTCCGTCATGATACACCATGCCGGCCACATATACATCTCCACCAGTAGTTGATGAATCATCATCGTTACATGAATTAAATACAAGGAAAAGGGCCATCAATAATACCGTTGTGGCATGTGCAGCTATTTTCATTAAGGTTTATTGTTTAGAGTTGAAGGATTAGGAGCAGATATTTTTTCAGAGCCCCAATCTACGCAGAAATAATTTCCCCTTGTGTAAATTACTAGTTCCCATATGATGGGCAAATGAAATACAACTATCTTCAATCGCAACCATTGTTAACAACATATCTTTTGAACTTTGGGGATTCAGGAACCTTAGAGTCGGTAAAAATATGCTTTTGCTGAAGCTAATTCAGGACGCGGGAGTTTTGGAAGTAACGTGGTATAGAATGTATACCACCAAAATGGGTATATATTATATGCCCGCGCATCCTTCTGTTTGGATATATAGAGATACAATCTAAACGTACCTTGAATACAGGCACAAATTTGTTTGAATACTTTCAGTATGCTTTGATGTTGCACCGCACAATCTGTAAATTACAGTCAGCTGATTTAAAGTAAAACTCTGGGCAAGCGCTGAGCATCATACCGGTCTGCAAACACAGAGATGTACGCAGCAGAGCTGCAGGTATTTACCTGGAGTAGAAAAGGAGTAAAGTATATACAGGTTTGCGCTCAGGTAAATAACATTGATCATACTTTATGAACAAAACAAGCAAGGGAATTGATGATCTGTGTTATCGAATCTGTTTGGATTCAAAGCATGCCTCCGTAAATAGAGATTTGTTCAATTTCATCTGCGAAGGCAATAATTCCAAATCTTTTAGTGTGAGTTCTTTTTATCTCTCGCTGCTATTCCTTTTTATATTCATACTCAACTGTTTTGGTCAGGAAGCGGCATTCAAAAACTACAATGAACAAAACGGCCTGCCTTCATCTGAGGTATATCACGTGTTTCAGGACACTAAGGGATTTATTTGGTTTTCCACCGATAATGGCGTGGTGAGATTTGATGGAGGCGAATTCAAATTATTTAATAAATCCAATGGCCTTTCCGATCAAGTTGTGTTTTCGACTATAGAAGATCCCAACGGCAATTTATGGTTTAGAACTTTTTCCGGGGCAACCTCAATTTACCATCATAAAGAAGGAAGGATGACCCCTTACAAATTCAACGATCGAATAACTTCATTGCCAAGGGCAGGGGTTATTCCTGTAATGGTAGTGGATAGCCTTGGGCAGGTTTATTTTACCGATGTTTGGAATGGACTTTATAGGATTTCAAATACAGGATCACTCGAGTCTATGAAAATGAAACGTGGCGTTATACATGTTTTACAGATTACAAAAAATAATTTCAACGTCACACTGGCAATAAATAGCCCTGCCAATGTAAGTACTGCTTCGCTAAATGGAGTAACGTATAACCTTCCCATTGAAAATACAGACCGTCTTGGTTATATTTTTTGCAAGCTCTGGCGAAGGGATATGTATTTATCTGTAAATGATCGCTTGTTCAGGCTCCGGGATTCAAAAACTGAATTGGTCTATACTGCGAAGCAGCCTATCATTAGCTTATCGGTTGACAAGGAAGATAATCTTTGGTTGGGATTTTTGAGTGATGGAGTTGTAAGATTTTCCACGAACACTTTTTCCCGCCCGTGGCGATTGCCTTTGTTAAAAGGCAGGTCTGTTACATCAGTGCTTCAGGATAACGATGGAGGTTTTTGGTACTCAACTTTAGAAAAAGGTATTTATTATATACCAGACCTTAGTGTTCAGAATTACAGTCTGTCTAGGGATTCCAAAGTAAACTTCGTGTTGACAAACAACAAAAATGTTTTTGTGGGTTTCTACGATGGGACTTTACTTAACCTTGACAAAAAGACGAAAGCAAAAAAATGGTCGATAGATCTAAAGGCCCCCATCGTTTCTGGCGTGTTTTTGAAGAACGATAGCCTGCTCTGGATTTCAACATCAGGCAGTTCCGTATTATTGGATAAAGAGGGCACGGTTGTCAAGAAGTTTTCGGATGTAACGAAGTTTGTATTGAAGAAGTATTTTAGAACGTATGACAGAATTTGGGGAGTCAATGGGTATGGTGCGTTGGAATTCGACTTAGAGAGTAACTTATTATCATTTCATAAACTTGCTTTTTGGAGCCGGAATATATTTGTAATTGACAATGATGTTTATCTGGCCGGCGTAACAGGGCTATATAAAACAGACAAGTCCTTTCATAAAATCACAGAAATACCAGGGTTCAACAATGATAAAATATCGGGGTTAACTCTTTTGCCAGGTAGAAAAATTCTTGTATCAACGATTGGCAATGGATTTAAAATAATCGATGGTGAAAAAAAACAAGCCTATTCAAAAAATGAAGGTTTTATTTTTGAAAGTATATATACATCTGTCGTTGACAGCTGCCTTTGGCTGGGCACGGAAAAAGGGCTTCTTAAAGTTGACCTAAAGCAATTATTGGATAAACGGGAACTTAGCTATAAGCTTCTTGATAAAGCATCTGGTATGGTTGATAACAAGGTAAATTTCATTATGAGAAATGGATCAGAGACATGGTGCATTTTGAATGATGGTTTTTCTGTATTCAACAATCACGAAGTTCATTTCGCAAATAACACACCGATACCCCGACTGAACCGGGTGACCGTTAATTCCAATCCTGTTACTTCTACCGACCTGCATGATTTATCTTTTCAAGAGAACAACATCTGTTTTGATTTTGGTTTTCAATCGTACAATAGCCGGACTCTTTTCTTGAGACACAGGTCTTCATCATTAGGACAGTGGAATTATACGAAGGATTTTAATATCAATTATTATTCACTGGCCCCTGGTAAGTATAAAGTTGATGTTGAGTACTCTACCGATCGCAGGCATTGGAAAAAAATTATTTTTCCGAACGTTGTTCATGTCAAACCGGTATGGTGGGAGACCATTTATTTTAGGTTGACTGTTTTATTCATCACGTTGCTGGTAGCCGGTGTTATCTTTTTTATTTATTTCCGCGCCAAGTACAAGAGCAGGCTGTTGAAACTGGAGCTCGCCAATCAATTAAAATCGGAGAAAGGCCGTATTGCCCAGGATCTTCATGATAATATAGGATCAAGGTTAATTTCTTTATCGCTGGGATTTAATCAGATAGTAAAAGAATATGAGATAGAATATACAACGGCTGAACAGATTCATAGTAACGTGCATTCAACAGTGTCTGAATTGAGGGATACCATTTGGGCTATACAAAAGGACGGCGTAACCTTGTCAGAGTTTAGCGACAAACTTCGAAACTTGATCTGGCGGTTAAGACAAAATAAAGGCACCGTTCATTACGACTTGCAGATCGAGGTTGAGCATAACAATCTTGTGCTGAAACCGACTCAAGCTATAAATCTTTATCGCATTATCCAGGAAGCTATAGCAAACAGTCAAAAACACAGCGAAGCATCTGTACTTTTAGTGGCTGTTTACGAAGACAGCCGCAGCAATTGTTTTTGTATAAAAGTGGAGGATAACGGGAAAGGATTTGTAATCGATCATTCTCAAATGAATGGCCACTATGGATTAAAAAATATGAAGGCGAGGGCAGAAGAGATTAATGCCTCCTTTGAAATATCAACGGCGTTAAATAAAGGGACACATGTGATTGTGTCGCTCCAACTTTCCAATAAAGGCTAACGGGCGATCTTTTTTATTGCTTCAATTTTATTATTGACCTGCAGTTTACCAAAAATATTCATCATGTGTTTCTTAACTGTATTCACGGCAATATGCAAAGCGTTGGCAATTTGTTCGTAGGTGAATCCTTGCTCAACCAATTTCATTATTTCCATTTCCCGTTCGGATAATATCACCGCTTCGTTCGTTTCTTTTTGTGGCCGGCCCTTCCCGACATCAGGTGTGAGGAATGCAATTGTCCTCCGTGCGATACTGGGCGACATCTGCGCTCCACCGTTGTGAACATCAATAATTGTCTTGAGGATGAAAGAAGGCTTTTCATTTTTAAGTAAATAGCCAACAGCTCCTGCCCGGAAGGCTTCGAAAATAAGTTCGTCCGTATCCGAGATGGTGAACATGACGACTTGAATATCCGCAAAATGCTCTTTGATCAACCGTGTGGCCTGAATTCCTTCGTCAGGGGAACCCATACTGATATCCATAATAATCACTTGCGGGCGCTTTCCGGGTAGCAATTGCTGGAGATGTTTCAAGAATTTAATACCTCCATTACTGATTTCTATCGTTTCGATATCCGGGTATTCCAGGAGTTCTTTCTTTAAAGCCCTGGCCAGTTGTTCATCATCATCAACGATGGCAAGTTTAATCATACTACAAAAGTAACCGTCTTTAGGGGAGTATCAATACTTCTTTTGGAGTACTGGAAAGGACTTGTCATTAAAAAATGCTCCGTTGTAAGTATTTACTGTGATAGTATAAAAATCAAGCTTTGTGCATTACTATCAATTAGAGAACATGAAAAAACTTAGATCTACCTTCTTTACATTACTCAGCTCGTTGGTATTATTCTCATGTGACGATTCATCACAAAATGCAGCACCTCAAAATTGTAATTAGCAGATCTCCGTTTTTTTGCATCACGACATTTGCGCTCCACGATCTCGCAGCATGTTTTTGAACCTAACCTAACAAATTAATCCACAAAAAAATTATGAAAATCAAAATTCAAACAATTGTCTCAACCCTTCTTCTTCTGTTAGTATTTTTCAATTGTAGTGAGGATTCCATGCTTACAGATAGAAAAATGGAGAGTGGTGACCTGAAATCCAATGCATCCAGTGATGTGCCGGTGTCTCCCATGTTGTTTGGGTCCAGCAAGTGGTTCACTTTTTTTCCAAGATCCGTAGCAGCTGACCGTTATAATGTTCAGTGGGGACTGGATGGAATTACGTGGCCTTGGCTGGCCAATTGTAGCGGCCTGATGTTCTTTCCTGATTTTATCAGGACTGCACATGTCAATAATACTCTGTATATGCTTTACTTTTATCAGGGAAGCTATTGGTTAAAAACTTCAACAGACGGAATAAACTGGTCTGCAGAACAAGCGCAGGGCATTATAGTCAGTCAAGACGCTAACGGTAACAAACGTCACCCTGAATTGGCCGCAATAAATGGCGAATTATACGCATTTCAATTTCGAGAGTATAACTCTGTAATGACCATTCATAAATACAAATATTCAGGATCGGGTACTGGATTTAACACGTTGGGTTCTCTCAGCACGGTAAGTGATATTCCTACCTACGTTATTTCAACGCCATCCTTCACTCAGGTGAATGGCAAATATTTTTTATTCGCAAGCAGCGGTGGTACCTTATTTTCCATTTACTCAACAGACATTGTTAATTGGACAGTTGGCGCAGAGTATCCTACATCCACCGATCCTCAGACAGAAGCTGAAGCTCAGTTTTTTAACGGTAAAATATATGTAACCTATATGGACCCTTCTGATTATATACGTTATCGCAAATTTCATGACGACAATAATGACGGAATATGGGCATGGGACAACACTCAATATTATGTAAACGTTGCAAGATCTTCGGGTAAAAATGTTCCGTTGCAAACGGATGGTACCAGATTGTGGGTTAACTACCGTGGAGTAGGTGGAAATGATTATAACTATTTCGCAGTAACGTCTACCGGAAATGATGGCGTCTCAGGATGGGCAGTAACAAAGATGGGTGGCTCGAGTCTAGGTGGTCACTATAGAGAACTGATCTATACGGGAAACTAATTTTTAAATTAACCGCCAAGTAAAATAAACCTCCAACGTATTTGCGTTGGAGGTTTGTGTTTGTTGCAGAACAAAACCATTACGGGAGTTGCCCTTGTTGATTGCTAGTTCTTCCGCTTCTTCGTCAAATCCAATTTTAGTCAGAATGGCTGGGTCAGACATTTTCAGTGCTCCATAAACAATTCCCTTCCATGAAGGTCCACCTCCCTGATAACCTTTTTCTGTCAATTCTTTAAAATGACTATCCTTCTCGTGCACATCATTGAGGTGTGATCGAAATTTTAATTTTATTTCGTTAAGTATATATAGTGACAGGCAAAAGAAGGCGATAGATTACAGTTTTCGTGATTTACATATTGTTACATGTTACTCAGGATATACCCGAATTTTAAAAATATATACTGAGATTGAATGGAGGGGAGATTGAATAATGACTGTAGCGTTAAGAGAAAAGGAAATTTCAGGAGGTAAAAAAGTGTCGTTTTTATCTGGATATATACCATAGCAGCAAGCGCTGGTATGAGTTTTTGGATATGCAAGGAGAAACAGAGAATTAGTTGATCGAAAGTACTGGCTCAAAGGAAGAAGCCTTACCCGGGTCATCGAGGATTTAACACGATAAAACTAAAAACAAGCAAAGTATGAGTGAACGGATAGACACACCTACTCACTAGTGTAAAATGAATCTTGTCGTGTGAGGAGGAAAAAAAGATACCGTCTCAAAAGTATTTTTTAGTTTTGGTCAGCTATACACTATATCAAGTATATATGTACGCCAAATAAAGGACTGAATTTGATTGAAAAATGCCCCATGAATAAAATCGTCTATGGGGCATTTTTCAAGAAGAGACTTTTGAGACAAACTCTTTCAATACATTCACTAATAGAAATTATTTAAGACTGATTGGCAGGCCCACCGTAAATTGGAAACCACCGTTTTTAACTTCGGTGTCATCCGAAAGTTTTGTCAGGCCCAAGCCATAGCGAACATCCACCATAACTTTGCCGGCAATTAAAACACCACCTCCGAATTGTACTCCAAGGTCAATCTTGTTGTTGATATATACAATATCTTCAGCATCGCCGTCTCCAAATTTTACTTTGGAACTGAATTTCATGTTGCCTTCTTCGTATGAGACTTTACCACTAAGACCGTATGCTATTGAAGGACCAGCATTAACGTAAAACTTTGTAACATCGCCGAAAGAAGCCTTCACCAGAACTGGAAGCTCAAGGTAATTCAGGTTCAATTTTGCGGTTCCTCCGTCTTCGCTTGCTTTAAATCCTTTTTGGATATAGTTCAATTCTGGCTGGATGGAGAACGCACCTTCGCCCAGGGGCAGGTTGAAGCCAACACCCAGGGTAAGGCCTGCTTTTGAATCAGTGCCGCTGGCGTCATTTCCATGAATTTTTGATAAAGATAGTCCGGCTTTCGGAATGATTGACTGAGCGTAAGACGCACTTACAGCAACGATCAATGCAACAACTAGTAACAGTTTTTTCATAAGGTATAATTGTGTTTAAAATGAGTTATACAAACAGTTGATGTGGTGGTTAAAGGCACTTTGAAAAGCATACTACCATATCGGTATATTTTATGGTTATATATGTAACCGTAAATGAGGTACGTATATTGAATTTGTATTTAATACCAAGGTCGTATTAGACAGTCTACTCGACTGGTAGCTGGTGTCAACCCCCAGTTATACTTATTGATTTCTTGTCTGCAATTTCTCGGATTGATTTCTTTATCTCTACTGATGTCTCTCCAGTTGTCCGAAGAATGATTAATTTATTCGAGTTGTCGTTTAATAAGAAGTCCAGTGCAAAAGATTTATAAGTAATCTCTTTTATGTCTTTCCAGTTTATTGCCTTGGTCTTTACATGAACGTCTTCTCGAATTTGAATTTCATTGTCGTCAATTACGAATTTTGGAGCGAACATATTAGTCGGATTGAATAAAATTAGTCCGAGTGTCGCTATTAGAAGTCCGCTTGTCAAAAGTAAAATTCCAAGTCCCCAGTTCGTCAAAGGAGTCTCGGTTAAATTTCTAACTCCATTTATTGAATTAGAAAGTCCAAGTATTATGAATAACCACTTGGAAACTGTCCTGCGTAGTCCATTCTGCGTTAATAAAATTGTCTTCTTCATATTTGTCAATCTACACGAATTTTTTTCACACTTGCTACCGACGTTTGGCTTAGAAGGCAGCAGATGTCCGAGTATTCCAGGAGTTCTTTCTTTAAAGCCTTGGCCAGTTGTTCATCATCAACAATTGCAAGTTTAATCATGCTGCAAAGTAAACTGTCTTTTTGGGGAGTATCAATACTTCTTTTGGAGTACTGTAAAAGACATGTAATTAATAAAATGCTCCGTTGTAAGTATTTACTGTGATGATATAAAAATCAAGCTTTGCGCATGAGTATTCAATTATAAAACATGAAAAACTTAAACCTACCTTCTTTGCATCACCCAGCTTGTTGGTATTATTCTCGTGTGGCGATTCATTACAAAATGTAGCACGTCAAAATTGTATTTAGCAGATCTCCGATTTTGTCATCACGATATTTGCGCTCCAACCATGAATCTCGCAATATGTTTTTAAACCTAATCTACTTTGTTATGAAGAAAGTTATACTGGTTGTGTTAATTAATTGTTTTTGTCTGCCATTTTTATTCGCGCAGGCAACTGATCCCCTTAAGATTCCCCAAATTACTCCTATATCACCCGAGGCGGCCAGTCTGGGACGATATGGTGAAGTTGAAGTCAGTGATTTCACGGGTGCGGCTGATATTTCTATTCCCCTTCATGTAATTAAGTCGGGTGAGCTGGAGTATCCCCTTAATCTTTATTACAATGCTACCGGTGTGAGAGTAAACCAGGAAGCAACATTCGTTGGATTGAATTGGGATCTGACCGCAGTCGCAGGCATCGTGTATGAGCCCGCTGGTGGCAATGATCAGATAGACCCAGCAGGCTTTTTTTGGAGTTCATGGAAGATGGTGGTTGACGTTATTGATCCTTTCAGAATTTATCCAGCCACTGGTCACGAGCTATGGTATCTCGGATCAAATGATTACAATACACCGCTGGAATGTGTTGAGGCAGCTACCGAGGGCAAAGGTCAGCGTGATATGTATAGCGTCAACGCCCCTGGTATTTCCTTTAAGTTTTACATTAATCCAGAAACAGGTACTCCACAGGTGATTGGAGAAAGAAATAATTGCAAAGTCAGTGTACTTGATGGTGGTCCAAATGTAGGTTTTCTTATAACAGACGGGAAAGGGATCAAGTATCGCTTTTCAGCTGTGGAGTATGCTGAAAGCTTATCTCATTTCAGGGTTAACAATGCGTGGTATCTCTCCTATATAACGGGAACGGATGGTCACTGGATAAAATTCACCTATACAGGTTTTGGTCCTACACAGATGATACCGCCTTCCAGTGAGACGACACTTGACAATGTTGAAGCTATTGGCGGAATGGGTTCAAATCCTACTGGCGTTGGGGTTAGTCAACGAACCCTGTCTCGTGATGTCGCCACCATCAACACACAATATCTGACCAAGATTGAGTCGATGACAGAAACAGTGAGGTTCAATCTGAGCGGCCGCGAAGATATAGCAGGAAGCGGCGCCAGAAAATTGGATTCCCTTATTGTTGAGGATAATTTTTCACCCAGAAAGAAAATAATAGAATTTCAACACGACTATTTTAGCTCTTCCTCAGTTGGCGGAGATTACCTGACTGATGGAACATTTGGAGGCAGAGGCGGCTTGACTGATGCCAATCTTCAGAAGAGATTGAAACTGACGGGTATCGTTGAAAGAAATGCATCAGGATCAGAGAAAACGCAATATTCATTCGCCTACAATGAGGAAGTACCGTTGCCAATGAAAACTTCATTTGCTAAAGACCATTGGGGATACTACAATGGACAGGAAAACACCAGTGATGTTTTACATTATGGCAATTCTGCCAGAACACTTGTACCGCGGTTATTCTCAGCCGTTTTATTCAATTCTTACTCTCCGACCTTTACATTGCCGAAGGATGTTTATTCAGGTGCCAATAGAGGGCCGAGTGCACAACACATGCAAAGCGGCATGTTAAAATCAATACAATATCCCACAGGAGGAAAAACATTGTATACCTTCGAACCTCATACGTTTAGTAATTATACCATTCTCACAGCAGACAAGGAGGTATTATTTAACAGTGACGCTTCGTTCAGTTTATATGATTTGAACTATCCTGACGGAAGCGCCATTCAATATACTCATTCCGAATTTGAATTGACTTCATCAACGGATGTTCATTTCCAAATCCACTTCCACAATAAAGGTGGAATGTTTACCTACAGTCAAATAGCGTCAGCATATTGCAACGTGCTTTCAGTAGGCCCGAACGGCGTACAGGTAGTTCACCATTGGGCTCCTGATTTCTTTAGCGATGGCCAAGCTTATAGTAAAGTATTTGATGAGATTCTTACCCTCCCCGCAGGGCATTATGCTGTACAATTAAATGTACCTGATAACCTTGGTTTTCAAGGGTACACTCCTCTTGCGGAGGCAACGATTAACTATAAACTTTACACCTCCCCACAAGTTCCTCAAAATTACGAATCCATTGGTGGAGGGTTACGCATCAAGAGAGTCGACAATTTTGATGAGCATCAAAATCTTTTGTCATCACGGGAATATAGCTACGTGAATGTCGGTGGCGGAACAAGCGGTCTTTTGCAAGCGCCGTTAAATTATATCATTACAGAAAACTGGCTGGATATTGGTGGTGTGGTAAGGTGCGGGTCGGTCTATTACAAATGTTTTTATAGGCAGTCAGATGGCTCTTTTTCTACATCGACTTACCCGATAGGCCCAACTGTGGGCTATAGCCGTGTTGCTATCAGGGACCTTGATAAAACGGGTGCTTCAGGAAATGGAATGACGATTAAGGAATTCAGCAACGATGCACATCCCTTAATATTCGAGAGCACGTTAGTCTATGCCGAAGCATCTTTTACCGGGAAGCTACTAACAACCACATACCTGAATGCCGCAGGGGATACACTGCGTATAGAAAAAAATGTTTATTCAACTTTAACAGGCTCACTGGAAAAAGACTGGGTAAATGTAACATCGAAAAAAATTTTTGTTGGGGAAGAAGAAGGTAGAGAGGATTGTACGAGCACCCGAGATCAGAAATACAGGATAGGTGTTTACCCATATGTGCGGTTCAAGAATATTCTTATTAAGAAAACGGAGGAAGTCTATTCAGGCAGCAATAAAAATACGGTGGTTACGGAATTTGATTACAATCCTTCCAATTACGAAATCTCGCAAACGCGCACGTATAATAGTAAACAAGAGTTGGAAACTGCTACATATAAATACCCAGTTGATTTTATGCAGAATTATCCGTACTCGACTATGGTTAGCGATGATTGCCATATCATTGAACCAGTGATTGAGGAGACCAGATTAAAGAATGGCGTCCAACTCGTCAGGAATAGAACAAACTATTTTACAGTAGAAAATTCGTTTATAAAACCCGTCAGTGTCGAGCAGCAGGTAAAAGCAGATGCCACGAAGGTAGTACTTACATACGATCACTATACAAGTGGCAAAATTGCACAGTACCAGACTAAGGACGGTGTTATACATTCCGTCATATGGGGATACAATCAAACCTTTCCGGTTGCAGCAATTGAAAATGCATTTTTGAAAGACGTCTTCTATACTGGCTTCGAGGACGATGCGGGAAGTAATGTAGTTAGCACAGAAAGTAAAACAGGACGAAAAAGTTACAAGGGGTCTTATTCATTGAATATTTCAAACCTCAGTAATGGAGCTTATATATTGACCTATTGGACGAAAACCGGAACTGCTATCAATGACTGGACATTAAAGACCACAAAAGCTATAGTCACTACTAATGCTTATTCTATAAACATAAACGAAACGGGGGCAATTGATGATATCAGGTTCCTTCCTGAAGGGGCATTGATAACCACTTATACGTATGATCCACTTGCGGGTATGACTTCTTCAACTGACCCCAATAATGTGGCCACCTATTTTGAGTACGATACATTGAACCGTCTTAAGCTGGTAAAAGATGCCAATAAAAAAGTAGTTAAGCAGACCTTATACCATTATCTGAACCAGCAATAAGCCCCAACATGTCATGAGAAAATCTGGAATATTATTCATCGGGATTATTGTTGCATTAATCTCTTCCTTCAATACAATAGCGCAATGTTCCTTGCCTTCCATCACAATTCAGCCGGTTAGTAAATCGGTTTGTGATGGTGCAACGGCAACGCTTAGTATTACAGCCACAGGAGCCACCAGTTATCAATGGTGTTGGAGTGGCAGTGGGTTTCCTAATCAAGCAGTACCTCCTTCGGCAGTTTGGTCTGGCGCTACCACTACAACACTTACTATATCTTCGGTATCAAGCAGCGTAACAGGTCAATACTGGATACGCGCGACGAATGCATGTGGCACTACGCTATCTAATGTAGTGACAGTAGGGACTTCGTTTACGGTATCCAACAACGGACCCGTGTGTATCGGTGGCATGTTGACTCTCACAGGACCAACCGGGTTATCAAGTTATGCATGGACTGGCCCTAACGGATTTACGAGCACAAGTCAAAGCCCTACTGTGTCTACAAGTATGACATCAGCAATGGCAGGTGTATATACGCTTACGGCCTGTGGTAAAACGGCGACAACAGCAGTTACAATCAATCCTGCCCCCGTTATTACAACTTCGCCTGTTAGTAAAACAGTTTGTGATGGAGCATCAACAACCTTGAGTGCCGCGGTCACTGGCGCAACGAGTTATCAATGGTATTGGAGTGGCAATGGCAGTGGAGCTGTTCCATCACTATCCCCACCTTGGTCGGGACAGACTACAGCAACGCTTACCTTATCACCTGCGGCACTTAGTCTGGCGGGCCAATATTGGATAAAGGCCACTAATGCCTGCGGCACCACGACATCCAGCGCTGCTACATTAACAGTAGATAAACCGAGTGTATCGCCAACAACATCGGGAGCAGCCTGTATTGGAGGTACCATAACATTAATCCCTGGTATTACCGCGGCGAGTTACTCATGGACAGGCCCCAATGGTTATGCCAGTACCGCCTCGAGCCCGGTACTTTCTAATCTTACCACAGCTATGTCAGGAACGTACACCTTGACTATAACAACATCAAATGGTTGCTCCAGCTCTGGCAGCGTTGTGGTTACCGTTACTGTACAGCAAGTGCCTCAACTAGCTATAACCACTACAAATGTGTGTGATGGAACGAATGCACTATTTGTGGCCACGCCAACGAATGGTGGAGCAAATCCCGGTTATCAATGGCGTGTCAATGGTAATCCCGTTAGTGGTGCTACGGCGTCTCAGTTCCAAACTATAATTTCCGGTGGACAGGATATAAGCTGTTTACTAACCAGCAATTTATCCTGTGTAACCAATTCGACAGCAATTTCGAATAGTATAAAAACAACCTATTGCGCTACCCCACTGAACTATGTGATCAGCAGAACAATTGGACAGGATAATATCTTTACAGAAAGCGATGTGGATGGCTTGGCTATTGAAAATCTAAACGAAACAATTGCTTACTTTGATGGACTTGGAAGACCTGTTCAGAAAATCAATACGGCCAATTCACCATCAAAGAAAGACATTGTACTACCATTTCAGTACGATGTTTATGGAAGAGAAAAACTTAAATTTTTGCCCTATGTTTCAAACGCTTCAAAGCGAAGCTACAAAACGGATGCTTTAAAGGATCCATCATTGGATAACACGCAAATGACTGATCTGGCCCGGTATCGTACGGGCGCACAGTATTTATATTATCAGAGCGCACCAAGTGTTTCGAACGACCAGTTTCCCTATGCTGAGACTGTGTTTGAATCGAGCCCGCTTAATCGTATAAACTTTCAAGGGGCTCCAGGAGCAGTTTGGCAGCCCGATGGAGCCAATAGCTATACCTCAACAGATCATACAATCAAGAAGGTATACGATGTCAATATTGCCAGTGAAGTGAGATTATGGAAGTACACAGATCCAAGCACGCCAATTCCTTTGGGAAATATATCGTCATACGGATACTACTACCTGCCAAATGAACTTTCAAAAAACAAAACTAAAGATGAACAGAATCATGAGGTAATTGAGTATGTCGATAAAGATGGCCACTCCGTTTTGAAACGGGTCCAGGCTATAGAAGGAAACACAACGGTGAGCGACATTAACTATGCTAGTACCTACTATGTATATGACGACTTGGGAAGACTGGTTCAGGTAATTCCACCAGAAGCATCAAAATTACTTTCTTCTATTTCCGCACCTACCACTTGGCAGTCAGTCTCAACTGGCCTTACAATTGGGAGCAATCTTATATCGAAGCAAGGTAATTCAGGTTATGGCAATGCTGGTGCATATTCCTCGAACTCTTTAGGAGCAAATACCGATGGCTGGATACGAATGACTGCCGGAGAAACTAACACATCGCGGATGATAGGTTTCACAAATGCAAACGTAGATAATGGCGTTGCCATGCCTTTTGCAATTGAGTTTTCCGCAGGAGGCACCGTGCTTGCCTGGGAAAACGGCGTTGTGAAAAGCAATGGATCATTGGGTAATTATACTCCAGGCACAACGGTTATGCTTTCAAGAGAAGGGGGAAAAATACGATACTATGTAAATGATGTTTTAATGTTGGAGGCGACAAGCACCTCCGCAACATTATTATATGCGGATTTTGCCATTAATCACCAGGGAGGTACAATTAAGGATTTTGATATGTCGTTTTCAACGGATAAAAGTATCCTTTCAAATTATGCATTTCGTTATCGCTATGACAATAACAGCCGCCTGATACAAAAACAAGTTCCAGGTGCACAACCGGTATATATGGTATACGACAATCGCGACCGGCTTGTACTTACCCAGGATGGCAGCCAGCGGCCGAACAAGCAATGGATTTTTACCAAATACGATGCCTTGAATCGCCCTGTACTCACAGGCTTACTGAAAACAAATACCATTGTTGACCAAGCTACCATGCAGTCACGTGTTGACACATATTATACTGGTTTGACTGGTACACAAAATTGGTTTGAAATGTATCAGGGTTCTGGTGTTCATGGATACACCAATAATTCATTTCCACAAACAGATACCCTCAACAATTATCTGACAGTAACCTACTACGACAATTACAACTTCAAGAGCCTGCTCGTAAACAATAATGTGTTCGATTACGATGCTACACAATTGAATGGAACGGGGGGTTACCTGAAACAGGAGACAACAGCCAACTCAGCTGTTATCGGAAAGGTCACAGGAGCAAAGACAAGGATGATTTCTACAGGCAGTTGGTTGAAAACAGTAAATTACTATGACGCCAAATATCATCTCATACAGCAGATTGCTGATAACATTAAAGGGCATACAATAACAACCACAACTTATGACTTTGCCGGCAGGCCGCAATCTACCAAGACATCGCTCTTCACCGGACAACCAATCACGTGGACAAATGTTACCGGCAGTGCGAGTGTGTCACCCAGCAACAGCAACATCAGCTTTGGTGGGACGGCAAGCGATTGGGCGGAAGGCGCAACCTCGGTTCAATACCTTCCGGTCAATACCGATGGATGGATCGAAGCTACCCTATCACAGGTTGGCGTTGGCTTTATACTCGGCTTTGGTGACGGAGGGGCCCCGGCGATGGGCAATATTGACTTCGGCTGGTACGTTAGCACAGGGCAGCTTAGTATAAGTCGTGGTGGCAACATTGCTTCTGGCTTAGGCAACGTTGTGGCAGGCGATGTACTTCGCGTTGAACGGATCAATGGCAAGATTTACTACAAGAAGAATGGGGTGATTGTGTACCCGACCGGTACACAAACCGCCGATGTATCAACGGCGCAATTGTATTTCTATACAACACTACGAAACACAGGTGCTAAAATCAGCAACATCGTTGTATCGAATACATTTTCAGTTTCACCTCTTAACGGGGCAGTGTCGACAGTAACAAAGAGATTTACTTACGATCATGCTTCAAGGCTAAAAGAGACATGGCACAAGATCGGAACGCGTACAGCGGGAACACTTACAGAAACAAACGAGGTACTATTGGCAAGCAACACCTATAATGAACTAGGTCAGCTGATTGATAAAAAGTTACACAGCACGACCTCTGCAGCAACCGATGCGAAACAAAGTGTTGACTATCGCTACAACATTCGTGGCTGGTTAACATCGATCAACAATGCCGAGCTTTCAAATACCGGTACCACTGGTAACAATGATGATACAGGGGATTTGTTCGGTATAAACCTCGCGTATAACGACGATCTGGGCACGGGCAATGCGGCCAACCTTCAGTATAATGGCAACATCAACGCGATAAAGTGGAGTAGTGGTCTCGGCCTTGGTGCCATCAAACAAATGGGATACAACTTCACCTACGATGCCATGAATAGATTGACCGCCGCAGCAAGCCTTCAGGCCGCTACACTCAACACGTGGGCAGCAGGACAATATAATGAAAATGGATTAAGCTACGACTTGAACGGAAACATCAAAACCCTTCAGCGAAAAGGCAAAGGCAATGCGTTGATCGATAATCTTTCGTATACCTACGCAACCGGCAATCAACTGATGTCAGTAGGTGATGCTGCTGGCACTGCCGACAAAGACAAAGGATTTTATGATGGCAACACCAGCGGCAGTGACTATGCCTACGATGCTAACGGCAACATGATCCAGGACAAAAACAAAAACCTGGTGCTATCCGCCGGACAATCTATTACTTATAATCATTTGAACCTGCCTGAGAAAGTGACTAAGTATGGCAACGATAATATTGTGTATCTGTACGATGCCACCGGAGCCAAGCAAAGCCAGGTTGTTACGCAATCGGGCACGCAAAAGGTAACAGAGTATATTGGCCCCTGGATATTTGAAAATAATGTGCTGCAATTCGTTCAGCACGATGAGGGAAGAATTGTGATGGCCAGCGAGCAAAAGCTGTACACAAATTCGTGCGATATAGTCACGGCCGATTTGACAACCACAAACGCTACACTCGCCGCGCAGACCATTAACGGTGAGAAGTATATTAAAGTTACCGGCACTTCGTCTCCGGCGGCAACCAAGGGAGGTCTCAATTTCACGACCATATACACCGTGACGGAAGGTGAGCGCTATCTGTTCAGAGTGAAAGGATACTTTAATGGAGCAACTGTTACCCTTTATGCAAAAGGAAACGGTGCCGACTTGGTATGGCCCGGCACGACAATTCCGAAACAGGCACTATCAGAAGCTTGGGTAGAAGAAGTAATTATGATCCCTTATGGGGTTACACAACTCACGCT
>NZ_DATCSD010000182.1:0-3514 GCF_036568665.1 Ohtaekwangia sp. | reverse complement strand
ACGAGTATATCTTCTTTCTTCTTTTTATAGGCTTCAAACACAATAGTAGAGGGTGCTGTAGCCATGATACGACTTGGTGAGAACTGGTATACTTCCATACCTTTTACATCGCGCGTGTTGAGTAACGATAGCTTGGTAACTTCACCGGCAGCGTCATTTACTTTATAGGCTGTCAGAAATCCCCCGGCACCGTCTACGTGTTGAGCAGGCACTTCTGTTATTGGCAAATCTTTATTCTTCTCATTATCGAGGAACAGGAAGTAATGTTCATGAGCACCTCGGAAGTACGTATACGACATACCACCCCAACCGGCTCCACCCGTCTGGCGCTTCGGTAATTTTTTCATCCATGCCAGTTTACCCGCAGGAGTAATCTTTGTTACCAGTATATCATTGCAGTAATAATAGGTAGTAGTGCGTGTAGTAGTAACACCGTTCATAGTAGAATAGCTGGTGCGCGAAACTATAAATCGCTGTTCGCCTACCAGAATTGTACTGCCATCTTCCTGCATGGCTATATCCTGTAAACGCAAGTCTTCAAACTCGGCACGATCGTCATCGTTCTTCTTTTCATTCCTGCGTTTGCTCTTTGCACTGGCATATTGATTCAGAATCTCAACGGGTATCTCATGCGCGATCAGGTCAGTCGGCTTTCCGTCTGTGCCCAGCTTAAAGAGAACAACGCCATCGGCATCCGACTTGTTTTTACCTATATTATAGAAACCAGCTCCAATCAAATCGCCTTTGGCCGTCTCGTATATCCAAATGGTTTTGATAAATTTATCGGCTACATCAATTTTAGATGCTGTGATCGCTCCTGTAGGCGCACTCGCTTTTAACACTTCGAGGTGATAGTTGGCTTCTTCCTCTCCACGCTTGCGCTCGCGGGTAGTTTCGTCATTATATACCTGCGTTACTATATATACATTTCCTTTTGAATCAACCGAGTAATCCAGGTTGTTCATTTTCTTCTCGGTATAGGGCATGGTTAATACACCGCTCCATTTCTCCTGCATGTTTTGATCAAAGACGTGCGCACCGATCTCATCAAAATTCTTGCTGTCGTTTTTATGCTCGGGCGACAACCGATATTGCACTACCATGGCTGATGAATCGTATGAGAAGTAAAAATCAAATTTGTCGTAGCGATCGGCAATGCGATCGTTCACCACCAACAGTTTTTTGCCCTGTCCTTTAAATGAGCACGAAGCAAAATCTATTTCACGATAGAAGAGCTGTTCGACTCCATCGCGCAAAGAGTAAAAAACAAAATATCGGTTCTTGATCTGGGTAATTCTCTCTATCTCAAAATTCTTCGGAAAGTCATCGTACAGTTTTATTTTCAGAAACGTGAGATTAACGGCATCCAGCTTTTGCAGGGTTATGGATTTACGACTGGTCTTTACGGTGAGTATCTCGCCATGAGCCGCGAAATAATACTTGGCATCGGCATCAATTACAACATAGGGTTTACCTACCGTAACGTTATCCTGCGCCATAACTAAAAAAGTCTGTAGCATAAGCACGCAGGCTAAAAAAATGTGTCTGTTCATAAAATCAGGTGAGATCAGGTTAATTGTATTGCCGGCAAAAATACTAAAATACCTTCACCAGCCATATACTATATATTTTCCGATACCAGGATTTTAGTATCATTGTGCTATATATAGGAAATACTATGAAGCAGTTTGCAGGGTTTGTTATTCTGATGTGTTTTATCCATATCGGTATCGCTCAGTCGTTAACATTCAATGCCGGGGGAACCGCTCAGAAAAATTACTATGCAGAAATTCCTTACGAGATCGTTAAAGACAAGATCATTGTACCGGCTGTAGTGAATGGCCAGGTGCGCAAATTTATACTGGATACCGGTGCACCCAACCTCATTTTCGAATCGCTATACCGCGAGCTTCATCCCTATATTATCCGGAAAGTAAATGTAGGCGATGCCAATGGTAAAAGAGATTCACTGGTAATGGTCGATCTTCCGGCTATCAGTTTTGGCGATATATCTTTCAACGATGTGCCCACGCTGGTGAGTAAAGATACTGTGATGAAAGCATGCTTTGGCGTGGATGGATTGATCGGCAGTAATATGCTGCGCGGCTCTATTGTACAGTTTGCATCAGCCTCGAAGAAGATCATTATCACAGACGATATAAAAAAATTAACGGTGTCTTCTAAAAATGCTTCGAAGATAGTATTCCCCGATCGCCAGAGTAGTCCCTATATTACCGTTAAGATCGGCCGATCGAATGAAGTTTTACTTTTTGATACCGGCTCAGACGACCTGTATGCACTTTGCATGGATCACTTCGATATCTTTAAGAAAGCCGATGTTATACAGATAAAAGCAACCGGCTATGGCAGCGACACCTTTAGCAATGCCGGGCTCGGCAACAACACAACACTATACCGATTTATTATACCATCGCTGCGCATAAACCAGAGTGAGCTAAAGCATGTAGTATCTGAAACTACTTCTGATAATAAGTCGCGCATAGGCGCACCACTTTTGCACTATGGTATAGTTACGATCGATTACCCGAATGGTAAATTCTACTTTGAACCTTTCCATCCATCAGCCAGCGCCCGCGAAATAAACTGGACGATAACACCGGTAGTGATCAACCAAAAATTAGTTGTCGGCTCCATCTGGACAGATATACTTCGCCAGCAAGTACAGACTGGCGATCAGATTATTGCTATTGACGGTGTTACCTACGAAACAGTAAATCTCTGCGATATACTTCTCAACCCGATCCTGAAAGACAAGACCAAAGCTATACTTACCATAAAAGATCAGCAGGGAAATGTAAAACAAGTGGAGATTGTGAAGGAGTAAAATTGTAAAGGAGTTTCATCATTAATAACCAAGAGCAGTCAGGTGTTCCCACTGGCCGCACAAGTCCCTCTCTGAAGGAGAGAGATTTTACGGTGAGGCTTACCGGAATATATTTTTGATTTTCCACCAGATAGCCCGTGGTGACCATCTGTGCCTATAATAGATTTCAACGCCCCCCAATACAGTCGCATCCATATTCAAATCAATTACAATTTCCGATTGCCTGCTGTAGCTGCTCAAAGAAATTTCCTGTGTTTCGTAGCCTATAAATGAAAACACCAAAACAGAATTACGGGAGAGATCATTGCTGCGCAACGTAAATTTACCTTCAGCGTCAGTAACGGTTCCCTGTTCTGTTCCTTTTAAGATAACATTTATACCCGGCAAAAGCGAACCATCCGCTGCTTCCTTTACAGTGCCATGAATCTCCCTGTATATATTTCGTTGAGAGTCCTCAGTCGGTTTAAGCAAGACTTCCCCTATTCTGGCATATTCTTCAGTAGGCGGTGTCGTGCAGGTTGTAACCTGTGCCTCTGCTGTATGACTTCCCAATAACAAAACCGATATAACAGATGCCGGCAACCACGGATTGATTCCGGCACGATGTGTTTCAGGTATATATTGTTTTAATTGATCAGGACGAAAACGTCCGCAAGGCTTTTGAGCGTG
>NZ_DATCSD010000181.1:0-22950 GCF_036568665.1 Ohtaekwangia sp. | reverse complement strand
AAAATAAGATGAATTAAAAGCAAATAACCCAATGTAACTGTAAATCTTTATGAACATTTTAAAAGAAAGCAATGTAAAAATCAGTACCGTGCTGGCATTCGCACTGATGCCGCTCTCAGGATTCGCGACAGACATTTATGTTCCATCATTTCCGGCTATGGCAGCATTTTTTGGCACCAATCGTGGCGACATCCAATTGTCGCTTGTCATTTTTATAATCAGCAGTGGAATCGCCCAGCTCTTTGTTGGAAGTATACTGGATGCCTTTGGACGCTATCGTCTCAGCCTGGCTTCTCTCCTGATTTTTGCACTTGCTTCTTTCACCATCGGTATAACCAACAGCCTGCCGGTGTTGCTAACCATGCGCGTTGTTCAAGGTATATCAGTAGCATTGATTGTCGTTGGCAAACGAGCTTTCTTTATGGATGTATATACGGGGAGCCAGCTAAAACACTATACAAGTCTGTTCGCTATTATCTGGTCAACAGCACCGATCATCGCTCCTTTCATTGGCGGATTTCTGCAACATTTCTTTGGATGGGAATCAAACTTCTACTTTCTCGCGATAGCCACACTTACTCTTCTTGTTCTGGAACTTGTCTATAGTGGTGAAACATTGAAGACACCTCAGTCATTTAAAATTCGTCCACTCCTAAATGTATACTCCTCTATACTCAGCACACCCGATTATGCGATCAGCGTTATGATCCTTGGACTTTGTTTTTCCACCATCATGCTCTATAACATGGCAAGTCCATTCATCATCGAAAATGTATTTCATCAGTCAGCAGTCGCCACAGGTAATTCATCTCTTTTGTCAGGCCTGGCTGTCTTGTCCGGTGGTCTGCTCAGCAAAGCACTTATCAACCATTCCATCACTCGCAAGATAATGGTTGTCGGCCCGCTGCTTTTAATACTCGCAAGTCTTACCATTGTATTCATGTATATCTTCCCTAACCTGATTGTAATGATGGCTATGGTTATGCTCATACACATGACCTCAGGTTTTACATACAATACATTTTATACTTACGCATTAGGCCGTTTCACATCCAATGCAGGAACAGTGGTGGGCATCACCAGCGGAAGCATGTTCATTATTACCTCTATATTCAGCTATACAGTTGTAAATGCACTGCATATACAAAATGTTGTGATGCTGGGCGTTGGCTATCTCATCATTGCTTCTTTTATCGGTGTCTTACTAATGTTGTTCATGCAAACACGCAAACGCACCGTAACGGAAGAAGCGCCACAAGTAAGCCCCGCTATATTGGCGGATGCTGCGTAACAGGGTCTTTGTCATCATTTATATAAATACCTGTACATAAAGAGAGCGATGCACGCCAATGCATCGCTCTCTCCTTTTATTCTAACCGGTTTTATTTTTTCTCCGTGCAATTTACCATCCAGTTTATACCGTACTGGTCCGTACAGGAGCCATAATATGCGCCAAAGAACATATCCATCAACGGCATGGTAACATTTCCTTTTTCAGAGAGCTCATCAAATAAACGTTTGGTCTCTGTACGGGTAGCAGGCTCCAGACATATATGCATGTTATTGCCAGTGGTTAATGTAAACCCCATCTCCTGAGGCGCATCAGTAGCCATAAGTATATGTTGACCTTCCAGTATAGGGAGCTCAACATGTAATATCATTTTCTTTATATTATCTGCTACAGGCGGATGACCGGCATCAGCGGGTATATCTCCAAAACGTTGTATACCTTTTCCGCTAAACTCACTGCGAAATACTTTCTTATAAAAAGTAAACGCTTCTTCTGTATTGCCGGGAAAGTTGAGATAGGTAGTTACACGTGTTACATTATCTTTCTTCAACTCACTGCGCAACTTGAATTTCGCCCTCAGGTATTGATCAAGATTTTCATGTGCCGCTGTAAAGCCTGCTTCAAAGCCCATCTCAACAATGGTCTCCAGATCTTTCAGGGATGCATAGGTAATATTAATTTCTACCAGTGTGTTACCATTAGCCGAAGGTTTAAAACTTGTGCGCCAGTGCATGTGTGGTATAGAATTATTCTCCACACCATTCTCATCACAAAACGAGTCGATCGCTTCAAATACCGTAGGTGCTGTAATCTTTTTGTAGTTTATTTTGGCATAGTGCCGCTCCCCTTCAGGGCTCTGCATATAGTATAGCCAATAACCACCTTCGCGGAAATCCATCGACTTCGTGTTAGCTTTCCAGGGTTTAGGTGCCCACCATTGATCCAGTATTTCGCTGGTGGTCCACGCCTGCCATACTTCTTCTACTGTGCCTTCAAACTCACGCGCAATAAGCATCTTTTTATTCGCGAGATCTTTCTTGAAAATGGTCTTGAACATAACTGAAATTACTTTTGAGTTTATACTTTTTAATAGCAGATCTAATACGTCTCGTCTCTCAGGTGACTATATGCGCCACTAATTGGTTGCAAATAAATATGCAATTGATCGGTTGCACAAGTTTTAACGTGATTTTTTTGTGATAAACGTAATTGCCCTGTGCAATTGTCGCAGTTACCCCCTTAAAGGCTCCCGACTGCTGAGTCGAAGGTCTGAGTGTGTAAAAGGGCACGGAGTCCGCAAAAGATATATACTTTCAATGACCTGGAGGCTAGCGGCACAAAAGAGTATTTCGTGTGGTATATAAAGTTGTACGGCAGGCTATAACTCTTCTGCTAGAGAAGTGATAAGGGATTGCTTTATTTTTAAGTAATCAAACTTCCCTCCTATGAACAGAAGAACATTTTTGCAGGGGACTACTATACTTACGGGCTCGGTGTTAATGATGCCTTCTGTAATAATGGCACAACGTAAGAGCGATTCATTGATCGGTGTACAGGGTCCTATAAAACCGAATGCATTAGGGGTCACACTTATTCATGAACACATTATGGCTGATTTTATAGGAGCAGCAGAAACTGGAACGCATCGCTATAACGCTGACCAGGTTGTAGAGAAAGCGCTGCCCTATCTTCTCGAACTGAAGAAAGCCGGCTGCAACACGTTTGTTGATTGCACACCGGTATATCTTGGCAGAGATGCACGAATATTAAAACGTCTTTCTCAAGCCAGCGGACTGAATATATTTACTACTACCGGATACTATGGCGCGGTGCAACAAAAATTTCTGCCAGCTCACGCTTATACTGAAACAGCGGAACAATTATCAGCACGATGGGTAAAAGAATTTCGGCAAGGTATAGATGACTCGGGTATATTTCCCGGATTAATAAAAACGTCTGTAGATGAAGGGCCGCTTCCCGCTGTATGCCAAAAGATATTAGCGGCTGTAGCACTCACACATTTGCAAACAGGGCTGAGTATATCTGCACATACCGGCAATGGAGAAGCTGCACTGCAAGAACTGGCTATACTTCAAAAAGCGGGTGTACATGCCAGCGCTTTCCGCTGGGTACATGCACAACTGGAAAACGATAAAGCTATACACCTGCGTGCAGCCAATATGGGTGCGTGGATCGAGTTTGACGGTATCAATACAGCAGAGCCCGAAAGTATAGCGAAGCACATAGACTTTGTGAAATTTATGAAGGAACAAAAGCTGCTTCACAAAACACTGATCTCGCAGGATGCCGGCTGGTATTGGGTAGGCGAACCCAATGGAGGCAACTTTCGCGGATATACCGGTATATTTGAAACGTTCATCCCGGCCCTGAGGAAAGAAGGTTTCACGGAAAACGAGATCAGACAATTACTGGTTGACAACCCAAGAGAAAGCCTCACGATCAAAGTAAGAAAAACATAGTATATATAAACTCCGTCATTTCGAGCATGCTGTATACCTACAGAATGCAATCTCCCCGCGAGAATCCCCACCCCACTTGCTTCTTTGTCAAAAATGAGGCTGCTATTTAATATTTATAGGAAGAAGCTCTATAAAAATTACATCCAGCTTATAATTCCTTTGGCTTCCTGTTCATGATCACCAGTATAACAATGCCCATTACAATGCCAGGTATACTCAGCAGTTGCCCCATGTTCAGCGCCATGTTGTTTTCAAAGCCTGACTGATTGTTTTTGATGAACTCGATGATAAATCGTGAAGTAAAAAGTACGATCAGAAAAATAGCCGTTATAGTGCCCATCGGAATTTCAGAGCGTTTTGTTTTCCACAGGTAAAAGGTAAATGCAAATAACACTACACAAACCAGTATCTCGTAGAGTTGAGTGGGATGTCGTGGTGCGAGTGGCAGCAAGGCAGGATCTGTTTCACGTTCAAAGATAAATCCCCAGGGCAAAGATGTCTCGCCTCCATAGATCTCAGAGTTCATTAAATTACCCAGCCGGATAAAAGCTCCGCTTATCGGTGCTACAATAGCAACGCGATCGGTAACCCACAAAAATGGTTGATCTGCTTTTGTGCGTGAGTAAAGATATAGCGCAATAAAAATTCCAACTCCCGCACCATGACTGGCCAATCCGGAAAATGGAGGTGTTATCAGGCTTATTAACCACGTGCCGGGTTCATCGAACAATAACTCCCATTCATAAAATATATAGTGACCAAGTCGCGCACCCAAAACTGTTCCGGCAATTGCATAGAGTGTTATTGTATCAATATCACGCGATGGTTTCAGGTCTTTGCGGTAGATATAGGACAGTATCTGTTGTGCTACCAAAAATCCGCAGGCAAACAGAACTCCATACCAGCGAACGGGCAATTCATATCCCGCTATATATAAGGTAAAGATCTCAGGCTTTACGTTCCAGGCAATGTAGGCGTTCATAGTTGGTCACGAAACTAAATATGGCAATGTGATAAAACAAAAAAGGCTCCTTAAAAAGAAGCCTTCTGGTAGTATACTCAGTTAATTCACTTTCAAGTTCGCCTTACGCCAACACCTGAACACATAAACACTTCACTACAACTATCCTCCTACGGTCTTTCGCAAGATTTCAATCAAACCATCCCACAGGTCCTGAAGTTCCTTGTGATCATCAAAGTCGGAGTAGTCAAATATTTTCAGGTAAACAGATTGAGTCAGTTCATTAAACTCGAGTCGAAGTTCGAAATACGAAGGGTCGCGCGTGTCATCATCGTTCTCAGGTAAAAATTCAAAGCGCGCAAAGTGATTGGTTCTGTGTCCAACAAGTTTTGCCTTGTGTACTTCGCTATCCCAGAAGAAAGTAAAGCACTTGTCTTCATTGTTGATTCTTACATCATCAGCAAACCACTCAGCAAGTCCGCTCGCAGTTTGAATATAGGGATACAGCATCTTGATAGACGCATGGATCTCATAGTCCGCGGTGAATAATTTCTTTTTTGACATGCTCAGTGTTGTCATGCGCGAGGGCTTGGGCATTGAATATAGATCATTTTTAGGACTATGACAAAATAAAAAACGTGGCCGCCTTTTGTTCTTGTAAAAAGCTCCACGTGCCCGAGAAAAATATAGGAAGTTGTATTAAACTTTCAAACGAGCTTTTTTAATGAAACAAAAGATACAGAGACCAATCTGGATTAAAGCAGTAGACAGTAGTGCGAACATTACTCCCATAGGTCACAGTTAATTCTGATTCAAATGTAACTGACCTGATCAAAAACATTTATTTTGAGAAGATTATCGGTTGCTGTTTACGGCTAATTGATCAAATACCCTTTCAATGGATTTACGGCAGGAAATTTTACGCGAGCATTCCAAAAAGCAGGCAAGTAAGATCGCTGATTATGTGTTAGATAACAGGCAACGTTTTAAAGTGTTAGTTGATGTTTACCTGGCCGGTCCTTACCGCGTTACACAACGTGCCGCCTGGCCACTCGGGCTCTGTGTTGAACGCAACCCTGTGTTGATCAAACCTCACCTCAAGCGGATCATCGACTATCTTGAACAGCCGGACATTCATGATGCTGTTAAACGAAATACCATGCGACTGCTTCAGTTCTGTGATATACCATCGCGCCATCATGGCCAGGTTGTTTCATTGTGTTTTCAATACCTGCAGGATGGCCGCGAGCCGGTAGCCATAAAAGCATTCGCCATGACGGTGCTCCATCAACTGATTCAAACTATACCGGATCTGAAGAAAGAACTGAAAATCATACTGGAAGATCAGTTGCCTTATGCCTCGCCTGCGTTTACCGTTCGCGCCCGAAAAATATTAAAACAACTTGCGTGACAATGCGCTGTACTCTATTCTTACACTTATAATGGATAACCTTTCTGCCCAGGAGCACACCTGCAAAAGCTGCGGTAATACATTTGTTGGTCTCTATTGCAACCTCTGCGGTGAAAAGATCATTGAACCCCAAGAGCGTCAGATCAAATCAGTAATGGGCCACCTGCTGGTAGCTTCTACTATTGTCGATAATAAATTTCTGAAGTCGTTGTGGTATACCGTTGCCAAGCCCGGCCTTCTTTCCAGGGAATATGTAGATGGGCGCAGGGTCATGTATATGCGACCGCTGCAAATGTTCTTTATACTCAACCTGATATACTTTCTCTTTCCGGTGCTGCAGATGTTCAACTCATCGCTCTATACACAACTTCACGTGCTGCCCCATAGCAAGCTGGCGCAAAAGGTTGTAGCGGGAATATTAAAGAAAGATGGCATGACCATGCAGGGTTTTGAGCTGATGTATAATGATAAAACTACCAGCCTGGCAAAATTACTGGTTGTGGTGTTTGTTGTGCTTGCCTCGTTACCACTTAGCCTGATCTTTCGTAAGAAGAACCGTTACTTTACCGATCACGTAGCGTTCTCGGTAGAACTTACCAGTTTTAACCTCGCTATAAATGCTATAGCATTAAGTTTACTCTTCGCGTTGATCAATGCTATATTTCGGTTCAGCCATTCCTCATCGTATGGTATATACCTGAATGATCTTACGCTTACCATCATCTTTGTATCCACCAACCTGTACTATATATTTTATGCTGCCCGCACATTCTATAGCCAGCGGGGAAAGCGACTTATTCTGAAAGCCTTCGCTGGTATTTTGGGATTGTTTGTAGCGTTGGAAGTATACCGGTTCTTCCTGTTTTTTATTACGATCTGGACGATGTAAAAAAAGACCGAAAGACGGAAAGTCACACGATTAACGAATGCTAAAGTGAAAGCCACCATTAACCATTCACGAATAATGGTTCAAATATTTCAGGTGCTCTGCAGCTTGAGGATCAGATCATCTACCTGGGTATGATCACTCTTGGGTGTAAGCTGGCGATAGTGCTTCAATGCTTCAATGGCTTCGGTAAACTCTTTATTCATCGCCAGCGTGAGTCCGAGATTAAAATGACTGTTGGGGAATGTAGGTTCTATTTCAATCGAAACACTATAATGTACTTTAGCCAACGCAAAATTACCTACTTCGGCATAGAGGTTCGCGAGATTATAGTGTGCTTCAAAGTGACGGGGCTCTTCTTTCAAACAACGCGTAAAGAAATCAATCGCTTTCGTAATCTGTCCTTCTTTAAATTCGAGAATGCCCAGATTGCAATAGGCATCGGCAGGTGAATCGAGCTCTTCTATAGCCTTCAGGTAGTGAAGCCGCGCAGAGGCTTTATCGCCCTGATCATCAAGCATCAATGCTTCTTCAAAAATAGAGAGCTGGTTCAGTCTTACCACTTTGCCTCCGGTAAAGAGGTTCAGTTGGCCATGCTTCTCCAATTCTTTTACATTGCCACGTTTATTACGAACGGGCTGTGGACCGAATTTCTCGGGAACGGGATTGACTTTAAACTGGATGATTTTCGCCACGGTGTAAAGGTAAGCTATATCTGCTAAAAGTGAACGGCAGATATTTGTTAATCGTTAACAGCGAAGCGTTACTCGTTCACCGGAAGAAGCAATATGTCTACCTACCGCGGCTAACTATTTAACGGCTGAACAACTGGGTCACTCAAGGTAGAAAACAGCGCTAGCTCGCTTTTCGTTTCGCGGTTTTGGCGGGTTTCTCTTTTTCAGCTTTGGCCTTCTTGGCCGTTTCCCCTTTGGCTTTTTCCATCGGCTTCTTCGCAGCATCAATGCTGGCCTTCAGGGCCGTCATGATATCTACTACCTTCGGTATTTCTTCGGTGAGAGTAACAATTTCTTTGCCGGCTACTTTAGCATCAATGATATTCTTTAACGCTTCGTAGTAGTGATCCTTCATTTCAATATTGGCAAACTTGGTAGTCATGGAATCTACCAGCGTCTTGGCCAGCTTCAATTGTTCCTTGTCTGCTTTAACTTCGAGTAGCTGCGGTACTTCCCGCATACTGCGAACTTCATTGGGGAAACGCAAGCGATACATTACCATACCGCCATCCATAGGTGACAACAATACAGGTGTTTCACGATCGCGAAGCACTACTTTACCTACAGCTATACGTCCGGTCTCCTTCAACGTCTGACTCAGCAAGCCATACGTTTTCGCAGCTACATCTCCATCAGGACCTATATAATAAGGGGTTTCATAAAGTGTAGGATGCACTTCCGATGAATCGACAAAGCCTTCAATCTCAATAACCTTTTCACTTTTCAGTTTAACCTTGTCGAAGTCTTCCTGGTCGATGATCACATACTGCCCGGGTTCATATTGATAGCCTTTGATGATATCTTCCGTCTTGAGCGTTTGCCCTGTCACTTTATCTTTCTTCTCATAGCTCACCGGGTTATGTCCTTCTTTCGAAAGCAGGTTGAAGCTGATGGTCTGGCCAGTATCGATGGCGTTGTAAATTCTGACGGGGATTGTTACAAGTGAAAATTGAATGTGTCCTTTCCAGATGGCGCGCATAGTTACTTAGTTTAAAAAATGAAATGAACAGTACTAAAGTACTGATAATGAATCGTATTATCAAAATAAATTTTAAGCAATCATTTCAAGATCCAACGCTTCCCCTACAGGCCGCCAGCCCCACAAGTTCTAATTCCGCAGCAACCGGTCTAATATCTCGGTTTTCTTCTCGCGACTGAGCGGAAGTTTCTTATGGCCGATCACCACTTCATTACCATCAATGGATGAAATAGCCTTTATCGAGGCGATATACGATTTATGTATTCGTACAAATGACATAGCCGGAAGGATCTCCTCCATGTTCTTCATGCGCAGCAACGTCATAAATTGTTTGGCTGCGGTGTGGATCACCACATAGTTTTCCATACCTTCTACATACTGCACATCATCAAAGTGTATCTTCTCGTAGCGATAATCGCACTTCACAAAGAAGTAGTCCTCCTTTGGTTTTTCATCGCGCTCGCGGGGTTTGGTTTTCAGTTCAAAGAAGTCACGTGCTTTGTTTACGGACTTCAGGAAGCGATCGAACGGAAAAGGCTTCACCAGGTAATCCAATACATCCAACTCATACCCCTGCAGGGCAAAATTAGGATACGCGGTAGTCATAATCACCATCGGTGGTTCTTTGAGCGATTTCAGAAAATCTATACCGGTGATCTTGGGCATCTGTATATCCAGAAACATCAGGTCTATATTTCCGCCCGACAATGCCTGATTGGCTTCCAGGGCATTTTCGCACGATGCCTTTACTTCCAGAAAATCAATATCACGTATATAGTTCAGCAAGCCTTCGCGTGCCAGTGGTTCGTCTTCTACAACAATGGTCTGTATTTTTCGCATCATGCTATTTTTAGCGACAAGGTAACAAAA
This sequence comes from Ohtaekwangia sp., assembly GCF_036568665.1. Taxonomy (GTDB): domain Bacteria; phylum Bacteroidota; class Bacteroidia; order Cytophagales; family Cyclobacteriaceae; genus Ohtaekwangia. Next base: position 13,338 of record NZ_DATCSD010000181.1, on the reverse strand, counting down.
TAGGTATCGGGTTTCTCCTCTATCGTAAGCTCGTATTGATCAGGGTATAGCAGTTCAAGTCTGCGCTTTACATTCTTCAAACCAATCCCTCCTACGGTATTGCGCGGCAGATTTTCATGTGTATTGAAGAAGCGCGCGGTAAATCTATCGTGCGTGCGAAAGAGTTCTACCCGAATGGTATTGGCATAATCGGCATAGTTGGAAACATACTTGAAAGCGTTCTCCAGAAAAGGAATGAGCAGAAAGGGCGCTATCTGAAATCCACCCAACTGACCTTCTGCTGTGTATTCAACCTTTACACGCTCACCTTTTCTTAGCTTCTCCAGCGCTATATAGTTCTGCAGATATTCCAGCTCTTTCTCGAAGGGTATCTTTTCATCGGAGCAATCGTATAGCTGAAAGCGCAGCAGGTCACTTAGTTTGATCAACGTTTCGGATGCTTTATCCGGATCTTTCTTGATCAGGAAATATACACTATTGATGGCATTGAACAGGAAGTGCGGGTTTACCTGTGCTTTCAGGTATTGCAATTCTGTTTCCAGGCGTTGTTGCTCTAGCTGTTGCGTTGTGCGGTCGGATTGAATCTTATCTTTAATGAGCTTGGCCGATGCCAATATACCCGTCATGGCCGATGTTGACATGAATGCCACGATGAACGTTTGCCAGTAGCTATATTCAAATTTCATGTTTGCCAGGAACTTCATATTGATGAGTAACCCGGCCGCCAGCATGGCAGAAGATATTACGATCGCTATAAAAGCAAAAAGTACAAACAAACCATATCTCCGCTTATTGAGATACATGGGAAACAGATAATATACCACACTATAAAATGCGGTCATATTAAAGACCATATAGAGAAGGGTGTTGATAAAGACCCTCCAGAAGGTATACATGGCCTGATAGAACGACAGCCAGAATACAAAGTAGGCTAACCAGAAGAGTATATGGTGCACTTTATACCGGAAGAATGCCTGCCAGAAAGTTGATCGCTTTTTCATATTCGATCTAAAATACGGAAGTGAAAAGGGAGTTTCAGTAATTTCATTGACCAAATGTATAAAAGCTTTGACCACCCGGTTTTGCACGACCGGCCCTTGCTTCATCTTCTCTTATACTGCCCCCAATGCAAGGATCGTCAACCGAAAAATACAGTTAGTCAATAAAAATTTCAGAGCCGGAGTGTGATGCGTTGTTTTGAGCCATCAAACACAACATAAACCCAATAAACATAACCATTATGAAACGCATCTTCTCTCTTCCCATCATCGGATTGTTCATCGCCCTGTTGCTCGGTACACTGGCATCGCACGGACAAAATTATTTTACTGTACAAGTTACCGGTAAAGGAAAACCGATGATCCTCATTCACGGCCTCACCTGCAGTGGCGATGTATGGAAAGAAACAGTAGCACATTACCAGGATAAATATGAGTGCCATATACTTACACTCGCAGGCTTTGGTGGCAATGCTCCTTTATTAAAAGAGAATTTTCTGGCTGCTGTAAAAGATGATATCATTACATACGCTAAGAATAAGAAATTGAAAAAGCCGGTGATTGTTGGCCATAGTATGGGTGGCTTTATTTCATTCTGGGCCGCTGCATCTGCTCCCGGATTATTTGAAAAAGTTATCGCGGTAGATGGCGTTCCGTTTATGCCTGCCTTGCAAATGCCGGGCGCTACTGTTGAAACTGCCAAACCGGTTGCCGACAATATGTATAAGAACATGAGCTCTCAAACTCATGAACAGTTTGAAGCCAATACAAAAATGTTTCTAGGCTCGATGATCACCAGTCCACAACGCATTGATGAAGTGATGGAGATCGCCAAAAAAGCTGACGTAAAAACACAAGCACAGGTCATGTACGAAATGATGTCGACCGACCTGCGTTCTACAGTGGCTGCTATAGATTGCCCGGTACTGCTCATGGGTGCTTGGGTTGCTTATAAGAACTATGGCGTTACACACGATGCGGCTACTGCCGGATATACGGCACAGGTAAGCAATGTAAAACAAGCCACTATAGAAATCAGCGATACGGCAAAGCACTTTATATTCTACGATGACCCAACCTGGTTCTTTGCAAAAGCCGATGCTTTCCTGAGGTAGTGAGAGTATATATAGCCGTGTGTGTATTTAAACTTCGACATTCGTTAATCGATGTTCCTTGTTCGATATTCGGGTTCGGTTAATCGTTAGCAGGTAACAGTTATTTGTTATCCGTAAAAGATGTATTTCACCGACAACATGCCTCTAACTAATTCCTCAAAAAGCAAAAGGGACTTCATTGAAGTCCCTTTTTGCTATATATATAGTTGCCTCTATTTTAATATCCGGTTTTTACCGTTGCCCCGAGATCGTGCAGAATGGTATAAAGACCAAAGTACGTACGATTGATATAGATTGCTTCGCCAACGCCCCTCGCCTTTTTCGATTCGCGTAGCTCTTTCATGTTGGCCAGGCTTTCACCAAAGGCGAATAACTCCTGGAAATAACCATCATTCGAAAAATCAAATGATTCTGCACGGAACGGACGACTCAACAACTCCACCAGTTTCTCGAAGATGCTCATAAAGAACGCTTTTTCCTTCGCAGTGTCGCTGGGATATATGAAACGTAACTGTTCAAAAACATAGTCACGTTTTTTCTTATCGGTAAGTATATCGGCATCCAGCAACCGGAAATATACATTGTAAAAATTCTCCGGTATAACTTTCACACATCCAAAATCGATAATGCCGAGTTTATAGTCATCGGTGATAATAAAATTACCGGGATGCGGGTCGGCATGTACTGCTCTCAGCTGGTGCATCTGAAAATGATAAAAGTCCCACATAGCCTGACCAATCTTGTTGGCAGCACCGGCTGGTAAATCTTTCGCTACAATCTCGCCCAGCATCTTTCCTTCGAGCCAGTCCATCGTTAATATCTTCGCGCACGAGTACTCCGGGTAGTAATGCGGGAAGACTATATTCTTTACTTCTCTGCTGCGCTGCGAAAGATCAATGGAGCGTTTCAGTTCCAGACTATAATCTGTCTCTTCCAGCATCCGTGTCTCTACTTCTTTAATGAACTCATCATACTCCACCGGGTTCAGATTAAACATGCTGAGTGCTATAGGCTTCACCATCGCTAAATCTGATTTTATACTATCGCCTACACCGGGATACTGAATCTTTACCGCGAGCTTTTTGCCACCGAGTGTTGCCTGATGTACCTGTCCCATCGAAGCAGCATTTACTGCTTTACGGGTAAAGGTTTCAAATATTTGTTCGGGTCCTTTGCCAAAGTGATTCACAAAAGTTTTTACCACTAACGGATAGGATAATGGCGGAGCACTATATTGTGCCATAGCAAACTTTTGCTGGTAGGCTGTGGGCAAAAGATTTTTATCCATGCTCAACATCTGCGCTACCTTTAAAGCGCCTCCCTTCAATTCGCTGAGAGAATTGTAAATGTCATTGGCATTGTCTTCATGTAACTGATCTTTCGTTACATCCGGGTTGATCAGTTTTTTGCCGTAATGTTTCAGGTAGTTGGTTCCGATCTTCGCACCGGTTGTAATAAACTTGGTTGCCCGTTGAACTTTTGTTACCGGTATCCGCTCAAATTCTTTCATGAGTTACTTGTAAAAGTTAAAATGTACGGGTATGTATATAGATATATAGTGTGATGTGTGATTATCGTTTATTCTGATAGAGGAATTTTCCAAAGTCGATCGCAGCATCCACAGCACCCTTGCCAATCAGGTCGAATGCCAGGTTCACGGACTTCTCAACAGCAGCATCTGTCTTTTCAAACGCTGTGCTGTCGTCATCTTTCCAGAAAGTGAGTATAAATCCGAAATGCAGCCAGAATAACTGCGGGTAACGTTTATCGAGGTAAGGCCGTGTGGCTACTTCTCCTTTACCTTTGCCCTGGTTGAGCAGGTTCTCAAAGAAAGTCTCGAATGTTTCCTTGAAGCTCTTCAGATAGCCGGGAGTAAATTCAATGCGTTTTACATGACCGAGTTGAAGCAATACATAGCTCCGGTTAGCGCGCAGCTCTTCGAGCAATGTAAAATAGAATGCGAGTACTTTCTCGCGACTGGAGAACTCGTTGAATGAAGCATCGGCTTCCAATCGGCTGATCGTTACATCGATAAAGCCTTTCCAGATGTTTCGCTCCAGCGCCTCGAATGATCCGAAGTGGGTATAAAAATCATCTTCCTTCATACCGTTGTCGAGGCAAAACTTGAACACCGATGCTGGCTGTTTTCCTTCGGTGAGAAGGTAATTGATGTAGGCTGATTTTATTTTTTCATCCGAAGCCTTGCTCTCGGACTTTCGAGTGCTTTTTTTCGTGGTTTCCATGCTCCATTAAACAGGTTTTGGATGGAAAGGGTTTGCAAGAAAGCGATGATTCTTTCGTTATATTTCGTGATCATGAGAGTGCACTTTATTTTTTACCTGCTGGTGTTTACAACGGCCGCATTGGCCCAGAAGAAAATCAGACCTGACGATCTTTATGAACAGGCACAGGAAGCCCGCGATAAAAACGACTATACCAAGGCGTTGATACTGCTCAACGAATGTTTAAAGGAAGACCCCGGGTTTACTGAGGCGTATGTACTTCGCGCTTCCACACGTGAGCAACTCAAAGACTTTGAGGGCGCGTTGACTGACTATAGCATTTACCTGGAACGCAATCCCACCAATCCGGAAGCACTCTTCAGCCGCGGACTGGTTCGCTATCAATTAAAGAAATACGACCAGGCTTACGAAGACTTCAACCATTACCTCAACGCACCGGCTGGAGCAACGCAGACTATATTTTTCAACACCTCACCTACTACTTCGGGCAGCAACCAGGTTATGACTGCGCAGAGTTCTATCCGTCCGCTCATCTATAATTACCTGGGCGTAATCGATCAGAAGCGAAACAACTTCCCTAAATCTATAGCATGGCTTGACTCAGCCATTATGTTATCTCCAAAGGAAGCAGACTTTTATGTGAACCGCGGCCTGTCGAAGCAAAGTATGAAAGATACTACGGCTGCTTTGGAAGATTTCAAGAAAGCACTCACCATTAATCCCCAGCATACAGTGGCTTTACATAACATCGCGGTGTTCAAGCGGGTGCAGGGCGATAAGAAAGCAGCAGCCGATCCGTTGGAGCAGGCTATAGAAAGTGATTCGAGTATGCTGGCACCTTACCTGGAGCGCGCGTTTCAGCGCATGGAAGGTGGCTACCTGAAAGGTGCACTGGACGACTATAACAAAGCGCTGGAGATTGAAACAAAAGATCCGGAGATATGGCTCAGTCGCGGTATAGTAAAGGAACGTCTGAAAGATTATACCGGGGCTTTCTCTGACTATACCAAAGCCATTGAAGTGAAGGAGAGTTTTGTAAAAGCGTGGATCAACCGTGCCAATATACTGATGAAGCTTGAGCGGTATAAAGATGCTGCGGACGACTATACGGCAGCGCTGGTATATGTGCCTGACTCGGCTCCTGCTTATTATAACCGGGCGATTGCCAAATATAGATTGGAGAAACTTACCGAAGCCTGCGATGACCTGAAGAAAGCTGAGTCGCTCGGCATGAAGGTAGATACCAAGCTGAAAGGAAAAATCTGCGTAGTAAAGTAAATCTATACCTATAGATCGGGTCTCAGCCGGATAAATACCGGTTCGCGATACATACGGTCGGGCGTAAATTTAGCGTAACTGATCTCCGCTATTATCACCGGAGCAAGCCATATAGTTTTATTGGCATCAACAAAATTACCGACAGCGGTTGTCTTCTTTACTATATCTATCTTTTTCAGCGATTTGAAAATCTCTTTCATTAGCGCATCGTCAAAACCGGTCCCTACTTTGCCACGGTATTGCAGTTCATCGCCAACGCGCTCAGCCATTTGCAAGGCTCCGAATAAAGTCTGGCGTTCACCTTTCCCTTCGGTATAGCCTATAATTATTACTTCGGCTGTCTGGCGTATCTTGATCTTGACCCAGCAATCACTTCGGCGACCGGATAGATATTTACTCGTTTTCTCCTTCGCCATAATGCCTTCCAGCGAATGCAACTTCGCTGCCTGAAACAAGGCATCACCATCTTCTACAAATTCACTTACGCGATAGGGTGTCTCAGGGCGCACGGCATCTTTGAGCCACTCTTTTCGTTTCAGCAGTGGCTCATTTACCAGTACTCTTCCATCCAGGTACAGGCAATCAAATATATAGCAATATACCGGGTTGGTCCTGGTAAGTTTTTGAATGTTGGTTTCGCCTGTGGTCATCATACGGTTGATGACGCGTTTGAATACAGGTTTACCTTCACTATCGAGACAAACAATCTCTCCGTCAAATAAACCATTGGTAGCCCGAAACGCTTTACTGCCATCGAGCAGTTCCGGAAATTGTATAGTCACATCGTTGTGATTGCGCGTGCGCAGCGTAATCTGTCCATCCTCCAATACAATCAGTGCCCGTATACCATCCCACTTCATTTCAAAAAGATGTGTATCGCCAGTGGGTGGTTTATCGGTAGATTCGGATAACATGGGTTCAATAGACTGCTTTAGGTAATTGACCTGTGGTTCATCTACGCGTTCCAGCAACCATTCCTTTTCTTTCATTTTGTGTATGCGATATTCACCGCTTACTTCCTTACTGCTAAGCCGAAAGTAAAAGCCGTCTTTCTTTTCTTTTGTGATCTGATATTTACCCAACGCATAGATCCACATCTCGCCTGCACCGTATTGCCCTTTCGGAATTTTACCATCGAAGGTGAGATACTCCATCGGGTGATCTTCGGTTTGTACTGCGAGGCGTTTCACTCCAGGATACGGAGGAAGTCCTTTCGGCACAGCCCACGATTTCAACACACCATCCTGTTCAAGTCGCAGATCATAATGCAATCGCGAAGCATGGTGGCGATGTACTACAAAACTATTTCCGGTAGCCTCTGCCTTCATTGCTGAAGGCTCCGGTGTTTTTTCGAAGTCGCGTTTCTTCGCATAGGCCTCCAGTTGTTCGGGTGATTTATGTTTAGCCGAAGCCGGAAGCTTTTTACTTTTAGAAGGTGTCTTCTTTCGGTGCGTGTGAATCTCTACAGCATACGCATCAAATCCCTCCCATACATCGCCATCCTGTGCAAGTTTATCGAGCGCAGTCTTGATGTTATATTTTCGCGGATCACTCAGGTCTTTCAAATCCTCCCACGTAAGTGGCATGGATACCGGTGCGCCTACACGCCCGCGCAAACTATAGGGCGAAACTATACTTTGTCCGGAGCGGATGCGAAATATATCTACCAGTACCCGGCCCTTGCGCGCTTCTTTCTTGATCTGCAGTGTAACCGTGTTCGGGCGATCGTCCACAAAAGGTTTCGCTATATCCTGTGCTGCTTCAAATACAGTATGAAAATCCCACTTCGCTTCTATCGGGCAACATATATGTATACCTTTTCCTCCGGTAGTTTTTACAAACGGAGTATATCCGTGTGCTTCGATCTGTTCTTTTAGTTCGAACGCAATCGGAATGAGTTTACGAAAGTCGTAGCCTTCGGGAGGATCAAGATCAAATACGATATAGTCTGGAAAATCATAATTAGGTTTACGACCATGTAACTGGTGAAGCTCGAGCGAAGCCAGGTTTGCCAGCCACACCAGCGAGGCGGGCTCGGTGGCAATAATATAGTCTTTCTTTTCTTTGCCGAGTGTTACAAACTCCAGCCAATCGGGTGCCCACTCGGGACGATTCTTCTGGTAAAAACTTTCACCATGTATACCATCAGGGAAACGGATCAGTGTAAGCGCTCTTCCCTTTATATGATGCAGAATGGTGGGGGCAATGGTAAGATAATATTGAATTACTTCAGCTTTCAGTATAGCATCTTCCGGGAACAATATCTTGTCCAGGTTGGAGAGCTCAACCTTTCGTTTACCAACTTGCGCCCATTGAGAATTTTTCTTGGCCATCAGGCAGTAGTTATACTCCTGAATTTAAGCATTCCGTTAACAACAAGCGCTATACAAACTCCACTGATACTGCTTACTACAACATTTCCTAAATTATAGTCTGCCGAATAAATCATAAACCGCACAACCACTACCCCGGCCGTTATGAGCATAAGGCTAAGCCAGTATACAACGGATGGCCTGGAGTATATAGACACCGGTTGCTCTTTGCGTAAAAGTATACAGGCTGCCACCAATGTAAGACCTATTACTGTGCTGATGTGCTGCAATGCATAGAACAACGGGTAGCGTACACCATCAAACGGCACAACGGTGCCTTCATAAAACGGAAGCTCGCGTGCAAAGAAACCGCTGGCATGCGTAAAGGCATCCCAAAAAAGATGAGAAGCCGAACCCAGTAATGCCGACAGTATAAACCATATATAGTTTGACCGGATATAGGCGGCCAGATCAAAGTTCAAGGTATCCTGAAAACGTTGTTGAAAGAAATACGGAAGATTACGGATAAGATTCTGCTTCACTACCAGGTGAAATAACAGTGATAGAAAAAATACCACGGGCAGATCAAAATATAGCAGGCCCCATAAAGTATGGCTATGCTCACTGTCTACACTCAGCTTGAAGAAATACTCAAAGTCGGGTGCCATGCTCCCTATCACCAACGCAGTAGCAGATAGTTTTCGGGTTCGCAAGAACGGAAGTACGATCGCCGGATGCGCTGGTGTAAAGGGCATATATGTTTACAGATTTTCTTTAGTCGATAGCAGCCTTGGGTTTGTTCTTCAAAAAGATCATACCCACCACAAATGTAATGGCAGCCACAATAATCGGGTACCACAATCCTGCCAACGGATCACCGGCAGGATTAGTTTCTGTTTTACTCAGTTCAAATAAACTGGTAGCCAGCAAAGGCGTGAGCCCACCAAAGATACCATTGCCGATGTGATAGGGCAACGACATGGAAGTATACCGTATGCGTGTAGGGAAAAGCTCCACGAGAAATGCCGCGATCGGCCCATATACCATCGTTACTAAAACCAATTGCACGAACACCAGCCCCACTATTTTATAGAACGAATCGTTGTTGAGGATAACCTCTTTTTTATTTTCAGATGTAGTCTTACCCGATCGTGCTTTGGTCGTGCTCACGGTCTCTGTCAGCCTGGTGCCGTCATCATATACATGCGTTGTTTTCTTCACTGAAACAGAATCGCCCTTGTCGGTAACACGCGAGGTCTTGGTAATGTTTTTCTCACCGGTAAATTCTTTTTTATCCTTTACATCAGTGAGTGCATATAGCTCTTTATATACAGGCCGGTATAACAACACCGCCAGCAGCATGCCCACCATCATTATACCTTTACGGCCAATCTTATCCGACAGCCAGCCAAAGTATATAAACAGCGGAGTGCCTATTACCAGTGCGAGCGCTATAATGTTTCGCGTTTGTACAAACTCTACGTTGCAGGTCTTTTCAATAAAGGTCATGGCATAGAATTGTCCGGTATACCACACAACGCCCTGACCAGCCGCAGCACCAAACAACGCAATGAGCACGAGCCTCAGGTTTTCTTTATTACCAAAGCTTTCCTTGATCGGGTTCTTCGATACTTTACCTTCAGCTTTGAGCTTGGCAAATAACGGTGACTCGTTCATGCGCATGCGAATAAATATAGAGACACCCACAAGTATGGAGGAGAGTATAAAAGGTATACGCCAGCCCCAGTCGTTAAACTCGGTTATCTCCATCGATCCGCGCACAGCCAGTATAACTCCGATGGAAACAAAAAGTCCCAGTGTAGCCGTTGTCTGGATAAAGCTGGTATAATATCCGCGTTGCGCTGCCGGTGCATGCTCTGCTACATAGGTTGCTGCTCCGCCATACTCACCGCCCAAAGCGAGCCCTTGAAGTAAGCGAAGTATCAACACAATTACGGGAGCAAAAAAACCTATTGAATCATAACCGGGCACAAGCCCTATAGCAAAGGTGGAACCACCCATAAGTATGAGTGTAATGAGAAAGGTATATTTCCTGCCCACTATATCTCCAAGGCGCCCGAATACTATAGCCCCGAAGGGACGCACAATAAATCCGGCAGCGAAAGTTGCTAATGTAGAGAGAAATGCTGCGGTAGGATTACTCTTGGGAAAAAACTGGTCGGATAAAATGGTAGCTAAACTTCCGAAGATATAGAAATCATACCATTCGATAAGTGTGCCGACAGAGGAAGCGGAAATAACAAACCAGAGTGTTCTCCGTTGTTCTTTCGTGATTACAGTTTCAGACATAGGATGGTTGTTGGTTTTTTACTTCCTAGAAATATAGTGGAAAATTAAACCGACAACAATCCTGGTGTGTGATAAAAAAGAAAGGGGCTTGCGCCCCTTTCCAAATAATATTGCTTCCTATAGCTTAGTCTTCTACACCCAGTGCTTTCAATTTCTTCGCTACACGCTCGTTGTTCTTATCATCTGCTATATAGTAATACAGCAGGCTGAGTTTATGCAACAACTCGATCTCTGCATCTTGTGAAGGTGCTTTCATTTTTTCGGCTTTCTCCAGGTAAGGTATAGCAGCTTCGCTTTGCTTTACGCGCTTCTGAACAAGCTCTTGTTTTTTCTTCGCATTTGCTGAAGATATACCCAGTGCGTTGATGTCCTGTGTTGTTTTGTCAATTTCAATCAGGAAGTAGTTAGCCAGGTTAAACTGAGCATCAAAGAAATCAGGTTGAATTTTCAGTGCAGCTTCAAAGTTCGCTTTTGCATCTTCCAGTTTCTTCAACTCGGTGTTCAGTACACCTAACAGATATATACTTTGTGCATCGTTCGGATTAGCTTTTACGGCTACTTCCAGATTTTTTGCTGCTTCATCGTAGCGCTTCAACTGAATGAGTGAGTTCAACTCAACAGCTTTCAGATCTTTATGATTAGGAAGGATCTTCAATACTTTCTGTGCGCTGGTAAGTGCTGCTTCGAAGTTCTGATCTTCATACGCCAGCAATGCAGGCATGGTCAACGCTTGTGTTCTTCTTCCACCCAGGTCAGCATACTTGGTAAGGAAATCCATCGCTTTTTGTCTTTCTTCTGAGTTATAGGCAGCGTATCCTGCATATTCATAGAAAGTAGTATCAGGCTTGTTTGCCTTGAATGCTATACCTTTTTCAAATTGCTTCAATGCACCTTTAAAATCTTCAGCGCTAAAAGCCTTATCACCTTTCACCAGGTATGCATTACCGATCAGGTTAATCACCTGGTCATATAATACCATGTTACCCGCTTTATCCTGAACGAAGTATGCTGAAGATTTACCATTGCTCAGTTCATCTGCTTTCTTCAGCGATTCTGCTGCTATACCTGCCAGGTTCTCAGTAGAAGTATAGCTCGTTGTAGTATCCAATGCTCCGTAAATTACAGCTCTGTAAAACCAAGTCTTACCATCCGTCATGGTTTTCTCGTAGGTAGTAGCTGCATCGATAGTAGATTTAGCTTCTTCGAACTTTCCGTTCTTCAAAGCCGTAATCGCTTTGTTGATATTAGGTTTTGCTTCTTTCTGCGCCAACACCATTCCTGGTATGATCAGAAATAATAGAACTGCTATCTTTTTCATTGTTCGTTAGTTAATTGTGGGTTATTGTTGTTCTGTATCGTGGTTGTTCGAGTCATCTTCCGGCTCATCGTTGTCCGGTGTATCATCTATATCTTCTTCTATTTCTATATCCTCTTCTTCTTCCGATTCGGAAATAGAATTTTCAGGTTGTACGATTGGTCGCGTGGTAGAATCCAATCCCTCTCCTCCTTCGCTCTTCACTTCCACAATCTGCTGAATCTTCTCCACAGAAGATATTCGGTCGTCTTCATTCAGCTTGATCAAACGAACACCCTGTGTTGCACGTCCCATCACGCGTAATTCACTTACTTTAATGCGAATCGTTATACCGGAGCGGTTGATGATCATCAGTTCATCTTCATCAACCACTTCCTTGATGGCAACAAGTTTGCCAGTTTTGTCTGTGATGTTGAGTGTCTTTACACCCATACCACCGCGTTTGGTAATACGATAATCATCCGTTAAAGAACGCTTACCATAACCATTCTCCGATACCACCAACAAGTTAGCATCTTCACGGGTAATGCAAACCATGCCTATAACTTTGTCGGTTTCAGAATCCAATGTAACACCGCGAACACCAGCAGCCATACGTCCCATCGGGCGTACATCCGATTCATGGAAATGTACTGCTTTACCTTCGCTCTTTGCAATGATAATGTGGTTGTTTCCATTGGTAAGCGATGCATTCAACAGCCTGTCGCCTTCGTGAATGGTGATCGCATTTATACCTCCCTGGCGCGGACGTGAGTATGCTTCGAGTGCTGTTTTCTTGATCGTACCTTTCTCGGTACAGAGTATCACATAGTTATTGTTGATATACTGTTCGTCTGTCAGGTTCTTCACATTGATGATCGCGCGCACAGCATCGCCCGGCTCTATATTGATCAGGTTCTGCACCGCTCTTCCTTTAGATGTTTTGTTACCTTCGGGAATCTCGTATGCTTTCTTCCAATATACTTTACCCTGATCGGTAAAGATCAACAGGTAGTTATGCGCCTGCGCTATAAATAAGTGCTCGGTAAAGTCGTCATCTTTGGTGGTTACACCTTTCGAACCAACGCCACCTCTGCCCTGCGTTCTGTATTCTGACAATGACGTGCGTTTGATATACCCCTGGTTAGAAATGGTGATCACCATCTCTTCATTCGGGATCATATCTTCTACGGTAATATCATCTTCGTTGTGAACAACCGTAGTTCTGCGATCATCACCATAACGCTCTCTGATGTCGAGCAATTCATCTTTGATGATCTGCATCCGCAGCGGCTCATTCGCAAGTATATCTTTCAACCGGTCGATGAGTTCTTTCACTTCTTTGTACTCCTGCTGGATCTTATCGCGCTCCAGACCTGTGAGTCGCTGGAGTCGCATATCCAGGATGGCTTTTGCCTGTATCTCTGACAAACCGAAGCGCGACATCAATCCATCTTTCGCTGCTTCCGGGTCTTTTGAATTACGGATAAGGCTGATCACTTCATCGAGGTGATCGAGTGCTATCAGGTATCCTTCGAGTATGTGAGCTCTGCGCTCTGCTTCTGCCAGCTCAAACTTCGTTCTGCGCACGATCACATCATGACGGTGCTCCACGAAGTACTTGATCATATCCTTCAGATTCAGTGTCAGCGGGCGACCTTTTACAAGCGCCACATTGTTTACACCAAACGAGGATTGAAGCTGCGTATATTTATACAGGTTATTCAGTACGATGTTCGAGATGGCATCTTTCTTCAGATCGTATACAATGCGATAGCCTTCACGATC
>NZ_DATCSD010000180.1:0-3969 GCF_036568665.1 Ohtaekwangia sp. | reverse complement strand
TTTCGTAAGCACGATCTCGAGAACTTTGCTGGCTGCTATAGCATCCTGACCGAAGGTTTCATAAAAATCGCCTACGCGGAAAAGTAAAAGTGCGCCCGGATACTTTGCCTTGATAGCATTGTATTGTTTCTGTAACGGAGTTTCTGTTGAGGTTTTTGCTTCTGCCATGATCGGCAAAGATAAAAAAGTCGACTGTCCATGGCCGACACTCAACTGATTTTTTTAGGCTTGTTCCACTGCTTCTGTCCGTGCTGCAGAAAGTGCTTCTTCAAGTTCAGCAATACGATGTTGATACTCTCTCTCTTTACGGGCCAGCGCTTCCTGCGTAGCGGTGAGCTCTTCGAGGTTCTGTCGCATTTCTTCTTCGTTGGAGCGAAGTTCTTCCGACATGGTCTGCGCTTGTTGCAGTAATTTTTTGGTGCGCTGGTTTATTTTGTGGTTGGATATAAATGATGCGAGCGACTCGCCCAGTTTTTCCAGTAATTCGCGATGATGTTCTTCCAGTTCATGAAAGGAGGCTATCTCCAACACTGCTTCGATCGACTGCGTTGTTTTTACAGGAAGCACCATCAATACATGCGGTGGCGCATCCCCTAGCCCGGACGTTATGTGTATGTAGTCTTTTGGAACTTTCTTCAGGTATATAATATGCTTCTCGATATAGGCTTGCCCTACGAGCCCTTCGCCAGGAGCAACGGATTTTTGTAAGAACTTCTTTCTTTCGTAAGCATAGCTTGCTGCGAGTTGCAGCTCAACTTTACCGCCATTCTCCTCCACCAAGAAAAGACCGCCCTGATTTACTTTGAGATATTTTATTACTGACGATAGCCAGGTTTCATATATATTCTCCGTGTCGTCTGCCGATTGAAGTATGGTGCCTAGCTCTGCCACGCCTTTGGCAACCCAACTGCGGGAATCATCTTTCTTACGAGCTTCTTCCAGTTCACTCAATGTTTTGCGCAGGTTCTCTTCATTTTTCTTCAGGCTCTCAGTTTGTTGAAGGGCATCGTCCAGCAAACCCTTTGCCTTGCGATCGTACTGATCGCCCATGCTGAAAAGAAAACCACAAGCCGCCAGTATAATAATGGTAAGCACGACTACATCTTCTGAAACTATACTATAATATTTATCATTAATGCCCAGCGATTGCACATCTATACCTAATAGCTCGTGGATTGTATTATAGCCAAACCCCAGCAGAATGATAAGAGAAACAGCCCCCACCATAAGGCGTTTTTCACTTGCTGTAAACATGGCGAAGGGCAATGCTGCCGAGCCAACAATGATCATGCGCGGTGTGGCATAGTGAAGTATATCAATAGTTGAAGGATCGCCAAATTTTTGTGAGATGTTAAGTACAAATAATCCAACACCCGGTATAAGGCAGGTTATAAAGCGAGATAGCCCGGTAAGTTCCAATGAGTTGAAGAACCAGATACTACCTGCTACCAGCAACATTCCGATCAGTGGAAGTATAGATGCATTGGGCCGGAAGAGAAAAGCCACCAGAAAGATGAGTGTAACCGCAGCAATGAGTAATGCGAAGCGGTTTGATAAAATTATTCTGCGTTCCAGGCGAAAGTCCTGGTCGGGAGTAATACCGAGATAAGAAATCTTCTTCCAATATTTATACATAGTAACCAAGGTTTAGCACAACCTCATTGCTAACAGTTGTCGAAGATACTATTATTTGATAAAATACACACGTAATTTTACCGCACTATATTTTCAGAGTATATCACTCTTTTCAAAATGAAGAAATTAAAACTTGATGAACTTGGACGAATTTCTGTAGATGAATTTCGCGAAGCTGATAAGATTCCGGTTTGTATTGTATTGGACAACATCCGAAGCCTGCACAATGTAGGTTCTTCATTCCGCACAGCCGATGCTTTTCGTATCGAGAAAATTTACCTGACGGGAATAACCGGCACACCACCTCATCGCGAAATTCAAAAGACCGCCCTCGGTGCTACAGAATCAGTAGAGTGGCATTACGTTTCAGAACCAGCCGATATAGTAAAGCAATTAAAGACAGACGGATACAAGATCACCATCATTGAGCAAACCAGCGAGAGTATAGCGCTTCAGAATTTTACTCCTGCTATAGGAGAAAAATATTGCCTTGTATTCGGCAACGAAGTGAATGGAGTGAGTGACGAGGTGATTGCACTCGGAGATATAGCCATTGAAATTCCACAGGTAGGAACAAAGCATTCGCTCAATGTTTCCGTTTGCCTGGGAATTGTTACCTGGGAGATTTTCAGAAAACTAGTGCTGAAGTAAGCCATTTACTGAACCGCTATATATGGCTATAATTGCTTACGCCAGCATCTGCATGATATCATCTTTCGAAAGCTGTTTCATAAAGCTTTCTTCCGTTGTTATCAACTCGGTGGTAAGTTTTAGCTTACGTTGCTGCAGCATCAGGATCTTCTCCTCCACTGTATTTCGGGTAATGAATTTATAGGTAAATACTTTTTTCTTCTGCCCTATACGGTGCGCACGATCTACCGCCTGCGCTTCTACAGCCGGGTTCCACCAGGGGTCAAGTATAAATACATAGTCTGCTTCGGTGAGGTTAAGGCCAAGTCCACCCGCTTTTATAGAAATAAGAAAAACTTTCAGGTTCTGATCTTTATTGAAGCGATCCACTTGTTCCTTGCGATCGGTGCTCGATCCATCGAGGTATGCGAAGTCAATTTTATTCGCCTTGAGATATTGGCGTACAAGCTCAAGGTGTTTTACAAACTGACTAAACACTAACACCTTGTGCCCTTCGGCCATAGCATTCTCCAGCATGTGTGTTATATCTTCGTGCTTGCCGGAGTTACCCTGATAGCCTTGCTCGATCATCTTCGGATGGTTGGCTAACTGGCGAAGTTTGGTAAGACCTTCCAGAATCATGAAGCGGCTGTTGCCTAAACCCTCAGTCTCGATCAGGTTAAATATTTTTTCGCGATAAACGGATTTCACTTCTTCGTAGCGTTTCTCCTGATCCGGAGTCATCGTAGAGTATTGAATATTCTCTACCTTTTCCGGAAGCTCCGTTGCCACCTGTGATTTATGTCTGCGAAGTATAAATGGTTTGATCACCGCATGAAGCTTGCGTGAGCGTGCTTCATCATTTTTCTTCTCGATCGGATTCTGATACTCGTTTCGGAAATATGTTTGCGGCCCAAGTATACCTGGATTTATAAATGACATCTGCGACCAAAGATCGAGCGTGGTGTTTTCTATAGGTGTACCCGTAAGTGCAAGTTTATGTCGCGACTTCAGTTCGCGAACGGCCTTGGATATGTTCGAAGTCGGGTTTTTAATAACCTGCGATTCATCCAATATAATGTAGTTGAAATAGAACTGTTGCAACAGCTCTATATCCAGTCTTGTTATACCATACGAAGTAAGAACGAGATCGTATTTTTCAAAACGACTTATATCTTTATTCCGAAGCGTGCCGGTATAATTCAATATGCGAAGGTCGGGAGTAAATTTACTTGCCTCCATCTCCCAGTTATATATGAGTGATGTTGGCATAACCAGCAATGATGTACCGGAGCCAGCCTCTTTTTCTGCCAATAACATGGTAAGAGTCTGCACGGTTTTACCGAGACCCATATCATCGGCAAGACATCCGCCTAATTTATACTCATGTAAAAAGCGCAGCCAGTTAAAACCTGCCTTTTGATAAGGACGTAACTCTCCTTTAAAACCAACTGGCAGCGGATAATCCTTTATACCACTGAATGAATTAAGCGAGCGAAGTTTTTCGCTCAAATGTACTTTCGCCAGGTTTCCTTCTTCCAGTTCTTTTACCAGGTTTAGGTGATGTTTGCGCAGTACGGGCTTTTCATTGTCGCCATCCGTTTCACTTAACGAGAACAGGTCTGCATATTTTGTAAGCCATGCTTCCGGTATAATCGCGATCTCGCCATTGGGAAGTTTGAACTCAACTTTTCTGCGCATAAT
>NZ_DATCSD010000179.1:0-4076 GCF_036568665.1 Ohtaekwangia sp. | reverse complement strand
ATATCCCAGTATTTCAGCGGCTCCTTTTTTTACTTCGGCTTTGATTACTTCATCTGCATTTACGGCACCATCGATCCAGAAGAGTGACTCCGAACTGGCCATCTTGTTATAAAGCTTGTTGTCTTTCTGCAAGTATATCTGCCATTGAAAGAACGTGCCGTTCGTGTTTGTTTTGTGGTTGCCACCTTTTATAAAGTAATCCTGCTTATCGCCCATCATCATCGTAAACTGATCGTCTGTAACATTGGGCAGTTTGCTTTTATACTTGTTCTGGTATACAATCTTTCCTTCAAAGGGCTGTGCTGTGCCTGCAGAGAATGTAACAAGGAGTATAAATAATAAATGCAGTTTTTTCATTGTGATCAATCGATTTGAAATATAGTTGAATATATAGTTAGCGTTAGGCGTTCAATCTCGCCATAGCGCGCACCGGAAATGTACCAGCGCCTTTAAATTTAGGAGGCACGGCACTAAAAGTAAATCCATCATCCGGTAAGAGCGATAAATTGCAGAGATGTTCTACGATCAGTATATCGGCTCCTAACAATGTAGTGTGTGTGGGCCGGCTCTTGCCACGCGTGTCGTCAATATTATGCGAGTCGATGCCCACCAGTTTTACCTGGCAGTCGCGTAAATATTCGGCTGCTTCTTGGGTAACGAACGGATGGTTCTCATAATACTTCTCGGTGTTCCAATGAGCATCACCCCAGCCTGTATGTAACAATACAGCACGATTACGAATTTCATAGTTGCGTACATGATCCACAGTAATAGCCAGTGTTTCCCGGAAAGGTATATGAATCACTATACCCGTTAAATCAGCGAAAGCTTCCAACGGAACTTCCGAAAGATCTTTACCATGTTCAAAGCGATGGAAGGGACAGTCTACATACGTGCCGGTGTTTGTTACCATTTCAATCTTGCCAATCTGGAATTGTGTTCCTTCATCATAAAATTTCTTCGAGTCTTCACGACTCAGATAGTCGCAGATGATTGGAGCCGGTAAACCTTTATAGGTCACCAAACCATTCTCGATAGTATGACTCAGGTCGATGAGCAGACTTTTCTCTGCTATAGCGTTAAACGGTTTTCGTTTATGTTTCTCGGTGATGATCTCTTTGTTAAGAATACGGGTTTCGCCCACCATCAGCAAACGCATATCGTTCACCAGGTAATCCGCGAGTTCCTTGTCGGTAATGTCATCACCGGCAATGTCCAGCCGGAAATCTTCTCCTTTGATACCGCCACCGTTCGTGAAATAAATCTCGAAATCGAATTTAACGCGCTTGGTCATCTGTGTTTTTTAAAAAGTTATATCAGTAATAATAGTAAGCCAAATCGTAAATGACCCCAATAATGTTTCATCGGAAGGGAAAATACCTTTCGGGATGGGAGTGAACGAATATATTTTTAAGAAACCGTGTGTTAAAAAGCAAACAGTTCGGAGCGAGGTATAGAGAGTGCCGCAAAAAGAACTATCTTTGCGCCTCAATTCAAGAAAAACGAGGAATTTGAGGATTTATGGACGTTAATAAGATCAGGAACATCGCGATTATTGCCCACGTTGACCACGGTAAAACCACTTTGGTGGATAAACTGCTCATGGCCGGTAAACTTTTTAAAGACCACGAGAACCCTGGCGAGCTGATCATGGACAGCAATGACCTGGAGCGTGAACGCGGTATTACGATCCTGGCGAAGAACGTATCAGTACGTTACAAGGACTACAAGATCAACGTGATCGATACACCTGGTCACAGCGACTTTGGTGGCGAAGTAGAGCGTGTACTCAACATGGCCGATGGCTGCTTGTTGCTGGTAGATGCCTTTGAAGGACCAATGCCTCAAACCCGTTTCGTATTGCAGAAAGCACTACAACTCGGTCTGAAGCCGATTGTGGTTATCAATAAAGTAGATAAGAAAAACTGTACGCCTGACGAAGTACATGAGCAAGTATTCGAACTCATGTTCCAGTTGGATGCGAACGAAGATCAATTGGATTTCCCTGCATTCTATGGTTCAGCAAAACAAGGCTGGATGAGTACAGATTGGAAAACTCCTACCGATAGCATCACACCGTTGCTGGATGGTATCATCCAATATATACCTGCTCCGAAAGTAGAAGAAGGTGCTACACAGATGCTGATCACATCACTGGAATATTCCTCTTATATAGGTCGTGTGGCAATCGGACGCGTACACCGCGGATCGATCAAGACTGGTCAGCCAATCGCGTTGATCAAGCGTGATACAAAAGCGATCGTGAAGTCGCGTATCAAAGACCTGTATGTATTCGAAGGTTTTGAAAAACAAAAAGTAGAAGAAGTAAAGGCCGGTGAAATATGTGCATTGGTAGGTTTGGAAGGATTTGAAATCGGAGATACCGTAGCGGATCCTGAAAAGCCGGAAGCCATGAAGGCGATCACGATCGATGAGCCTACCATGAGCATGCTCTTTACCATTAACAACTCACCGTTCTATGGTAAAGAAGGTAAATTTGTAACGTCACGTCATATTAAGGAAAGACTTGACAAAGAATTAGAAAAGAACCTCGCGCTTCGCGTAGGAGATACTGGTTCTGCCGATTCATTCATGGTATTCGGACGTGGTGTACTTCACTTGTCTGTATTGATCGAAACCATGCGCAGAGAAGGATACGAATTGCAGATCGGACAGCCTCAGGTAATTTTCAAAGAAGTTGATGGCGTGAAGTCAGAGCCTGTTGAAGAATTGACGATCGACCTTCCTGAAACAGATGCCGGTAAAGCGATCGAAACAGTATCACAACGCAAAGGTGAAATGGCAAACATGGAACCGAAAGGCGATCGTATGATATTGAAGTTTACGATTCCTTCACGCGGTATCATCGGCTTGCGTAATTACTTGCTGAACGTTACGGCAGGTGAGGCGATTGTTACCCACCGCTTCAAGGAATATCAACCATACAAAGGTGAAATACCAGGACGTATCAATGGTTCATTGATCGTGATGGAACAAGGTGAAGCGATTGCTTACAGCTTGAACAACCTGCAGGATCGTGGTAAATTCTTTATCGATCCAGGAGAGCCTGTATACGAAGGTCAGGTAATTGGCGAACACAGCCGCAGCGGTGACCTCGTGATCAACGTTACTAAAACCAAGAAGCTCACCAACATGCGTGCTTCCGGTGCTGACGAAAAAATGCGTATTGCACCTCCGGTGAAATTCTCATTGGAAGAAGCGTTGGAATATATTCAGTCAGATGAATATGTTGAAGTGACACCTAAATCTATTCGTTTACGTAAAATCTACTTGAATGAGACGGATCGTAAACGCTTTGGAAAACAGTCGTAACAAATGAGTTGTAAAATATCCAGACTCATCACCATCCTTTTGGTGATGAGTTCTTTTTTTGTAGCAGGTCAGAACAACCAGGCAAACGATGCATTGGCATGGGAGACTTATGCGGATACATTGGTAGCACGTGAAGACTTTGCCGGGGCGATCAAGTTATACGATAAGATTATTGATAAATCGAAGCTGAAGAGTGAAGATGACTACCGTATACTATATAAGCGTGCGTATGCTTATTACGGTGCCAAAGATTTTCAAAACTCACTCCGCGATATAAACCAATATATAGCGAAGGTGCCCGACCCACAGGCGAAGTTACTGAGAGTATATATTAACCAGGAGCTGGGCGATCATGCAGCACAGCTTACCGACCTCAACGAGTTTCTCGACCAGAACCCGGGCAATGCAGAGTTGCTGCGCTGGCGTGCGTCTGTATGTATGGATGCCGGTGACTACAAGCAGGCGCAAAAAGATATACTTGCTATACTGGCACAACAGCCCAGTCCGGAGATAGAAGCTTATTTAGGTTTAGCCTATTACTATCAAAGCAATCCAGACAGTGCGTTGATTGTATTCGATCATGTTATAGCACAACAGCCAACGCTGATACAACCCTACCTCTATGCGGGTTCTATGTGCCTTGAAGAAGGCGCCTATACCATGGCATTAGAGTATATCAACAAAGGGTTAAAGCAAGAACCAGGCAATGCTACCTTGTTATTCTATAAAGGAGCTGCACTTGT
>NZ_DATCSD010000178.1:0-9012 GCF_036568665.1 Ohtaekwangia sp. | reverse complement strand
GCTCTTTACCTATATGTTTGTGCATGGTGGGTTTACACATATATTCTTCAACATGCTAAGCCTTGCCTTTATGGGGCCGATGCTCGAATCATACTGGGGCACCAAGCGCTTTACCATGTTCTATATGGTAACAGGTATAGGAGCTGGTGTATTTAATATACTCGTAGACCGGTACTTTGGAGTAGGTTCTTTTGGTATAATGATGGGAGCGTCCGGTGCTATATATGGTGTGTTGATGGGCTTTGGTATGATGTTCCCCAATATGGAGATCATGTTGTTGATACCTCCTATACCGATTAAAGCCAAGTATCTGGTATTTTTATTGGGAGGACTAAACTTTTTTATGGATAGAAGTGGCGAAGTGGCACACTTTGCGCACCTGGGAGGAGTAGTATTTGCATTTCTGCTGATCACTGCCTGGCGCAGGCAGGGAGGAGACGGCTGGAATTAGCAACAGCCAATAATAACTATAGCGACTGAAGTATATGTTTGAAGAATTTAAGAACGCATTTAGCCGGTATAACAATGCACATGTGCAGTTGATCATCATCAACGTGATTGTGTTTTTGGCAATGGCGGTTATTACGGTGGTCTCAACAATAAGCCAGTTTCCGGAAATTGGCGAGTGGCTTCATCTGCAGGTAGCTATACCGGCTCCGTTCGAAGCATTTATATACAAGCCGTGGACGATCATTACCTATGCGTTTGTACACGATCTGTCGGATATATTTCACATCCTTTTCAATATGCTGTTCCTGTACTGGTTCGGTAAATTGTTTGTAGAATATTTGGGCAGCGATAAACTCATTTCGGTATATGTGCTGGGGGCGCTGGCCGGTGGTCTGGCTTACCTGCTGGTATATAACTTTATTCCTTTCTTTATGGAGCGTGTGCCGCTGCTCGGTATGATCGGAGCTTCTGCTGCGGTATATGCTATAGTGGTGGCTACGGCTACGCTGTTGCCTGACTATACTTTCTTTTTGTTATTCCTCGGCCCCGTGCGTATTAAATATATAGCTGCGTTCTATATAGTTATTTCAATACTCGGCACGGTTCAATCTAATGCTGGCGGAAATGTAGCACACCTGGGTGGAGCGCTCATCGGTTTTATCTATATCAAACAACTGCAAGCTGGCAATAACTGGGGTCGATGGGTAATTGTGCTCATCGATTGGGTAAAGGGTTTGTTCAAGCCTCGTCCCAAAGTAAAAGTGACTTACAGAAACGAAGATACTGCTTCCAAGAAAGCAGCAGCCAAGCAGAAAGGACCTTCCATCTCGCAGGCAGAGATCGATGCTATACTGGATAAAATATCGGATGGCGGTTACGAAAGCCTTACCAAAGAGGAGAAGGATAAACTCTTTAACGCCAGCAAAAAACAATAAAGTAATTTGATGCGTCAATAAACAGCGATAGTATAGCTACATTTGTAACTATACTATCGCTGTTATCTTTTTGTGCTATCGCATAATCAGTGCGTTGGCGATCCACTGGTAAGCTATTATACCAAAGAAAAATACAGTTGCCAGTGTTCCTATCTCGCCTGTGCTGGCATACCAGTACATAGCGCCCACACCTGCTAATGCCATTGCACCGGTATAGGCCATTAATATAGTCTGCTTGTTTTTGGCTACAGGATTATACATAGACGAAAGCGGAATCATCATGGCAACGCCATAAATACCCAGCATGGCAAAGAGAAAATTGCCGGTGAACAAGTATGCTATAAATCCGATAATGCCCAGCAGGAAAGATATACCTACGAAATTAGAAGAGGTGGTCTCTTCATCCGTAAGCGCATAGCGTCCGTATACATTGAGGCGCAGGAATAAATTGGAGAGCGGTGTAATTACCCAGGTAGAGAGGGCGAATGCTGTGTAGAGGTATATAACAGGATATAGTATATATCCCAGGGTTTCGTTGCTGGCAGCAACACCACGCAGTAACCTCACTCCGAAATATAGTCCGAATATAACAGCCCACTGGCCACCGCTTTTAAAGTTCGAAATCCAGAAAGCATATTTCAAAAAGACGCGATAGAACCAGTAACGCGCTTTTAATCCTTCCACCAATCCGGCTTTTGCATACGCATAATTAGGATTGATCTTGAGTGCTTCGCGAAAATGCTCCAGTGCTTTTTTCTGTTCTCCTTTTTCCAGCAAACTCCAGCCGAGGTTGGTATGCGTTAATTCATTTTCAGGATCTTTATTGAGTGCTTCCTGTATAGTAGAGTATGCTTCTTCTTTTTTATCGAGTTTGTATAGCGCTGTAGACCGGGTATTAAGACATTGCAGATTATCCGGATCACTCTCTAAACCTTTGTTGGCATACTTCAACGCTTCTTCCCATTCTTTCTGACTCAATTTTATAGCCGCGAGTAATCCAAAGTAATCGGCACTGTGCGGATTATAGGATATAGCATTACGGATAAATTTCTCGGAGTCCTTCGGCTTATCGTCTTTAAAATAAAAAAGCGATGCAAGGTATAGCAGGTAATCGTTATCCGGTTCCTGACTGATAGCACTCTGTATAACTTTGATCGCCTCCGGTTGCTTATCCTGTTCTGACAAACAGATAGCAAACAGCGCGAGTGCCTGCGTATTGTTTGGTTCCAGTGAAAGTATAGAACGCAGCTTCGCCTCTGCATCTTTATACCGCTGCTGCGTTATCAGTTGCTGCGCATGTTCCAATAGTGACTGAATCATTTCTTGATCTTTAGATATTCCAGAATCTCATCGTATAGTCCCGAGTCATTAGCATACAACGCATAGTTACGGGCGGTATTAAACCACTCTTTGGTAGAAGGCTTGATTTGTTTTAGTGCGGCCTGCAGATCTTTTGTGCGGATAGGTTGAGGGATACCTTTCTCAAACGATTCGCGCAGTTTCTCTTCGATGGCTATATCGATAACCGCGCGAAGATCAGCGCCCGAAAAATCAGGTGTCTGTTTGGCAAGAGCTGTATAATCTATAGCATCCACCGGTTTTTCTTTCAGTAATATTTTCAGGATCGCGTTTCGTCCGTCTACATCCGGAGGCTGCACAAAAATAATGCGATCAAATCTTCCCGGTCTTCTGAAAGCAGCATCGAGATGCCACGGTGCGTTTGTAGCACCGAGTATCAATACACCTTCATTGGAAGAATCGAGTCCATCCATCTCGGTAAGAAACTGGTTGATGAGTGTTTTGTTTGCTGAGTGGCGCATGTCTGAACGGCTCGCTCCCAGCGCATCGATCTCATCGAAGAACAATACACACGGAGTGCGTCTGCGGGCCAGCTCAAAAATCTCGTGCAGCTTACGCTCACTTTGTCCGCTCCACATATCGAGTACATCATGTATACCTACCGATATAAAACTCGCATTGATCTGCCCGGCCGTTGCACGTGCCAGGTGAGTTTTACCACAACCCGGAGGGCCATAGAGTAATATACCGCCACCTATTTTTTTACCGTAGGCTTTATATAGTTCGGGGTGGAGCAGCGGCTGTATAATTTTTATCTTGATCTCATCCTTTACTTTTTGCATGCCGCCCACATCATCAAAATTTACTGTGGGGCGTTCCATGTTACGCACTTCTTGTTCGATGGACTCCAGCAGTTCTTCCATATCTCCCGGAGGTGCTGTGGCCGGTTTGCGTAAATATTGATCGAGCTCGTCATCCAGCAGCGCAGGGTTCAGTTGCAGGGCCTGCTTGTAATAATCCATCGCTTTACTCTGCTCATCGTTACGCAACAACGAACGACTCAGCAACATCAGCAGGCTTACATCGTGCGGCTTGAGTTCAATAAGATCTTCGAGGATAACAATGGCGGTTGAGTATTTTTCCTGAGCAAAATAAATCTTGGCCAGTCCGGATTTTGCCTGCGTATTTTGTGGCTCCGCTTCCAATACAATTTTATACTCTGCTTCGGCTTCCTGCATCAGGTTGTTATTCAACAGCGCTTCGGCCAGCGTTAGGCGCAAGGGTATATTTTGAGGGGACAGCTTGAGTGCTTCCCGTAAATTCTGAATGAGTTCTTCCTGCATCGTTACACAATTTTGACTGAAATATGCAAAGATAGCATGGCCCGGGCAACAGCACCGGGATAAAATAGCTATGAGTGTTATTAGTGAATCGTTAATAGTTATTCGTTAATCGTGGTATGAATTTTTCCCTCGCATCCGGAAAGGCAAAATTCTTTTTCCCACAGATTTCGCAGAATAACACAGAATTATACTTTGTATACCTTCGTGCCTTCCCCGTGTTCCCTTTGCGGAATTGGATTACGGTTAACTATTAACAGATAAACGTTAACGAACAGCGGTTAACTCTTATTCGCCAGCTGCCCACAAGCAGCATCTATATCCTTACCACGGCTCTTGCGGATGCGCGTAGTAATACCGTTGCTTTCCAGCAGGTGCATATACATTTCGAGCGCTTCGGTAGATGCTTGTTGAAACTCTCCGTCATCAATCGGGTTATACTCGATGAGATTTACTTTGGAAGGAATGATCTTGGCAAATTTCAATAACGCTCTAGCGTGTTCTTCAGTATCGTTTATACCTTTCCACACCACGTATTCGTAGGTAACTTTTCTTTTTGTTTTGGTATACCAGTAACGCAGTGAATCGGCCAGTTCACTCAGCGGGTTGGTATCATTGATAGGCATGATAGACGAACGCGTTTTATCCAGCGCTGCGTGAAGCGATACCGCGAGGTTAAACTTCACGCCATCGTCAGCCATCTTCATAATCATTTTGGTAACGCCTACGGTAGATACAGTGATGCGCTTCGAGGCCATATTCAACCCTTTCTGCGAAGTAATCTTCTCGATAGCAGATATAACATTGCTATAGTTGAGCAATGGTTCGCCCATCCCCATAAACACAATGTTGGTGAGCGGCCTGCCAAAGAACAGTTCTGACTGTTCTTTGATGGCTACCACCTGGTCGTATATCTCATCGGGACTAAGATTTCGCTGGCGTTTGAGACGAGCCGTAGCACAGAACTTGCATGCCAGGCTGCAGCCCACTTGTGAAGAGACACAGGCGGTAATTCTTTTTTCAGTAGGTATGAGAACAGACTCCACCACCATGCCGTCATATAGCGTTACAGCATTTTTTATAGTGCCGTCTTCGCTGCGCTGCATGTGATCTACCTTGATGTGATTGATGGTGAAATGCTCTTTGAGCATATCGCGCAGGCCAACCGAAAGATTGGTCATCTGATCAAAGCTCTTGGCTGCTTTATTCCAGAGCCACTCATATACCTGCTGGGCACGGAACGGTTTTTCGCCATGCTCTACAAAGAAACTCTTCAGTTCATCAAGCTTCAGCTTGCGTATATCGCGTTTAGAAACTGTCTCCACCATAACGGACGCAAAGGTACGGAAGAAACTTTAACCTTTCATGCTCTTCGGATCCTGACGGGAATCGAAGATATCGGTAATATAAATGATGTTGTTTTCGATGTAATAGATGATTTTATAGTGAGCTTCGATCAATCTCCTATATTCTCTTTTGTGCTGAATAAAATAATTCCACTTGGCCAGACCTTGGATTGGTTTTCAGAAGTCTGATTTTTTGATATATCCTGTCTCTGATTTCAGAAGCTTTTTCGAGAGGAAGGGCTTGTGTAATGTTCAGAAAAATTAAGCTATCGTCCAGACTTTGAATCGCCTGGTCAGTATGACTATCTCCACTTATGACTCTTCAAATTTTCGTTTGATTTTTTTAGGGCTTCTTCCAATGTATATACTCTTCCTGCTTTAATGTCCTCCTCAGCCTTCAGTGCACGTGCCGTCATTACCTCTTTCCATGCCGCTTCCTGTTGTGCCTGTTCCAGAATTTCATACACACGTTGAAGTATAGTGGGATCGCTTTGTGTTTCCACCAACTTCTGTATCTCATTCTTCATTTCTCCTACTTTCATATTTGTAAAGATACTATTTAATCCGCACAAAAATTTTTGTCTCGCAGGCGCGCGAAGAGTTGGAGATAATCAGCGAATCGGCATCGAATTTTTCTACCGTAAAACTTTCCAGGATGGTGTGCGACCTCTTGTCGAGAAAATGCAATGCATCGCCTGTGAACCGGTACATGAATGCTTTGGAATTATAGGCTTGTCTGCGGCTCACGATCTTGGTGGTTTCTTCAGCCATATTCTTGTCTTTGAATTGCAATACCTGTGGTGTTGCACCCGACATACTTTTCATATCGTCCATCACTTCTTCAACACCGGTATCGTTCATGGCAGTTTCTTCTTCCAGGCAACTGGTTTGTTTTACCAATTGCCATTTGCCAATGATCGATTGGCCTTTTGTTATACCACAACAGAGCAGGAGCACGGCTCCAAAAAAAATGCTGGCAGCTTTCATAAACATCTGGTTTATCCAAATTTACTCAAAATTTAAGCCACTCGCTTTCATGGTGAATACTTTTGAAAACTCACTTTATTGCGCGAAATTCCGGCCCTTCAGAAAGCAAAACTCAATATGGCAAAAAGTAATGCAATTGTGATTACCGGTGGATTCCTCGACACCGGTAGCGCTAAAACTGCGCATGGGCTGATCCGAGGCACGGATCGTTTTAACATTGTTGGTATTATAGACAGCAAGCATCCCGGTAAAGATGCAGGCGAAGTACTGGATGGTCACAAACGAAATATTCCGGTATATGCTACCATTGCCGACTTCACCAACGCGTCTCCTCAAAGAGCTACGCATTGCGTGGTAGGTGTCGCTACCAAAGGTGGTGTTATACCCGACTCACTTCGGGCTATGCTTAAAGAAGCATTGGAGAGCGGCTATAACCTGGTAAATGGTTTACATGAATATGTATCAGATATACCCGAACTCGCGGCTCTGGCAAGCCAGAAAGGTTTGGAGATAACCGATGTGCGCAAACCGAAAAAATTTAAAGACCTGCATTTCTGGACAGGCAAGATCCGTGAAGTAAAATGTCCGAAGATAGCAGTGCTCGGAACGGATTGTTCATTGGGCAAACGTACTACCACGCGATTTCTCGTAGAGGCTATGCGCAAAGCCGGGTATAAAGCCGAGATGATCTATACCGGGCAAACCGGTTGGATGCAAGGCGCTAAATATGGTTTTGTTTTCGATTCAACACTCAATGATTTTATTTCGGGTGAAATGGAACATGCCGTGGTAACGTGTTACCAGGAAGCGAAGCCGGATATAATTTTTATAGAAGGTCAGTCATCATTACGAAATCCGAGCGGACCTGCCGGAGCCGAGTGGATCGTTTCGGCCAATGCCGATGCCGTTGTATTGCAGCATAACCCTGCACGCAAGCAGTATAAAGACATGGAATATTATCCTGCCTATATAGCAGATCCGAAAGACGAGGTTGCATTGATCAAAATATATGGTGCACCTACCGTAGCACTTACCATCAACACAGCGAAGATGACGCAAGAAGAAGCCCGCACCTACGCCCGTGAGTATGAAAAACAGTTAGGTATACCAGCCGTATTGCCTTTGGAAGATGGCGTGGATAGCCTGGTGCCGGTGTTTGAAGCGCTCATCAAGAAAAGCCTGGCACAGGTTTGATATATAGTATACATAAAGTAAAATAATTATATATATACATGACGAAGATTAAAGATGTAAAAGTATGGAGTGTTGACCTGGGGAACACCAAGCCCTACACCATTGCTTTTAAAACAGTAGATGAAGTGCGCAACGCCTTTGTTGAGATTACATTGGATAATGGCATGACCGGTATAGGCTCGGGCAATCCCAGTGAATATGTAGTGGGCGAAACACTGGATCAATGCCTCGAAGCACTGGAAGAAAAAAATCTGGAGTTTCTCATTGGCCGCGACATACGCGAGTTTAATCAACTCACCTTCGAAGTGTGGAAGAAATTTCCGGAGAATCCTTCTGCGCGCGCAGCACTGGATATAGCTCTTCACGATGCCTTTACAAAATTCCTGGATATACCCCTTGTGAAATTCCTAGGTCAAAAAATAAAGAAGCTACCTACTTCCAATACCATTGGTATCAAGAATGTAGAGGAAACATTGAAGGAAGCGCAAGACTATATCAAGCGTGGTTTTAAAGTACTCAAGGTAAAACTCGGCCACAGCCTGGAAGAAGATGTAGAACGCCTGATGAAATTGCGTGA
This sequence comes from Ohtaekwangia sp., assembly GCF_036568665.1. GTDB lineage: Bacteria > Bacteroidota > Bacteroidia > Cytophagales > Cyclobacteriaceae > Ohtaekwangia. Next base: position 884 of record NZ_DATCSD010000178.1, on the reverse strand, counting down.
GCAGCTTGGCAACGGTGTGGTTATACGCGTGGATGCCAACCAGGGATATACCGTGCACCAAACGATAGAACTATACGGACGGGCGTATGATCTTAACCTGGAGTTGATCGAGCAGCCACTGCCTGCACATGATATTGCCGAGATGAAAGGACTGCCAAAAGAAGTGCGCAATGTACTGGCAGCCGATGAATCGCTGATTACACCTGCCGATGCCATTGAGTTGGTAAAACCTCCGAAGGCTGCAGCCATCTTTAATATCAAGCTGATGAAGTGCGGAGGTATAAGCCAGGCGCTCAAGATTGCCGATATAGCTTTACATGAAAATATAGACTTGTTCTGGGGATGTAATGACGAAAGTATTGTAAGCATCACGGCAGCCCTGCATGCAGCGTATGCCTGCTCCAATACGAAATATATAGATCTGGATGGAAGCCTTGATCTTGCCCGCGATGTGGTGAAGGGCGGATTTATACTGAAAGATGGCTATATGTATTGCTCTGATAAACCCGGTCTGGGCGTAGAGCGCATATAGTATATCAATACTTTTTTGCGAGTATATATAAACGGGAACCCGATGTGGTTCCCGTTATTTTTTGGTAATGGTTAACGTATGCCATGTGCCGCTCGCTGCATATTCAATGTCGAGGTGATAGTTATCGCAGATCTTTTTTACGATGGCCAATCCCAGCCCCAGGGAGCCGGAAGCCTGGTTCTGTTTTTTGAAGCGTTCAAAAAGTCGCTGTGGATCGGTGGTGAGAGCTGCGCCTGTATTGGCAATGGTTAAACTATGCGAAGTTGTTCGAATGGAAATATTGCCGCCACTCACGTTATGTTTCAGTGCGTTGTTCACCAGGTTGGTAAGAAGTATATCGGCCAGTGTACTG
>NZ_DATCSD010000177.1:0-8467 GCF_036568665.1 Ohtaekwangia sp. | reverse complement strand
TTGTTACCGGAATAATAGATAGGACTATAGACTGTCTCGATACGAAGTATATACTTTAGTGGTCGAGACAGTTTTTTAAACAATTAATACGTATACCATGATGGACAAACTTAGAACATCGCTGCTGTTTGTATTTATAAGTATGGGAGTAACCATAGGATGCAGTGAAGGCGATTCAGGTCAGGAATTAACGTTACCCTCCAATTTACAGGTACAGGTCACCGTGAGTCAGAATGGTTCTGGACTGGTATCCGTTACGGCATCGGCAACCAATGCTAATTTTTATACTATATACTTTGGCGATGTTGCCATAGAAGTGCCCACAAAAGTTACGGATGGAAAAGCTTCGCATACCTATACCGCCTCCGGTAATTATACCGTGAAGGTGCAGGCACATGCCACCAGCAGCGACTTTGTCTCCGATACCAAAAGTATAGTCGTAACCGTAGGCGCAACTTCGGGTGGTGACGATGTTGTTATACCGACAACAGGTTATACTACACCGGATAATTATAGCGGCATGACGCTCGTGTGGAAGGATGAATTTAACGGTACATCTCTCAGCACTACCGACTGGACATTTGAAACCGGTACGGGCACGAGTGGCTGGGGTAATAATGAACTGGAATATTATCGCTCGGAAAACACAACGGTAAAAGACGGCTACTTGATTATTACTGCGAAGAAAGAAAGTTTCTCCGGTAGTAATTATACTTCATCGCGTATCGTTACCAGAGACAAGCAGTCTTTCAAATATGGCCGGATAGATATTCGTGCTGTATTGCCAAAAGGTAAAGGTATATGGCCTGCGCTGTGGATGCTTGGTAATAATATAGGCGATGTAGGATGGCCCAAGTGTGGTGAGATCGATATTATGGAACTGGTAGGTGGTACCGGTGGTGATAACACCGTACATAGTACCATGCACTGGGACAATGCCGGAACACATGCGCAGTATGGTTTATCCAGCACATTGCCAAGTGGTACATACAACGATGAGTTCCATGTATTCTCTATTGTGTGGACATCGTCTTCAATCGAAACCTATGTAGATGACAAAAAATACTTTACGATCGACACAACACCGGCAGAGCTGAGTGAATTTCAGCAGAAGTTCTTTCTGATCTTCAACGTAGCCGTAGGCGGTAACTGGCCTGGCAGTCCGGATGCAAATACAACCTTTCCGCAGCGTATGATTGTTGACTATGTGCGGGTGTTTCAATAATTCATAACCATTTATAGTTTCTTGCATAACGGTGCAAGTATATATAAACCTTAACCTATCAAAACTATATGCGTTTGCTATTGATAACAGGAGTAAGTCTTATGACTTTACTGTTTTCCTGTAACACCAGGCCACAGCTGGTATGGAGTGATGAGTTTGATTATACCGGCTTGCCGGATACAAGCAAATGGAATTACGACCTGGGCAACAACAATGGCTGGGGTAACAACGAGCTGCAATACTATACGAAGGATACAAAGAATATACGCGTGGAAAATGGTATGCTGATCGTGGAGGCTCATCGCGATTCGATCGAGGGAAAACCCTATACTTCTGCACGCGTCATTACCAGGAAGAAAGGCGACTGGCGTTATGCACGCATCGAAGCCAAGGCAAAATTACCGAAGGGTAAAGGAACATGGCCTGCTATATGGATGCTATCTACCGACTGGAAATATGGCGGATGGCCCGCGAGTGGTGAAATTGATATCATGGAACACGTTGGGTATGATCCCGGTGTGATCCATGGCACGATCCATACCGAAGCCTATAACCACATCAAGCAAACACAGAAGGAAGGCAAGATTACTGTGCCTGATGCGCAGGACGGTTTTCATATTTACGCCATCGACTGGAAAGAAGATAAAATTGATTTTCTGATTGATGATAAATTATATCACTCTGTTCCGCGCGATCCGAAAGATGATTTCAAAGGCTGGCCCTTCGATCAACCTTTTTACCTGATCATGAACCTGGCCGTAGGCGGCAACTGGGGAGGGAAAGAAGGTGTTGATGAAAGTATATGGCCGCAAAGAATGGAAGTAGACTATGTGAGAGTATATCAATAGTCGCTGCAAGCGACTGGAAGTGGAGTTATAAGTTATGAGCCGCGAGTTACGAGAAAGAGTATATCTTCTTGTGTCTTGCGGCTCAACGCTTATAACCCAGGTCATTCCATATATACTATATTTCAAAAATAACACTGTGCCCCTCTGTGCAATGGATTTACACACATACACACGTACACACACAAATCCCCTACGCACACCACTGGCAACTCGTAACTCGCAGCTATTCTAAAATTCCAGGTATAATCGTTCCTGTAATAAATTTCGATTCGTCTGAATCGGTGTTGGCTATATCTGGTAAAATACCTGGTCAGTTACTTTCGTAAGATTTTTTTTCATATTTATACCGGCATTGCTTACCAGTATATGTAACGGCGTTACCACTTCGGACGAATACCAGGAGCAAACGGAAATTCCAGGCTTTCGTAATACTGTAACGACTTATCGGGTTTTTCTAACCCTGCAGGTATATCTTTTTTGGAGAATGTCTGGAAATATAGCACGCACGCATTGCGCCACCATATAGCTTCCTGGTGCTGTATAGCCAGCAGGCTTTTTACCTGCTGAAACCGGTCGCGATCTATTTTACTTTCCAGTGCATTCCAGCGTTGTTGCATGTGGTATACCGAATCAGCTCCGGTATAGTAATGATAGCATAGTTCATCCCACAGTGTTCTGCCGGACGATAGTTTATGATCCCAGCGTATGTGATGAAACCAGAGGAGGTATTCCTCCGGGCAGGTATCGGGTGAACCATATAGCTTTTGTACTTCGGGAGTATATTGTGCCAATGCGTTGCTTCCACGGGCCGTTCTATTGAAACCAACGCCCAGGCTATCCGCCTGATGATAGTATACAGCAGTCCAGTCAGCACGCGGTTTATCTTTGATCCACGGTCCCGGGCCATAGTGATGATTCCATCCCATGATATGATGCAATCCCAGAGGTGTCATATACTGTACCGTTGTTTCGCGCGAGCGCAGCATCATTTCTTTTAGTGCGTGCACAGCCGCTTCATCATTCGAGAACGTCATGCGTATCCATTCTTCGGCTATCGTTTCAGATGAAAGAGCCGGCAGCCATGCTAATCTTCCCAAAGCATACCAGTTTGCCTGTGCAAAAGGATGGCCGGTCCAGTTACGATCGTTGCCTATATTGGCTACACCTGCTATACCGGTAAGTTTGTGATTCTCCAGCGAACCATCGATCACCCGCGATACAGTCGAACCTTTACCATGCGTATAGGTATCAGCATCCATACATTCTTTAAACAGCGGAGCGAGATATACCAGGTGCGTGGCAAAGCCTAAGTACTCTTGCGTAAGTTGTACTTCCAGCATAAGCGGAGTCTTGGGCATAGCACCGAACAAAGGATGGAACGGTTCGCGCGGTTGAAAATCAACCGGACCATTCTTTACCTGTACCAATACATTGTTGTTGAAGGAACCATCCAGTGGTTTAAATTCATTATAGGCTTGCTTGGCGCGATCTTCCGGAACTTCGTTGCTATAAACAAACGCTCGCCACATAACGATACCGTGGTGTGGTGCCAGCGCCTCGGCCAGCATGTTGGCTCCATCGGCATGCGAACGATTATAGTTCTGCGGACCCGGCTGCCCTTCGGAATTAGCTTTTACCAAAAAGCCGCCAAAGTCAGGGATATAGGTATATATTTCATCAATCTTGTTTTTCCACCAGACTTTTACATCCTTGTCCAGCGGATCGGCTGTTTTTAATCCGCCAATTTCTATCGGGGCACTGAACCGTGCCGTGAGGTATACTTTAATGCCATAGGGGCGAAATATATCTGCCAGTGCCGCTACTTTTTTCAAATATAGGTCTGTTAATACCTGTGCATTGGCATTAACATTGGTAAGTACTGTGCCATTTATACCGATGGAAGCATTGGCACGCGCATAGTCGTAATAACGCGGATCGATATAGCCGGGTAATTTATGCCAATCCCACAGCGAAAAGCCTGCATAACCGCGCTCCACCGTGCGGTCAAGATTATCCCAATGATTCAGTATACGAAGCTGTATAGCAGGCGCACTGGCAATAGAAAGTGATTGTATACTTTGCTGCGTCTGCAAAAGACGTATGAAGTGATATATACCGTAGAGTACACCTATATCCTGGTTAGCGGTTATAACGATGCAGAGTTTACTTTTAACGGTAGTGGTATAAATAAGAAATCCTTCATTGCCCACAGCGCCCAATTTATCGCGCGGTGCCAGCGATGCAATTACAGGAGAAGAAGCCGGTGTTCCAAGAACGATCGTTCCCGCTTGTATACTATGGGTGTTGCCAATGGTAGTTCCTAATAATCCCTGCAAGGCATTGTTCAATTCCTTTTGGGCAATCAGCAGCGTAGGAGATTCTTTTTCGAGCAGTATATATTTCAGGGTGCTGCTATATTTCTTAGCCAGTGCAGCATCGTTCAGCTTATCATAACGCAGCCATAACCGGTATCCATCTTCGCCCCGGGCTGTGAGACTAACACATAATAACAATGCAAGGAGTATACGGGGAATGGTCAGAGGTGTAGTCATAGTATAGCGTCAATGAGTGGAAGAAGTGGCCTGCTGCGTAGCGAAGATTCGCGCACAATCAGGTTGTGATGCAGCACAATGGTGTTAAGGCTTTTTCCTTCTTTACTATCCAGTTTACGAATCAGCGTAGAGGCAGCGAGTTCGCCCATCTCCTGGCCGGGATAGTTCATGGTAGTAAGATTAGGTTCGATCACCTTCGAGAGCGGATCATTGTTAAATCCGGCAATAGCAATCTGCTCCGGAATTTTTATACCGGCCTGTTTGAGTGTGCGGATGCAACTTACAGCCGTAGTATCATTGGCCGTGAATATACCATCCGGCAGTTGTGGCATTTCGAGTATCTGTTGTGTTACCTCGGCACCGGCTTGTTCGCTCAGGTTGCAATAGTATACCAGCCTGTCATCAAAAGGTATATTGTTATCGGCCAGCGCATGTTTATAGCCTTTCAGGCGATCGGCATATACATTTTGTTTAATGTTCGCAGTAATATGTGCAATGCGTGTAGACCCCTGGTTGATCAGGTGATTGGTAATCTCATACCCTGCCTTATAATTATCGATCACGATACTCGCACACTTCGGATGCTCAAATACACGATCGAAAAAAATCAGCGGTATACCTTTATTCAGAAAGAGATCAAAGTGCGATATATCTTCAGAGTCGTAAGCAAGTGATACCAGCAGACCATCCACACGACTATTATAGAGTGTCTTGATATTCGCGAGTTCTTTCTCTTTTGACTCGGTTGATTGACTGATGATAAGATTATAGCCGGCAGCGTTTGCCACTTTCTCCATCCCCGATATAACAGCCGACATAAAATAACTATTGAGTCGCGGCACTATTACACCAATCGTATTGCTGCGGCTTCTGCGCAGGTTACTGGCAAACATATTTTGCTGATAGCCCATCTCCCTGGCCTTGTCGAAGATCCGTTTCCGCGTGTCTTTTTTTATAGCGGGGTGATCTTTCAGCCCGCGGCTGACAGTGGCAGGGGAGAGGTCGAGTGCTTCAGCTATATCATAGATCGTTACTTCTTTTTGTGCGCTCATTTTTCAACAGGGAGGAAAGGTTTATGGATTGCAAATTAGAATTACCAACCATAAAAGCAGGCCCAATAAGCTAAGCTTTGGCAATCAATTATTGAATCGGTTGCATGTGAATATGTTGTAATAATTTCAAAAATTACAATTATTTTGAATATATATTGCAATCGGTTGCATTTTTAAATCAGTCATCACTTTAGTCAAACTTTTAGGGATTTTCCGCTGAAGCACAGGCTGTAATGTGAGCGATTATAAAAGTCTTAAGGCACACGTTACAACGGTTGGGCTACCATGCCCGAGTAGTATTGCAGAAGATTGTAATGGAGACAGCAGCAACAAAAGAAAGTTATCTGGGCCACCGGAGAACTATATAGTTCGATAGCAATCTTTTGTTTCCCTCAGATTAACGCAGACGAAATGTAAGCGGACAGATAAAAGTTGAAAGCGGAAAGTGAAATTGTCCGTACTCGGAAGCTTTGTGCTTTAAGCTTTTTTACAACTCACGAATAACTGTTAACGATTAACGAATATGAAAAAGATAATACTCGCCATAACTCTCAGCATTGCTGCACAACTAAGTGTAGCACAAGATAAAGGGTTGAAAGACTACTATAAAGATTACTTTCCTATAGGAGTAGCGGTATCACCACAGGCATTGAAAGGTCCGGAGGCAGAGCTGATTGTAAAACAATTTATCAGTATAACGCCCGAGAACGCGATGAAGATGGGGCCTATACATCCGGAAGAGAATCGCTATAATTGGACTGATGCCGATCAGATCGTTGCCTTTGCGCAGCAACATGGTTTGAAAGTTCGTGGTCATGCATTGTGCTGGCATCAGCAAACACCTTCGTGGATATTTACCGATGCCAAAGGAGATACCGTTTCCAAAGAAGTTTTACTGAAACGTCTGCAGGATCACATCACCACAGTAGTGAGTCGCTATAAAGGCAAGATCTATGCGTGGGATGTAGTAAACGAAGCCGTTGCGGATGATCCGACAAAATTACTGCGCAACACTCCGTGGTATAAGATCTGCGGAGAAGATTTCATCATCAAAGCTTTTGAATACGCACATGCTGCAGATCCGGATGCTATACTTTTCTACAATGACTATAATACGGAGAGACCTGAGAAACGCGATCGGGTATATACGTTGCTGAAAAAGCTGAGAGATGCCAAAGTGCCGGTGCATGCTGTTGGTATGCAGGGCCATTGGTCTATCTTCGAGCCTTCCGAAAAAGACCTGCGTGCTACGCTTGATAAATTCTCCTCCCTGGGGCTGAACATCCAAATAACCGAACTGGATGTATCGGTTTACCCATCGGAAAAATTTCCTCGCGAGCGGAGGCAGGGTGAGTCTGATGTTTTTACGTCAGAGTTGGAGAACAAACAGATGGAACGCTATAAAATGGTGTTCCGGGTGCTGCGGGAATATAAGAACGTTATCACCGGTGTTACGTTCTGGAATATCTCGGACAAACACACATGGCTTGATACGTACCCGGTACCGGGAAGGAAGAATTATCCGCTGCTGTTTGACCAGAACCTGAAACCCAAGAAAGTATTTTTCGAGGTAACGAAGTTTTGAAAGGCTTCAGGCGGGTTGACTACAAGCTGCTGGCAGGTGAAGATAAGTTGAAGAGCACTGCTGGTAGTTTGAGGTTGAGCTGAATATACTTGGTAAAAACCAGTAATTTCACAACTCACAAAGCCCAGTGGTTTCAAGTAAGGGGTGATTTATAAAAACTAACGCGCACTAAAAATGATGGAACAAACAATGCGGTGGTATGGTCCGCATGATGCTGTAAGTCTTGCCGATTTGTTGCAGGCAGGATGTACCGGAGTGGTAACAGCTTTGCACCATATACCGGTAGGAGATGTGTGGACGGTAGAAGAGATCGAGAAGCGTAAAGCGATGATCGAGAAGGCCGGCATGACGTGGACTGTGATAGAAAGTTTACCGGTACACGAAGACATCAAGCGTCAGGGTGGTAACTACCTGAAGTATATAGAGAACTATAAGGTGAGTTTGAAGAACGTAGGGCAATGCGGACTGAAGGTTGTTACCTATAACTTTATGCCGATTCTCGATTGGATGCGCACCGATATATCGTATACCATGACGGATGGAAGCAAGGCGCTATATTTCGAGAAGGCTGCATTTATAGCGTTCGATCTTTTCCTGTTGAAAAGACCAGGAGCAGAGAAAGATTATACTCCGGAAGAGATTGCATTGGCAAAGAAACGCTTTGACGATATGAGCGAGGCGGAACGTCAGAAACTTTTTCACAACGCAACGCTTGGCCTACCGGGCAGTGATGAAGCGTTCACGGCACCCGAAATATTGGCAGCACTGAAAAAATATGAAGGCATTACCGCTGCGAAACTGAGAGAGAACCTGTATTTCTTTCTGCAGCAGATAACACCGGCAGCAGAAGTTGCAGGAGTAAAGATGGCTATACATCCGGATGATCCTCCCTATTCTATATTGGGATTGCCCCGCATCATGAGCACAGAGAAGGATGCTACTGATTTAGTGAACGCTGTGCCTTCTCCTGCCAATGGACTTTGCTTCTGCACGGGCTCGTATGGTGCACGTGCTGATAACGATTTGCCGGGCATGGTAAAGCGCCTCGGCGATCGAATAAACTTTTTACACCTGCGTAGCACCAAGCGCGACTATAAAGGCGATTTCTACGAAGCCAACCACCTGGAAGGTGATGCTGATATGTTTAGCGTAGTAAAAGAAGTAGTACTGCTTATGAAACGCAGAGGTATATCTATACCCATGCG
>NZ_DATCSD010000176.1:0-14407 GCF_036568665.1 Ohtaekwangia sp. | reverse complement strand
ACTGAAATACGGAACCTTTCACAATGATTTTAAACCTGGCGAACGCTGCTTCTGGTATACCACCACGGGCTGGATGATGTGGAACTATATACACGGCAGTTTGCTTGCGGGCGCAACGATGGTACTATACGATGGAAGCCCCGGCTACCCTGACCTGACTATACTCTGGAAGTTCACACAGGATGTGGGCATCCATCACTTCGGCACCAGTGCAGGATATATACTCGCCAACATGAAAGCCGGTATACATCCGGCAAAAGATTTTAATCTCTCTTCGCTTCGTTCTATCGGATCTACCGGCAGCACATTGCCACCGGAAGGGTTTGATTGGGTATATCAAGAAGTAAAGAACAACCTATGGCTTACTTCCATGAGTGGAGGCACTGATGTGTGCAGCGCTTTTGTTGGAGGCATGCCAACACTACCCGTATATACAGGCGAAATTCAATGCCGTGCTCTAGGCTGCGCGTTGCAGGCATTTGATGAAAATGGAAATGCAATCACCGGGCAAGTGGGCGAAATGGTGATCACCAAACCAATGCCTTCTATGCCCATCTATTTCTGGAACGACCCCGACTATAAACGTTACGAGGAAAGTTATTTTGAAATGTATCCGGGTGTATGGCGTCATGGTGACTGGACGGAGATCACGCCACATCAGGGTGTAATTATATACGGCCGTTCTGATGCAACACTCAACCGCGGAGGGATACGCATAGGCACCAGCGAAATATACCGCGCTGTAGATAAAGTAAAGGAAATAAAAGACAGCCTCATTATCTGCATTGAAAAAGAAGGCGGAGAATTTTGGATGCCCTTATTTGTCGTGATGCAGGAAAATATTGCATTAACGGCAGACATCAAAAAGAAAATCAACACAACCATCCGCAGCGAATATAGTCCGAGGCACGTGCCCGATGAGATCATTGCTGTGCCTGACATACCTTATACCATCAGTGGTAAAAAAACAGAAACACCTGTAAAGAAAGTGCTGATGGGAAAAGATCCGAAGGAAGTGGTAAATGCCGGTGCGTTGAAGAATCCATCTTCTATGGAGTTCTTTATACAGTTATATAGTGAAAGAATTAGTTAGTCTTTTTTTGTAGATTCGTGTATGGCAACGGTAAAGAAAACCACTTTTGAGGAAGAGCAAAAAATGAAGGATGAGGCATTCCTTGCACTTACTCCGCTGCAGCAATGGGAGTATGCCTATAACGTAAGGAAGAAAATGTATAAACCTGGCGTAAATTACTCTTTCAAGGGAATGAAGGTAACGGTGAAAAAATTATCGTAGCCTAAGTTCATCCATCACATCATTTCAATCGTATCCGATTCGCCATGCTAAATCTTCATCTCTAATTCTCGTCTTTTCCTTTGGCGGCTTCAGCGTTGTACTGTAGCTTTAAAACCCGATGGACGTAGAAATTCTCTCACGCATACAATTCGCTTTTACTATTGCCTTTCACTATATCTATCCTCCTCTTAGCATCGGGCTTGGACTGGTAATGGTGTTTATGGAAGGCATGTATCTGCGCACGGGTTTGGAAATATACCAGCAGATGACTCGCTTCTGGGTAAAGATCTTCGCACTCATCTTCGGTATAGGTGTAGCCACCGGTATAGTAATGGAATTTGAGTTCGGCACCAATTGGGCAGTATATTCCCGTTATGTTGGTGATGTATTTGGAAGCGCACTGGCAGCCGAAGGTATATTTGCTTTTGCACTCGAATCCGGATTTCTCGGTATACTTATTTTCGGATGGAACCGCGTTAGTCCGCGGGTACATTTCTTCTCTACGATAATGGTTACGCTGGGATCGATGTTCTCTGCTATATGGATTGTAGTGGCTAACTCCTGGCAACAAACACCGGCAGGGTATCACATCGTAGGTGAAGGCATGAAAGCCCGTGCAGAGATAACCGATTTCTGGGCAATGGTGTTCAATCCATCTACGGTTGAACGCATCTCGCATGTTTGGGGAGGTTCATTTCTGGCCGGAGCATTTCTCGTTACCAGCGTAAGCGCGTGGTATTTATTGAAAGGTAAATATATAGAGCTATCAAAAGCATCATTTAAAATTGCGCTGTCAGTAGCCATTGTTACTTCGCTGTTACAATTATTTACCGGTCATAAATCGGCAGATGTTGTAGCACACTATCAACCTGCCAAGCTTGCTGCAATGGAGGGACATTTTGATAGCCTCCAGGCAGCCGATGCATATCTCTTCGGTTGGGTAAATAAAGAAACACAAACCACTACCGGTATAGCTATACCCGGAGGTTTATCATATCTGGTGCATGGTGATTTTCATGCTCCTATACCAGGGCTCAATAGTATACCGGAAGATGAGAGACCTGGAGCGGTAAATTTTGTTTTTCAAACGTACCACCTCATGGTAGCCATTGGTATGGCATTGATCGCCCTGAGTATATATGCTGCTTTTCTTTGGTGGCGCGGCAAACTTTTTGAGAAGCGCTGGCTGCTCTGGATTTTTGTGTGGGCGGTATTGCTCCCACAGATCGGCAACCAGGTAGGCTGGTATACTGCTGAAGTAGGCCGACAGCCGTGGGTGGTATATAAATTACTCCGTACATCCGATGCACTCTCCGAAGCCGTTACAGCAAACCAGGTTGTATTCTCGCTGATCATGTTCACATTTGTATACCTGTTGCTCTTCGCGTTGTTTATATACCTGCTGAACAAAAAAATAACGCATGGGCCATACGATCATCACGATGATGAACATAGTCCGCGACACATGGAGATGGCCGAATCTTTTACACCGGAGGCTTCACGAAAAAAGATCGACACTTCTGATAACGAATATCACTAAACCACACATACATGGAAACATTTGCCGGCATCGATTATCCTACGTGGTGGTTCCTGGTTATAGGTGCAGTCTTTACGGGCTATGCGATTCTTGATGGCTTCGACCTGGGCGCAGGAGCGCTGCATTTATTCTTTAATAAAGAAGCCAGCAGACGCACTGCGTTAAATGCTATAGGTCCGGTGTGGGATGGTAATGAGGTATGGCTGGTAATTGGTGGCGGTGCATTGTTTGCCGGCTTCCCCGAAGTATATGCTTCACTCCTGTCAGCATTCTATATACCTTTTATGATCTTTCTCGTGGCGCTGATCTTTCGCGCTGTATCGATCGAGTTCAGAAGCAAGGAGCCGATGCTGTGGTGGCGGAAGATGTGGGACATCAGCTATTGTTTCTCCAGCGGACTGCTCGCATTCCTGCTCGGCTTTATACTCGGCAATGTAGCCATTGGTATACCGCTTGACAAAGATCATATATACCGCGGCACATTCTCCGATTTCATCAATCCTTACGCCATCATGGTAGGCATCACAACGCTCTCGCTATTCATGATGCACGGTGCTATATATCTTGTAATGAAAACAGAAGACCGCCTGTATGCCAAGCTCACCATCATTGTGCGCAGAACCACCATCTTCTTTGTTATCAGTTTTGTGATCACCTCGTTCTATACCCTGCTATATATACCACACCTGGTAGATCAGATACACGAAAGCCCGAGTATGTTTATACTTCCGGTAATTATGATCCTGGCGATCGCCAACATCACACGACAAATCGCCAAGCGAAAATATCTTTTTGCTTTTCTGTCATCGGCCGTGGTGATCAGCGTAGCACTTGCCGTTGTATCGCTGGAATTATTCCCCACCATCATCTATACTCCCGATCCTAAAAACAGTCTCACAGTATATAACGCCGCATCATCCCAGAAAACCCTGGGCATCATGCTCACCGTAGCCGCCATCGGAGTTCCCCTCGTAGCCGCCTACACCACCTTCGTCTTCTGGACTTTTAAAGGAAAAGTGAAGTTGGATGAGACGAGCTATTAGCGTGTTGGGGTGTTGAAGTGTTCAAGTGTTGATGATGAAAAAACACCGGATAATCAAAGAAAATACCTCACCTCAACACATCAATACGTCAACACATCGGCACATTTGCTAATTTTGCGGTCATGAAAAAGTCAACTATCAATTTCTCTGTAGAGCTGGATCAGAATAATATACCGGATAAGATTCTGTGGGATGCTACGGATAAGCCTGATCCGGGGCTTTCTGAAACAAAGTCCATGAGTGTGGCGCTTTGGGATCATAAACATAAGAATACGCTTCGTATCGATCTGTGGACGAAGGACATGCCGGTGGAAGAAATGAAGCGCTTCTATATAGATTGTATAGGAGGTCTGGCTCAAAGTGCGCTCACGGCTACGGGTGACGAGTATATTGCCAACGAGATCAACGCGTTATGCGACCGGTTGGTAAAGCACCTGCAAACCTCTAAAGATTAATCTTCCTGCAGGTTTATACCTGCCAAAAGGTATCAGGGATCAATAAAAATATACCTTTATCTATACTTTTCTCGTTTCCCTGATACCTTATTTATATCCTGCTAATTCTGTAGCCTCCCATCCTTCCGGGGTATATTTTCTCTATTTATAGCGCAACAAGCCTTCCTCAAACGTTTGTTTTTTACGGATTTTTTGTACTTTTCGATAAGAAAGCTCGGTATGCATACCATTTCGGGCTTCGAAAAGACAACTCATTAATCCCCAAAAACCAAAACCAATTCGTAGTTATGAAAAACTTTTACAAGGCTTCGTTAGCGGCAGTGCTGATGGTGCTGTTGTCTTCCGCGGTGGCGCTCGCTCAAACGACCATCTCCGGAAAGGTAACAGATGCCAGTTCGGGAGAAGGACTTGCCGGAGTAAACATTATCGTGAAAGGACGGGTTATTGGAACTATATCAGATTCCGATGGTAATTACTCCCTGAAATCAACCGACTCTCCTCCCCTCACGTTGGCATTTTCATTTGTGGGCTACAAGACTTTCGAAGTCGAGGTGAATGATGCCAACACATCCGGCCTCGATGTAAAGCTCGAAGAGCAAACAATCCTCGGACAAGAAGTAGTAATCTCTGCTTCGCGCGTGGAAGAAAGCATCATGCAGTCGCCCGTATCTATCGAGAAGATGGATATACTCCAGGTGCAAAACACTCCTTCTGATAGTTACTATAAAGGTCTTGCCAACCTGAAAGGTGTGGATGTAACTACGAGTAGCATAAATTTCCAGATCGTGAACGCACGGGGTTTCAACTCTACCGGTAACACACGCTTCGTACAGTTAACCGATGGTATGGATACACAGGCTCCTGCACTGAACTTCCCTATAGGAAACCTGAACGGTCCTTCGGAGTTAGATGTAGAGAGTGTTGAATTTATACCCGGTGCAGCGTCTGCGCTATATGGTCCCAATGCATTCAACGGTATACTTTTGGTAAACAGTAAAAGTCCGTTCGATTATCAGGGCCTTAGTGCATTTGCCAAATTTGGTATGAACCACATTGGCGATTCTGATCTTAACTCCGATGGAACGAAGATCGGGCCGGGCAGTGCTAAGCCTATGCAGGAATATGCTATACGCTATGCAAAAGCATTCAACAACAAGTTCGCTTTTAAATTAGCGTTCTCCTATAGTAAAGCAACTGACTGGTATGGCACGAACCTGCAGGATAAAAATGCTTCGCAGAAACCTGCCGGTCTTTCTACCAACCCTGGTTCAGAACTGGTACATGCGTTTGGTGATGAAGTGGCTACCAACGTTGGTCTGGTAGGACTCGATCCTACTTTCCAGGCTCAAATGCAGCAGGCTGGTTTGTCTAACTATTTACCTTACCTCGCTACGGCCGGTACTGTTTCAAGAACTCCATACAGAGAACAATACCTGGTAGACTACGGAGCGAAGAACCTGAAAGCAAATATAGGTTTACACTATAGATTGACTGACAAAGTAGAATTACTCTATAATTTGAATTACGGATCCGGTACTTCGGTATATACCGGAGCACAACGTTACTCGCTGAAGAACTTCAACATTCAGCAGCACAAAGTAGAATTGCGTGGCGATAACTTCTTCCTGCGCGCCTATACTACACTGGAAAATTCCGGAGACTCCTATATAGCAGATCTTACCGGTGTATTGGTAAACCGCGCATGGAAAGATGACAACACCTGGTTTGGAACCTACGCTGGTACATACCTGGGGACACTCGCTGCCTTGCAGGGCGGAAGTCCTTCGGCACCTACTATAGCACAGCAAGAGCAGGCACATGCCGCAGCACGTGCAGCCGCAGATGTAGGAAGATATACTCCCGGCTCTCCCGAGTTTAACGCTGCGAAAGCCAATGCACAGAAAGATGTAATTCCTAATGGCGCGTTGTTCGATGATAAAACTGCCCTATACCATTTCGAAGGACAGTATAATTTCAAGAACCAGATCAAGTTTATGGATGTGATGGTGGGTGCAAGCTATCGCCTGTACGACCTCAACTCCAACGGAACTATATTTGCCGATACAGCTGGTAACAATATAACTATACAGGAAGTTGGTGCGTATGTGCAGGCTTCCAAAAAAGTATTGTCTGATAAAGTAAAACTTACCGGTTCATTACGCTACGACAAGAACGAGAACTTCAACGGGCTTATTAACCCGCGCTTGTCAGCCGTGATATCGCCTACACCGAATCAGAATTTCCGCATTGCGTTCCAGAGTGGTTTCCGTAACCCGACAACACAAGGTCAGCATATAGATCTCGATGTGTTATCAGCACGTCTCCTGGGTGGTCTGCCTCAATATGCAAAAGCATACAATATATTTCAGAATGCCTATACCGTAGCCTCTGCACAACAATATGCAGCGATGGTAGCACAGAAAGCAGGACAAGGTTCCTATAGCGGAAGCAATGCCGGTCTTGCCATTGGCGATCCGGAAGCATTAAGCAAACTGGTGCCGGTTACCAGCTCCGATCCTGTAAAACCTGAAAAGATCAAATCGATAGAAGTAGGGTATAAAGGATTGGTAGGCGATAAACTGTTGGTAGATGTAGCCTACTACTTCAATTCCTATAATGATTTCATCACGCAGCTCTTCCTGCGTCAGGCAGCCGGTCCGTTGGATCTTACAGCAACAACTCCTACCGAGCAAAACATTCGCAATGCTTCTACCATGTTAAATCCTGGTAAAGATGAGAACGGTCGTCAGAATACATATTCCGTATATACAAATCTTGACAGAACCGTTACTGCACAAGGTGTTGCGCTCGGTCTTGACTATAGCTTGCCGAAAGGTTATCGCTTCGGTGCAAACTATAACTGGAACAGACTGAACAAAGAACTGGGCGATGGTTATCTCGCAGAGTTTAACACACCTGAACATAAGTATAACATTACCTTCGGTAACCGTAAGCTTACAGACAAGATCGGATTCAACATTGCCTATCGCTGGCAGAAAGCCTTTACGTGGGAATCTACTTTTGCTATAGGTAAAGTTCCTGCAGTCGGTGTATTCGATGCGCAGGTAAGCTATCGCGTGAAGCCGATGAAATCGATCTTCAAGATCGGTGGATCAGACTTGTTCAACAAACGCTATGTATTGAACTATGGCGGTCCTACGCTGGGTGCTATATACTATGTATCCATCACCTTCGATCAACTCATGAACTAAGCTAAACGAGAAAACAAGTATGAAAAATTTTACGCGATATACCGCAGCTTCTCTCGCCTTAGTAGTGGCAGGAGCCTGCACTTACGATTTCCCCGAAGAGAAACAGGTTACTGCGGGTGAAGCTGATTTCACCAAAACTGTTGTGATCGGCAGTTCACTCTCGGCCGGCTTCATGAACGGTGCTCTTTATACTGACGGACAGAATGCTTCTTTCCCCGCGATCATCGCTCAACAATTCAAATCAGTGGGTGGCGGAGATTTTAATCAGCCGGATATAAATGCTGCTGCCGGTTATTATGGATTGGCTCCGGATGGAACAACGATTCTTGGCAGACTATATTTGAAAGGTACTACAAGTCCTAAACCTACACCGATCGTTCCCGGGCAAGCAATTACTCCTTATACCGGAGATAAATCCAAGCTCAATAACTTCAGTGCGTATGGTGTAACGATACAAACTGCGCAGACTCCGTTTCTCGGTGGTCCCTCCAGCGGTAATCCATACTATAATCCTTACTATGCACGCTTTGCTTCAACACCGGGTACATCTACTCTGTTAGGCGATGCTGTTGCTGCTATAGGAAACGGAAGCTTCTTTATATTCTGGCTGGGTAATGATGATGTACTGGGCTATGCTACCAACGGTGCCGATCAGAACGATGCTACGAAGCCGATGACGGATGCTGCTGTTTTTGCCGGTGCCTATAACAATGCTATATCTACCATGCTCGCAGCGAACGCCAGTGCAAAAGGTGTTGTGGCCAATATACCAGACGTTACCAGCCTGCCTTACTTCTCAACAGTAGCCTATAATCCTATACCCTTAGATGCTGCTTCAGCGGCTGCCGTAAATGCAGGTTTTGCAGGATATAATGCTGTGCTTGATGCACTGAAAGCAAATTTAGGAATAACGGATACCGACTCGCGCAAAATTACTTTTGCTGCCGGTACTTCCAACAAGATTGTTATCGTAGATGAAACACTGAATGACTACGGTGATGAGTTTGATATGCTGAAAGCAGCCGGTGCTATATCTGACGCACAACGTACAGCACTGATTCCGTACGAACAAGTTCGCCAGACTACATCCACCGACCTGGTTCCTCTTACTGCTGCCAATGTGATTGGTACACTGGTATCAAACAATCCTCAGCTTATCAATGGTGTTACGGTTCCTCTGGCCGACAAGTATATATTGTTGCCATCTGAAAAAACAGAAGTACAAACCCGTATTGATGCATTCAACAGTGTTATAGCCGGTGCGGTTTCAACCAACAGCAGCCGCTTGGCATTGGTAGATATACATTCTATCTTGTTGTCACTGAAAGCAAATGGTGCCGAGATAAAAGGAGCTACTATATCTGCTTCTATATCGCCTCCATTCGGTGGTTTCTCGCTGGATGGTATACATCCGAATGCACGCGGTAATGGCTACCTTGCCAACCAGTTCATTGATGTGATTAACGCGAAATTTGGAGCCAGCGTACCACAATGCAATCCGAATGATTACTCCGGCAATGCGTTGCCAGTGCCTTAATCGTTACAGAACGTCATTAACCTAAACCTGAAAGGCTGCTCTGAAAGGAGCAGCTTTTTTATTGTTCTCTATTTACTGAACTATATAGATACTTTGAAGATATACTAAATATACCCCGCAGCCTTATAGGCAATCATGCCGATCCACTCCTTAAATAATTTATGCCAGATACTGATCGCTTCTACTTTAGGGATAATAAAAGCATCCGGATAATATTCGCGGGGATGTGCATAGAAGTCGGTAGAGAAAGGCTGAATATGGAGTCCTACTTTCTTATAGCAGGCTAGTGAACGCCTCATATGAAAAGCCGAAGTAATCAGCAGACATTCTTCGGATTTATAGTGCAGCGAGTCGAGCATCTTTACTACTTCTTGTGCAGATTCGGCTGTGTTGCGTGTTTCATTCTCGATCATGATATCCGTAGAGTCCACCCCCATCAGCACCATTGCCTTCCTGAATTTATTCGCTTCGGGTTCTTCTTCTCCGAGTATACGTCCGCTGCCTCCGCTGATGAGTATCTTTTCGATCAACCCTAATTTATAGAGCTGCACGGTGTGTGTTACACGATCAGCACCACGCTGAAAGTAAACACGATCATTCGGTTCTAAGCCCGGTATAGTAGAGCCTGTGAGTACAATACCTAACTTATGCGGAGCCATATCTTTAAAGGCAACGGTTTGTACTTCCCACGCATGCATGGCTTCATTCGCCAGAAAATCGTTGGAGAAAAATAGCAGGAGAATTATACCCCCATAGAGCAATCGCTTCTTCCATTGCTGATTTTTCAAAAAAACAGCGAGCACTAGCAAGATCACCACAATAGTCAGTGGCAATACCAGGAAACTTACTGTCTTGGAGAGGATGAAGAACATGGGTTCGTTATACGTTAAGTGTTTAAAAAAAGCTGCTAACTACTGGCCACTACCTGAAAGCGTAAAGTGGAAAGCTGAAAGCACGATGCGACTGCATTTCACTTTCCGCTTTCAACTTTACACTTCCAGCAGCCGTCCGCTATTTTCTCCGCTCCAGCGGGTTCGATAAATTACCGATGCCGTCAATGATCCTGCGCAGGATGTCGAAATATAGTGTAAGTGCCAGCGTGAGACACATCGACCAGATCACTCCCGTGTTGAAATAAAATGTATCGATGTTCTGATTCAGAAAATGTTTTCGCGGCATGTAGAACTGCGCATTGAAATCAATTGCGTGGTCTGGATCCGGATCTTTATAGATCGGGTATATCTTCTGGATCAGCTTGCCATCCTGCTCAATGATGCGATGCGTTTCCGACAGATTCTTTACCAGTTCGGTTATAGCATCGTTGTGATATGTTTCGCGATATATACTAAAGGCCGCTTCTTTCTCCGGGGTGTTGGTCAGACCAAATATTTTCTTCTCGCGTTTCTGGTCTGCTATATTATAGCGGTTCACATAATAATGCTTCAGATTCTCCAGGTAAGTGGATGTTTCATTGTAAACAGCAGAGTCAAATTTAGCCAGCGTCAGGTCATCGATGCGAGCCAATGTCTTTCCGGTTTCTTTTGCTTCGCGTGCGATTTCTTTTTTGATCAACGCCAGGTTGTTCACTACTTTCTCACGAATCTGCGGGTCGGTCGACTGGTAATTATTCAGCGTAAACTGAAGTCGGCTCTCAACTTCCGGAACGAAATATACCTTCTTGTAGTCGGCACTGTGCATGGCTTTGTCGTAGGCATAAAACTCCCGCTCAAAACTATTATCGCGAAACTGCGATACCATGGCTGCTTCGAATGCCCAGCGTGATGCCATCAGGTCGCCCACCAGCGGTACCGTTGCCGTGTTGCCGATAGAAGGGTTCAGCTTATCGAACTTTACCACTACACCACTCAGAATAAGTTGTGGTATAAGCAGCAGCGGAATCAATATATAGATCGTTACAGCCGAGTTAAAACCGGAAGATATATTCAGTCCGAGCAAATTGGCAAAGCACGATGTAGTAAAGAGAATGAACCAGTGATTAAACAACATCCCCTTGATCTCCAGTATATAATTACCTACCAGTACAAACGTAAAAGTCTGTATAGCCGACAGGATAAAGAGTATCGATATCTTGGAGAATATATAGCTGCTCCGGCTCAGGTGCAGAAAAGCTTCGCGCTTCAGTATCTTTCGGTCGCGGATAATTTCTTCCGCGCTTACCGTGAGCCCCATGAATAGCGCTACAATAACGCTCATAAACAGGTAGGCCGGTATATTCAGGTTCTTACCAAATACATACCCGGTAATGGCAGAATCGTCTACATTAAAATACCGAACGATAAACGCCAGTATAAATGCCAGTACCGGAGCCTCCAGCAGGTTGATGATCATATACTGGCGGTTGTGAATTTTCGCCTGTATATCGCGCAGCGAGAACAAATGCGCCTGCTTCAACCGGGTGGGTATACGCAACGTAGAGTGCGGCACTTCACGTGAAGTCTCCACCGAAAATGCTTTATAGTTCTGCTTATAGATCGTATTCCATTGTTCGGCTGTGATCTTCCGCTCATTGGTAAAATGACCATATTCGTTAATCACTTTGGTTTCAATGATGTTGAAGATCTGCTCGGGATTTACATTGCCGCATTCGTGGCACTCTCCTTCTTCACTGTTCACCAGGTTAATGCTGCGTTTGAAATATACCACCGCATCAACCGGGTTGCCATAGTATATCTGGTAGCCACCGCTATCCAGGATCAGCAATTTATCGAACATCTTAAAGATATCGGACGATGGCTGGTGAATAACAGCAAACACAAGCTTGCCCTTGAGCGAAAGCTCTTTCAGCAGGTCAATGATATTTTCAGAATCGCGTGATGATAAACCACTGGTGGGTTCATCGCAGAATAGCACGGCCGGTTCACGCAATAACTCCAGCCCTATATTCAGTCGTTTGCGCTGGCCACCGCTAATCGTTTTACGAAGAGGCGAGCCAACTTTCAAATCTTTTGTTTCTTCCAGGCCAAGATCTTCCAGTACTTTCAGCACCAGCTTATTAATCTCATCTTCTGCTTTATTGCTGAAGCATAACTTGGCCGCATAGTATAGATTTTCATATACCGTCAGGTCTTCAATCAGCAGATCGTCCTGCGGCACAAAACCGATCACACCCTCAATGGCTTTCGGATTATTGTGTATATCTATACCATTGATGAGTACCTGTCCCTGCGAAGGTTTTTCTGAACCATTCAACACGTGCAGCAACGTAGATTTACCGGCACCACTCGCACCCATTAACGCAATGAGGTTACCGGATTCTTCCGCCAGTGCTACATCGCGCAAGCCCAATCTTCCATTCTTGAATTTGAAGCTGATGCCTTTCCCTTCGAACGAAAGACGGGGGAAGTCACCAAACTTTTTGAAGCGATTCAACAGATCACCATAATATACCGGATCATCTTTTTCCCAACGCAGCATGCTGCCCACAGCCAGTACGTTGATCTTGCCGCTCTTTACCGGCACGCCATTGAGGTATACATCTGTGTGGCCCAGGTATTTGATAAAGTATATTTCAACCTGCTCGATATAGACTATCGCTATAAATCCGTCCAGTTCTTTTCGCTGCAGGTGATGCGCTTTCTTCAGCGAGCCTTCGGGTGCAGTGTCTATTACCAGTATATGATCGTGATCGAGTTGCTCTGCTTTCTTACCCAATACAAAGATGCGAATGGCTTCGATCTCCGCAGGCGATACTTTGAAATTGGCGCCTACAGCATTGACCAGTTCTTCTTCGCGGGGAGTGATCTGATCATCGGCCTGCACAATGGATAACAGTTCGAGGAGGATTACTACTTTTTGTTTCTGTGTAAGCTCGTGGTTAATCTCGGCACACAACTTTTCTATCCGTTGCAACTCTGCACTGAGCTCCGTTGGCTGCGTGGGCAGGGTCGCTACATATTCATCAAACATCGCTACATACGACTCTACGGCCGAGCGGCTCAAATGATCTTGCAAAAAGGTTTTGATCTGTTCACGCTCCTGGTGGGTAACTTTATCTTCTTTGGCAACTATCGCGAACAAGCGCAGAATAGCTTTGAGCAGAGGTTCACTCATAATGCTGAATTACATGAATCTAAATATAGTGAAAGATGAGGGATGAAAAGAAAAAGGACTGGTATCAACCAGTCCCTTTTTATACTTTATTCCATGTACGGCAATTAGTCTGTAATGCCTTTACGGAGTTTTTCAACAACCTTGGTAACTTCTTCGAGGTTCTTGTCAGACAACACGAGGTCGCCACGGTTATTCTTGATCTGCTCTTCAATGTTCAACGCTGCATACGCTTTGTCAAGTGTAGTCAGGTCAGCTACCATTGTTGCCACAGGCTCCGTCTGTTCAACCGTCTGCAACATTTTCAACAGTTCGCTTACTGATTTTTTCTGTTGCAATACGATGCGCATCAGTGGTGTTAACACTTGTATACGGTTATCTTCAGGCAACAGGTTTTTAGGATATGTTTTGATAAGACCTGTAGAGATATACAGACCTTCAATAAAGCTACCCGCTACTACTAAAGATGAAAGCTTGTTACGGCTGTCGTCTTTCAGGAAAGTCTCTGTCTTCTTGATAGTTCTGTCAAGCAGGTGAGTCAATGAATCTTTGTTACCGATATTTGACTCGAACTTCTGAAGGATCTCTGTATCAAATGAACCGATCACACCGAGGTTATCAGCCAGTGTTTTGCAAGAGTTCAGATAATCAATCGCTTCTTGTGTTTTATCATACGAGGTGAGGTAGCCGATATCAGCAGCATAAACCCCCAGGTTCAGCGCAGCTTTATCTGTGCGGGAAGCATACTGATCAATTTTAGTACGTGAATTTACCAGGCTCTCGTTAAATTCTGCGCCGGTCGCCTGCAACAGATAAGGGATTTCAGAAGGGGAAGGTATATTATAAACTACTTCTTCTATTTGCTGTTTAAGGCTGTCCTCAGCTGCCTGAAAATCAGCAGCATTCTTGTCTTTATCACTGGAAGAAGATCCGCAGGAAGCTAACCCAGCGGCCAGCACAACGCATAAACAGAAGTAAACTAATCGATTAAATTTCATATGTGAAGCTTAGGTTTTGAGTTTCAAGTTTAATACATTTTTTATGCGTATGAAAATTAATTTTGAGAGTTGGTAAGTAATTTTTTCCTCCTTCGGTTACTTTTTAGTAAGTTTAATTATGCACATTGTAAAAATGTTATGGCAAGATTAGTTGATAAAACGATGTTGATCGATGACAGTGACATAGACCTGTTCATCCAGCGGAGATTTCTGGAGGTATACAACTTCTCAAACCAACTTGTGCTCTATAAGTCCGCGAA
>NZ_DATCSD010000175.1:0-19938 GCF_036568665.1 Ohtaekwangia sp. | reverse complement strand
GTTTTGATATATACATTGAAAAAGTTTTCGGCAAATCCTTCCGGTGTTGTTCCCCATAACTTTTGTAGTATGGCATACGGCATAACAAAGTCGAATTGTAAAGACGAATTAGCCGGTACATCTTTAAAAACAGAAGTGATCGTCACCTCATGTGTGCCATCTACCTTTAGTGTTTTTCCTACAACATTGTTTGTGTTGAAGAGGAGTGAAGCCATCTTTTCAGAAACAGCGATCTGGTCTGGTCGCTTGAGCGGATGTTGATCGCCCTGAACGATGGAGAAATTAAAAACAGAGAACAGGTTTTCATTGGCATATATACCGTTGATATATACACACTCTTTATTATTCTCATCCGGTCTGAAACAAAGTACATGCGGCCAGCGTGATCCGGTGGAAGCAGAAACCATCATGTTTATTTCGGGAACAGAAGAAACATCCATCGATACGGAAGCTGCATCGTATGACTGTATATTTCCATCTGCATCCACGTGCGTTACTACCTGGAAGAGTTGATCGGTTTCATTATGAAAGGTGTCAAACGAAAACTCGAACGATACCCATAGCAGAACGAGGAACGCCCCGGCAAAACTTACCGACAAGCCGATAACATTGAACATGGAATGAACTGGCTGGCGGAAGAAATTACGCACAGCGATAATCAGCATATTTTTTATCATAGCAGCAGATATAGGAGATAGGTGTTGAGGATTTCGTTTATATATATTTCGCCAGCGAAAGAAGCGCAATACATTCCATACAAAAAGAATATCGGCTTTGAGCTTACTTTGCTGTACTGTGCGGTGGTATAGCTCATACACATCTCCCTGGATTTCTTCCAGCATATCATAACGGCAATACCATTTTAAGAAACGGTCGGCCCATCGGGGAGGAGATTGTTTCATATATATACCGGTGATGATGAAGGATTATTTTCTCACGACAGTTTAAACTGGAATGCAACCTTGGGGATCTGGTTGAATAGCTGGTTTCGCAGTTCGTTCGATTCTTCCAGCGAACGTTTACCTGCAGCGGTTAATAAAAATATTCTCTTTCTGCGCCCGCCTCGTTCATCGGTAGGATCACTCATCTTTGATTTTAAAAAACCTTTGTCCTCCAGTCGCGTCAAAACAGTGTGTACCGCGCTGATGTTGAGACTTCTGCCCGTTTGTTTTTCAATCTCATCCATTACTGCCACGGTATAGGCATCCGGGTAGAGAATGCCAACCGTTAATAGTATAAGTTCTTCCAGTTCACCTAAATACGTGCCTTTCATAAGTATATGCGTGTATTACTCCTACAAAGATGAATCTAATTTATATGTTTTATTTTTGTGGGACAAATAGTTGGTCGAATTTTTTTGTCTGAGGCGAGAAGGAGGGATGTGTGGATATAGATTGAATATGATCACTATTTTTACCGGGGGAAACTACAACGCATGCCTATACGGTAAAACCACTCCTCCCAATGAGATGATTCCTGATTTTATTTTGAAGGCGCTATAAAAAATATACCTCAGCAAGGAAGGGTTCCTGCTGAGGTATATATAGGTTGGTCGAAGAGATTATAGTGAGAAGTTAATACCTCCCAGCAGCATCATAAAAGTTACATCGCCGCTGTAGTATTCGCGGCTTTTCTTCGCGAGCAGGTTTCGCCCATTCACAAATACAGTTACGGATTTTACAGGCGTGTATGAAAGTTTTGCTTGCAGCAGCAGTTTGCTTTTAACGTGTTCCACACCTCGCACACCATCCTGGTATACGAGGTTATCCCGCTGATAGAATGTCTGCTTCGTGAACCAATATATATTGGCGTTCATATTGAACTTGCTGCTGATGTGGTAATTCGCATAAGCACCCCCATAAGCTTTAGGTGTGAACTTGTGATCTATGCTGGTGCCTTTACCGGAATTTATATTATTGGTTGCAGGATCGTTATTGTTGGAAGAAGAAGGTGAGGCATCAGCGGTGTTGAAGTAAGGCGAGTAATCGTGAAGTGTTGTTTTTTGTAATGTAACAAAAGGCTTTAGCTGTACTTTGTCAAAGATGGCGTTTAACGATACTGTTGCCCCGGTTTGTTGAACAGATAGTGGCAGGTTCATGATATGTAGTGATGTGCTGGCAACTATAGGATAATTCTGCGGTGTGGATTGTGTTTGTCCCTGAATTAACGAAGCATAATTTTCGGTACGCGTAGAGTATGCTTCAACATCCAGCGATATATTGCTTTTCAGCATGGCGCGATACCCTACTTCAAACATTGTGGAGTTCAATAAGTCCAGATTTTTATTGCCGGAAGTATTAACGGTAGAGTATAGATTCTGACCAATAGGTGCCGTTAAAGTATAGTTTAAATATGTATCAAAGATAAAGGGCGAACGATATGCCTTGGAGTATACTGCGCGCAATAAGTGCTTCTCTGTTAACTGGTAGCTGGCAGCAGCCTGGTATGACAGGAACCAGCGATCGGGATGCGTAAACCTGTCGGTGCGTGCGCCACCGGTAAGTCTCAGTTTTTCCTGTAGCATTTTATACTCGAGGCGCACGCTTCCGCCAAATGTCTCCATTTGCCTGCGTCCGTTCAATGCACCATTGCCGTTAGACCAGTACATGCGATCATCATAGACGGCACTGCGATAGGTCACTCCAGGCTTGATGGATAATGACTGTACAGTAAATTCATATTCTGATGTAGCGTCTATTACATTATATCTACACTTGGAACCTTCCATACCTGCCACCGGGTTCTGCGCTGCATGTGCATACGAAAGTTGTGTGTTGAGTTTATAGGTTCTGGCGCGCAGATCTATATATTTTGAATTGGTGATGGTAGTATTCATGTTTGTATAGAGGTTATCAAACATGATGTTCTGTACTTCCGAGTTTTGTAATCCTGCGGTAAGATTAAGATCAACATTATCGTTAGGAGTGTACTGCAGGTAAGAATTAAGACCATGCTTGATCATGGACTTGTCAGGATGCGGATATCGCTCCTGTGTATTAGTAAAGGGAAGCGCATCGGCTGAGTTTACCCACTGGTTAGTACTGTAATTTATATAGTAAGGATCGCGTCCCCTGGTTTGATAATTACCGGAGAACTGAACATTCATCTTGTTGTTAAAACGGTAACCGGCCGTAGCGTTGGTGATACCCGTATTCTTGATTCCATATTGTGCGTTAGCATGAATGTGTAAACCATCATCGGTAACATTCGCGGTAATAATATTGATAACACCGGATACAGCATTCGGCCCATAGAGTGTAGAGGAAGGGCCGCGGATCACTTCTATTTTTTCTACATCATTCAGATCGATCGGTAGTGATTCCCAGAATGTGCCACCTTGCAGGTAATTATATACCGGCCTGTTGTTGATCATTACCAGTGTTGTAGTGTTGGTAGAGGAGAGGATCATGGTGTTAGGTGGTATATTATCCAATCCACGAATATGTATATCATAATTACCATTGGATTGCTCGCGTACAATAACACCCGGAACCAATCGCAGTGCCTCCATTATAGTGGTGGCACCCGCATGGACTATTTCTTCTTTAGTCAACACAGAAGCGGACAAGGGAGCTTCGAATAAATTCTCTGCTTTTTTGGATGCAGAAATAATTTTAATGTTCATTATTTCCTCCAGGCTCATATTATACACCGAAGAGTCGCTTTCCTGGGCGTGCAATGTATTACAGGAGGCAGTGATTATACCGAGAAGTAAAACAAGTTGTCGGTACGTAAATCCTCTATGACTATAGATGGATGATAAAGTGATGGAGTAGAGTTTTCGCATGTGGTCGGGTATATAAATTATATGTATTCCTTATAAATCTGCAAAGAAAGCGAGACTATAGAAGTATTAGCGTCAGGTTTGACACGGAAGCGGACAACAATAATTGCTTAAAATGGTGACCGTATTTTTACGGAGTAAATGGCGTATAGCGCTTGGGTTAGTGATGATGTCGCTTGAGTGCCGGTAGCGATGGTAAATATGTATTGGCTATTGAATGCCTAAAAATGTAGGAGGAGGTAATCTATTTTATTACTGAAGAAGTAGAGGTGAAGTGTAACCTATATACTATATTGGGTTTTATTGCCAAACCATGACCCAAAGCTTTTCTACATTTAAGGATACCAAAATCACTATGAGATTCTTGATGGTTTACGTGGTATAGCGGCCATAATGGTTGTTATGTTTCATATTCTTGAAACCTTTTCGGGAGGTGATCACACCCAACAATTAATTAATCATGGCTACCTGGCGGTGGATTTCTTTTTTGTTTTATCAGGCTTTGTAATTGGCTATGCCTATGATGACCGATGGAATAAAATGACACTTGGTGATTTTTTTAAACGAAGACTTATTCGCCTTCATCCAATGATTATTATCGGAATGCTTATAGGGGCGATTATGTTTTACTTTCAGGATAGTGAATTTTTTCCGGGTATCAGTGAAGTACCTGTTGGCACCATGCTGCTCATCATGCTGATTGGGTTTACATTAATTCCGGTTCCTCCATCGATTACTCTCAAATGATCCGTCTCTACTTAGAATATCGATCATCGTTTAGTTCATATATTTCGAAACTCAAATGGCGTCATACCAGTTTTGACTTGAATAGCCTGGAGAAATATTGAGGATATTCAAAGCCCAATGAGAATGCCAGTTCACTTACGGATTTGTTTGATCTCAATAATAAATTTTTGGCTTCTTAATCAGGTAATAATGAATGCGGTCTTGCGCATTCCGGCAAGCATACATGGTGCGACCGTGTATCAAGTAATATTCTGATAGTATATATAAGTCTTTATGTACAGAGAACTGGCGGGGCACTTAAACAAAAAAGCCTGAAGTCTTTATAACTTCAGGCCATTTAATTTACTGTTAAGTATAGAGAAGGTAATAGAATTATACCTTAGCAGGCTGGTATATCAATCTTTCCGGCGGGAACGTAGCCTTTGTCGAAAATTTTCTTACGATGATTTAGCCCCCAAATTTTCAAAGCATTAATGATGGGGAACAACGTGTCAGCATAAGGTTCCATTTTATAACTGATCCGAACCGGATAGTCGTCTATGATCGTTCTCTTTAGCAGTTGATGTTCCTCAAGCTCTTTCAGTTCCTTCGTCAAAACCTTGGGTGTAAT
This sequence comes from Ohtaekwangia sp., assembly GCF_036568665.1. Classification (GTDB taxonomy): domain Bacteria; phylum Bacteroidota; class Bacteroidia; order Cytophagales; family Cyclobacteriaceae; genus Ohtaekwangia. Next base: position 14,797 of record NZ_DATCSD010000175.1, on the reverse strand, counting down.
TCCAGGAATGCTCTCCTGTATGTCGGTAAATCTTTCATTGCCCATGGCGACAGAAATAATAATGGACAATTTCCATTTGCCATTGATCACATCAAGTGCATCTCGTACGGGTTTAACTGTACCAAGACAATCTGTTACTTTTTTAACCATACCGCTTCATTAAGGTTATTTCACTTTCCTTTGGGAAAGGACTATACAAAGGAAAGTATATTGGTTATAGCTTTGCAATGAAATATTAAAAAATATAAGTGAAGTGCCTTCGCTAACGTATTAACATATTGATTAGTGAGATTTGTAATATAGAAAGATCATCCTATAAGCTTCCGTTGTGAAGTAATATACGATGTAGATTATCGCTTTGTCTATTCCGACAAAGCGGTTGCTTGATTTTACCTTATGATTTTGTTTCAGAATGTTCGCAATGATTGCCATCATTGATGCAGGCAGTCTGTTGTTTTTCGCAGCAACGAAACTGCGACACTATAGGAGTGGAGCAGGAAGAAACAATTGAGATATGGGGGCGATGTCAGGTATATATACGAATTACATTTAATCAGTTAGTATTTGATATTTCAGCACGGTTCAATAATGAAGAACAAACACTATATAAATATGAAAAAAGTAATTTTGATTACAGGTTCCAGTACCGGCTTCGGTGCTTTGATGGTACGCACTTTTGCCAAAGAAGGCCACATGGTAATTGCTACCATGCGCAATGTAAAGAGTAAGAATGCTCAATTCGCAGAAGCGCTGGGTGCATTGCCGAATACTGAAGTTGTTGATTTGGATGTGACGGATGATGCTTCTGTTAAAAATGCGGTGAAAGCAGTATACGCGAAGCATGGAAAGATTGATGTTCTGATCAACAACGCTGGTATATATGGGGGTGGAGTACTGGAAGGATATACTTTGCCGCAAATACAAAAGCTGTTTGATGTGAACGTATGGGGAGTACTTCGCGTAAATAATGAGGTTCTGCCGCTTATGCGTGCTGCGAAAGATGGTCTGATCGTTACAGTCTCCAGCCAGGTTGGAAGAATTTCACTTCCATTACAAGCCGCCTATAACGCGAGTAAATTTGCATTGGAAGGGTTCATCGAAGGATCTCATACAGAGTTGATGGGGCAGGGAGTAGAATCCGTTCTGATTGAGCCGGGAGGTTTTATGACAGAGATTATAAGTAAGGCACACGTAAATGCCGACCGTGCCGGTATACATGAAGAATATGGAGCCAAGCTGGCGGAAATCCAGCAGCATATGCAGGAAGTTTTTACAAAGCTCTTCACAGAAGCGGCCCCTGATCCTCAACTTATTGCTGATGCAGCGCTTCGTCTTGTCAATACAGAAAAAGGTAAACGCCCGCTGCGTACGCCGGTTGATCCAAGCTCAAAAGGCATTGATGTTGAATATAACAACGTAACAGAGGAGATAAGAAAGCGATGGATAAGCGCATATGGTCTTGTCAAAATCTGAGATCTGATTCTGAGCTTTGCGAAACAGTATCTCTTGGTTTTCTTTTGACAGTTTTTTATGAACGATTCGTGATTCTAAAAGTGGGAGGAAGGGTTGCCGACTTTGTATAAATCAAGACGTGGTGTTTGATTTCCAAGGTGAGAAGTGAAATATATAGTAACTAACCCTTGCGGTGTATATAACTAAAGCAACAAAGTATATCTGTTGCTTTAGTTTGCAGACCGTAGGATAGCCAGTTCTAATCTTTTTTCTTTCAGAATTTAAAGATCGTTATGATTCATTTTTCAGAGCCGATGTATTCGCTTATCTGCTCTACAGTTGCCCTGGCAGAACGCCCTACACCAATTAACGTAGCGGAAGCAAAACCAGTCCAATTACCATATCCTACTAACCAGAGGCCATCAACTTGTTTCGACTTTGTACCATCGGTATCTGCTTTTCCATCATCATTTATTATACCCAGTGAAGCAAGGTGTTTAAGTGAGGGCTTGAATCCTGTACAGAAAATTATAGTATCAATTTTCTCTTCATGACCATCAGACCAAACAAGTGAATCTTCAGTGAACGAATCAAATGGCCTCAGGCTTTTATATACTCTTCTGCTTCTTGCTTCCTTTACGGATTCTACCATTACAATGTCGCCTAGTGAAGGAGGCTTATAGGCTTTACCGTTTTTCTGAGCTTCATACATTTGGGTAGCAGCATCAAATAGAAAACGCCCGTCAATATGATCCGGAAGAAATCTTGGTTCCTTCTGTGTAATCCATAATGTCCCTGTTACTCTTGATACTTCCGCTAATATCTGCGCACCCGAGTTACCCTCACCAACAATTGCTACACGCTTGCCTGTAAATGTTTCAGGAGTTTGATATTGATTGGAGTGCAGTACCTGACCTTTAAATATGTTTATACCAGAAATATCCGGGATATAGGGATTAGAGAACGACCCTGTTGCACTCACAACTGTTTTCGAAAAGAATGAGCCTTCCGATGTCTCAAGCGTAAATCCGTCTTCATGTTTATAGACATTAAAGACATCGACTGGTCTTTTTACAGGAAGACTATATTTCGTCTCATAGAACTTCAAATATTCGATCGTTACATCCCGCGTTGGATAATAATCACTTCCTCCGGTCATGATCATACCCGGTAACGAACTCCATTGAGCAGGAGAAAACAGTCGAAGAGACTTCCATGCATGCAGCCAGGCTCCGCCTGATTCATGCTGATTATCAAGAATAATATAAGATAGTCCTGAGCGCCTGAGATAATAGCCCATAGCAAGACCACTTTGTCCTCCGCCAATAACAATTACATCAAACTTGTTCTTCATCAACTAAGCAGTCTTTGTACTATATAATCGCCTCCTAAACCAGAAGGCGAGATTTACCAGCAAGATCAATGCAGGAACTTCAATAAGAGGGCCAGTCACTCCGGCAAAAGCCTGGCCTGAGTTTATTCCAAATACACCTACGGCAACGGCAATAGCCAATTCGAAGTTATTACCCGTAGCGGTAAATGATACCGAAGCGTTTTCTTCATAATTAGCGCCAAGCTTTTTGGATAAAACAAAACTTAGAATGAAAATAACAATAAAGTAAATCAACAATGGTATGGCTATCCGAATAATATCCAACGGAATTGCTACGATCATCTTGCCTTTAAAACTAAACATGATCACAATGGTAAAAAGAAGAGCCACTAATGTAAGAGGACTGATCTTCGGAATAATATGATTAATATACCATTCCTCGCTTCGTATCTTCATAAAGAAATAGCGCGTAAGAAATCCGGCAATAAACGGTACACCTAAATAAAGGAAAACACTTTTCGCAACGTCCGGCATACTTACGTTAACTATATATCCTTCTATTCCAAAATAGGATGGCAGTATGGTAATAAACAGCCACGCGAACATACTATAAAACAACACCTGAAATATACTATTCAAGGCCACAAGCCCTGCAGCATATTCCTTATCTCCTTTGGCCAGGTCGTTCCACACCAGCACCATGGCAATGCATCGGGCCAGCCCTATAAGAATCAACCCAACCATATACTCAGGCTTGTCGCGAAGAAAAACAATTGCCAGCACAAACATCAAGACTGGTCCAATAATCCAGTTAAGTATAAGCGATAGACTAATAACCTTTACGTTTCTAAAAACTTTCCCTAAATGCTCATACCGGACTTTGGCTAACGGTGGATACATCATTATGATAAGACCGATGGCTATCAGGATATTTGTGGTGCCTACTTGAAAGTTGGTCATAAATTCTTCCACCGGCAGAAAGTTTCCCAGGGCAACTCCAATAATCATTGCCAGAAAAATCCAGAGCGTAAGATACCGATCTAAAAACCCGAGTTGCTTTTGATTGCTCATGATTGACGTATTAGACTTTTACTTGTGAAAACGCGTAGAGTATCTCTCTTCCAATCTGGCGAACCCGTTCGGTATATTTGGCTGATTCCTGAGGAGTATCATCAAAATTTTTCGGGTCATCGTATGTAAGAGCGATTCTGGCTGTAGCCCCTAATACCAGGGGGCAGTTCTCATCTGCATGAGAACAAGTCATTACAGCAGCGAAATCTTTATTATGATTGAAAGGATCATCGTACTTCTTTGAGAAAGCTTTTATACCGGGTGCTTCCAATGTATACTTTACGTTATATATAGGATTGGTATCTTCGGCCGATTTTACAATTGCAAAGCCTGCCTCTTGCATCGCCTTTACAGCTCTTGGATTAAACGCTGTTGCTTCAGTTCCTCCGGAAAAACAGGATACATTCGGAACACTATAATAATAAGCTGCCGCTTGTGCCCATAGTTGAGAGAGGTGACTGCGCCTCGAATTATGTGTACAGATAAAATTCAAATATACCGGCTGCTTATTCTCAACGTTCTTTTGAATGAATTGAGTTAGCTCTTTTAGTATCTCTTTCCGCTCGGGGGGAATTTCATGAAACTCTCTTGTTAGTTCATTGACTGTGAATTGTAAAGCAGGAAGCAGTGTCACATTTTTTTCTGTTGACATAATCGGTATTTAGTTAATGTATTATTGTAATATTACGGTATGTTAAAACAAAAAAATTAGCAGCAGTTATTCTTCGGGACGAATTTGGAGAACATATTGATGAATATATCCTTTGCTTCATCCCACACCTTTTCGTCAATACAATAATTGACTTTCGGCCCTTCTACTTCACCTTTAATAATGCCTATATTTTTAAGTTCTTTAAGATGTTGATTAATGGTTGACTGAGATAAAGGAAGCACATCTACGAGATCATTACAGATACACGTCTGATTGCTTAACAAATGCTCTATGATGGCTACACGTGCCGGGTGATCGAATGCCTTTGCCAAATGGGCTATTCGATTCTGACGTTTCTTAAATAGTTCTGATTTTGTAATTCCCATATACCGTTATAACGCAATATTACGGTATTATGGATTAAAGTCAACTCAGATTTTTGCAAAATATTTGTAGCTGGGGAGAGTTGCCTTCTGCCTGGCGAATAAGAATCCAAGGCTCAAAGAGCTTAACGGTAATAAAAAAAACTACGGAGTATATCTGTTACTTTGGCATATATCTTATATTATAATATATATATATCTTTTACCTGTCATGGATTTTGTATACTAATAACAAAAACAGTTCTTCTAAAGGCGAATCATCGACCTACAATGTATACTTCATTAGAGTATATGCAATAGACGACTATACATATATATAGCGTAATAATGTTTGTCTGTGAAATGTATTTTTAGCACACAATACCATCTTCTTGATATACTGTGCATACTTCTGTTTGCAAATAAATATTCGCCTCTACGTTGCTGGAGTTTCTGGTTATAACGGATTGAGGGGTTCGAACACGCTTGATTTAGTCAATTTAAGAATCCTTGAAATTGATAGAATTTCGAAAGTGCAATGAACCGAACAGGATCGCCTCGAACAAAAAAAGCCTGAAATCTCAACGACTTCAGGCTTTTAACTTGAATGTAGCGCGGGGGGGAGTTGAACCCCCGACCTTTGGGTTATGAATCCAACGCTCTAACCACCTGAGCTACCGCGCCATTTTTAAATGGGAGCGCAAACTTACAAAGTTGATTCAATTTTTCAACTGTCGACTATAATTATTCCTGACGATTTTGATTTCGGCCTGGTTATCAAGGAAGAATAAATTTTGTCGACTCGACTTTATAAATCCAATAAATTGATGAGGCCAGAAGCTGGATTTCTGGGGAATATTCACATCATCTTATTTGGATTAAATCCAAATAACAATTAGTATTGCGCCTCTGATTTGGGGATTTTATGAGCCGCTTTGTACTTGCATTACTTCTGTTATTTGTTTCTTTCTGCACTTTTAGCCAGGTTTTAACACACGAAGATTCACTTTCTGCCGGCCTCATCCGGTCTAACAATGTAACGGTGATCTCGGGTTATGGACAAGCTAAGGTTCAGTATGATTTTAGAACCAAGACCGCTGTTGCTAACCTTACGCGTAACGTTCTGTTCCTCGGTCACAAATTCAACGACAAGATCTATTTCTTTTCAGAGATGGAGCTTGAGAATGCAAAAGTTACCAACGGCAATCCTTCTGGTGAGATCTCGATGGAACAGTTGTTCCTCAAGTTTAATATAAACCGCGACCTATATTTACAGGCGGGTCTCTTCATTCCACGTATCGGTATTATCAATGAAAACCATTTGCCAACAACCTTTAATGGTAATGATCGCACATTTGTAGAAACGCTTATCATTCCTTCTACATGGCGCGAGATTGGTGTAGGGGTATATGGTAATTTACGTTCTATACCCGGACTCAATTATTCTTTCGCCGTAGTAAACGGGTTGAATTCCAGCACATTTGTAAATGGCTCAGGTATAGCAGAAGGCAAACAGGAGGGAAGCAATGCCACCGCTTCTAACCTCGCTGTTACCGGTGCACTTCTATATTATCTTAAGAACTGGCGTCTGCAGGCTTCAGCTTATTATGGCGGGAGTGCGGGACTCATTAAACGTGTTGCTGATAGTCTTCAGTTAAAATCGGGTCCGTTCGGTACACCAGTATCCTTAGTGGAAGCAAACGCTCAATATCACAACAACGGTATTTCATTCCGCGCATTGGCTACCATGGTAAGAATCCCGGATGCTTTTGCTATTAACCGTGCTTATGCTAACAACACACCGAGTACTATGGTGGGCTACTATGCAGAGCTTGGTTATGATATATACCGACTTTTTCAAACAAGAACTACCAAGACTTTTGTAGTATTTGCCCGCGAAGAATTTTTGGATTTGAACTATAGAATTCCGGTTAACGGAATCAAAGATGGTATCAACGTGAAACACTATACCGTACTCGGATTTACGTTCAGACCGGTGAGTGGTGTAGTGGTAAAAGCTGACTATGTATTGCGCAGAACTGACGAGCGGAATGAAGATCTGATCGTTACTCCTTTTCCCCAACAACTGCCATACTATACTTCCAACGGTTTCTTCAATCTCGGTATAGGCTATAGCTTCTAAACGTATATGAAAACAAGAAGGGAATTTTTAAAAGATACATGCACAGCCTGTCTCGGTACAGCCTTTCTGGGCTTCACATTTTCCCAGTTAACATCGTGTTCTTCTCTTCCTATCTATAAAACAAATCTGTCGCAGAAAGCAGTGAGTGTACCGGCTGCCAATTTTGCCGAATCAAACCTCGTGATCGTGCGCGATTTGCAAGTTCCGTTTGATATACTGCTGGTGAAGAAGTCGGATACAGAATACAATGCGATATATATGAAGTGCTCACACCAGGAGAATCCGGTAACAGCTACGAAGACGGGTTTATATTGCTCTTCGCATGGCAGTACATTCGATCTGGATGGTAATGTTACCAAAGAACCAGCACTCACACCTCTCAAGAAATTCAAGACTCAAATTCAGGATAATCAGATAATCATAGACCTAAACTCATAATTGTTATGAAAGTTTTTTACAGAAAATCTATGCTCGCGCTTGGCATGATGGGAGCGTTAGCAGCCTGCAGCGATGATAATGATGGCGGATCGTCAGTGAATGAAACGTTGAACTCGGAAGTAATTGTTGATTTCTCTTCGAATATTGTACAGACTACCTATACTGATCTCGCTGGCAGAACAAGCACTCTTTACGACCAGGTATTAGCGCTTGAGACAGATGGCGCTACCGATAACGAATTGGAAGCTTGCCGCACAACGTGGAAGTCGGCACGTCAGGCATGGGAACAATCAGAAGCGTTTCTGTTTGGTCCTGTATCGACAGACAACATCGATCCACGTATCGATACATGGCCGGTAAACTTTACGGATCTGGATGCTCAGTTGAACAGCGATGCTGAATTTAACGAAGCCTATATCAACAACCTGGAAGACGCGTTGAAGGGTTTTCACCCGATCGAGTATCTGATCTTTGGTGAAGATGGCGACAAGACTGCAAAAGAACTTTCAGCGAGAGACATCGAATACCTGAAAGCACTTGCTTTGAATCTTAAAACATTGACCTCTGATCTGCAAGCGTCATGGGCCGGTACATCGTCCGGTAGCTACTACGTTGCTTTCACTACAGCAGGTAGCGGCAGCACGGTATATCCTACACAATTGTCTGCGTATGAAGAATTGGTGAATGCGATGATCGGCATCTGCGATGAAGTTGCTAATGGCAAGATTGCAGAAGTATACGAAGCAAAGAATCCTTCATTGGAAGAATCTCCTTTTGCTAAAAACTCGATCACCGATTTTACAAACAACATTACCGGTGTACAAAATGTATACCTCGGCAAATATACTGCTGATGGAAAAGGTCTGGAAGATTTGGTACGTGCGTACAATCTTCAATTGGACAGTGATCTTAAACTGAAGATTACCGCAGCGATTACTTCACTGAATAACGTAACCGTGCCTTTTGGTGATGCGATTACTTCACAGCCTGTACAGATCGAGAACGCGATGACAGCGATCAATGATCTGAAAACTATCCTGGAAGATCAGCTTCTTCCATTTGTACAACAGCATACAAAATAATTTATAGCGATACAGCGCGTTTAGCATGCGAAGCAGCAGGATTATCATACAGTTGACAGTGGCAGTAGGAGCGATAATCTCCATCTATTCGTGCGTAGAACCGGATGCCTCAAGCGAAACCAATTATAGCGAATGGTTATCCGGTGGATCGCAGACTATATTTGATAAGGGAGCCGGAGCATTCAGCACGGCTTTTCCTAACCTGACCTCTGCACGGGAGTCTGTTCACGAAGTAGGCGATGTTGCCTTTGAACAGACTTTCGTCAGTGCTCCGGCTCCGATCAATCCGGGGTTGGGGCCTATATTTAATAATGTATCGTGCACATCGTGTCACATCAATGATGGAAGAGGTAAACCACCAGTGGATGGCGAGCAGATCTCTTCGTTGCTGATACGCGTAAGTGTTCCGGGTACGGATGTTCATGGTGGACCGAATCCTGCTCCTGGTTTCGGAGGACAACTTCAACAGCGTGCTATATTTGGAGTGTCGCCTGAAGCGTTGGTGAAGATTACCTATACCGAGCAGCAATACTCTTTTGCTGACGGACAGACGTATTCTCTCAGAACACCAACCTATACATTGGAGAATCCCTATATTTCGTTGCCTGCCGATCTGATGTTATCACCTCGCATTGCTCCGCCTGTTTTTGGTCTTGGTTTACTGGAAGCAGTAGATGAAACCGATATACTTGCCCTGGCTGATGAAAGCGATGTGAATGATGACGGCATCTCGGGCAAACCGAACTATACCTGGAACATAGTAGAAGGTAAAAAGACGCTGGGAAGATTTGGATGGAAGGCAGCAAACCCGTCTATCTTGCAGCAATCAGCTGGTGCGTATAATGAAGATATAGGTATAACAAGCTTTGTGTTTCCGAAAGAAAGCTCTTACGGACAAGTACAATACGATGGTCGTGATGATGAATACGAAGTTTCAGATAGTATACTGTATGCCGTTGCCTTTTACATTCGCACACTTGCAGTGCCGGCCCGCAGAGATGCAGACAAGGCTGCTGTGCTGCAGGGTAAGCAAATATTTACACAAGCTAAATGTGCTACCTGCCACGTACCGCGCCTGCGTACAAAAGTAGATGTAGCCTTCCCGGAAATATCCAACCAGGTAATTTTTCCCTATACCGATATGCTGGTGCATGATATGGGAACCGGTCTTGCCGATAACCGTCCTGACTATGACGCTAACGGACAGGAGTGGCGTACGGCACCGTTGTGGGGAATTGGTTTAACAAAAGTTGTTAATGGTCATCAGAACTTTTTGCACGATGGTCGTGCCCGGACATTGATGGAAGCCATACTCTGGCATGGTGGTGAAGCAGAACAGTCCAAAGAATATGTTCGCACCCTTTCAAGCTCCGATCGCGATGCTTTGATCAAATTCCTGGAATCACTTTAAGATTTTAAGTTCAGGTTCAAAGGTTAAGGTGAGAGACACCTGTTAGACTTCCTGCTTGGTATACTCTATTCTCAACGTGAAGCTATATTGCGTAGCACACAGCTGTTCATAAACAAAAAGCGCAAGCATTGCTGCCTGCGCCTAAAATCATTTTAACCCAAATAAAAATGATGTTTTACTGGGGCAAAGTTGCGCATATAGCCCAACCGTGGCAATCAATTAACTACGCATCCCAGTGTGGTATATACACGTGAAATGATGTCCGTAATTTTACTGATATGTTGAGCTTGTATCATTCGTGTTACTTTTTCTTGCTCTTTAATTTAACTGTATTAACGATCGCGTCAAGCAATCCATCTTTCTCCGTATCCAGTGATAATTCCCAGAACATGATACCATCAAGTTTATGATCGATAGCATAGGCCGTTTTCAGTGCCAGCGATTGTTTGTCATCGAATGTAACGAATAATTGTTGTTGCGCATTATATATATAGGGAGCTTTGGCTACGTCATCCCAATACTTTACAAAACCTTTTTGTTCGGATAATTCCTGATCAAAGTTTTTAAAGTCTATACCTGCTTTGAATTTTCCGGACTGATAAAGACCGTTGTTCGTAGCGGCTACACCTTCCCACATTCTTCCGTAAAAGGCCCCGCCAATGACGAGTTTGTTCGAAGGTATACCGAGCTTGATCAAATACTGTACGGCATTATCTGTTGACTCATGAAGTTGTGATGTAGAATATAGCGCGGTGTGGTGACCTGTTACTGTTGCATAACCGTTTACCAGGTCGTAGGTCATCAGGTTTACACGATCTACTTCTTTCATAACCTCTTTCCACTCAATAGATTCTTCCAGGAATTTCTGAAAGCCACCGGCAGCAAAGCTTACTTCATATTTATTGCCCAGCGTTTTTCGCAGATCGCGCACCAGTGCTGTAAAGTTCTGTTTATCTTCTGGTATATATTGATGTTCCGGATATCCTTCAATAGCCGGATATTCCCAGTCGAGATCTATACCATCGGATTTGAAATACTGATTCAGTTGTAACACAGACTGGGCAAATTCTTTTCTGCCTTTATCGGTAGAGAATACACCGGAACACGGAGCGCATCCGCCCCAACCGCCCAGCGACAGAATTACTTTGAGCGAAGGATTGCGTTTTTTGAGCGCCACCAATTTTTGAATAGTAGTAGAATCCCTTCGGCTATCCACCGAAAGTTTATTACCCTTTAAGTGACAAAAGCTGAAAATGATATGCGATAATTTTTCCGCAGGTAATTTATCTACCTGCTCAGGGCCGGCAGAGTAATACGCGATCACATGAAATTTACCTGGCTGTGCTTGTAAGCAGAAAGACAGCAGGAGGAGAGGCAAAATAAAACGATACATAATGCAGGGTTAGTGTTTTTATATACTAAAGTTGATAAAGTTACTACACAGCATCGCTTTCCTTTTGATGAAAGGATAATTTTACTGACGTTACCCTGAATGTGTTGTGTGTACTTATAGTTGAGAGAAGAATTATCAGGGAATGAATATTAGACAAAGGAACATTGCTTAACGAATATTGAAGTATAAAGTCCCGAAAGCATTTTCTACTGACAATTAACGGTTAACGGAAATTTGAAGATCGAACAAGGACATAGATCAACGAATGATGAAGGTGTATACCGACTTTTAACATTCTGCTTTAAGCTTAAGACTTTCTTCCCAATTTTCCGTCCGTGTGAATTTTATCTATGTGCATTTGCTCCTGATAGCTATCGGGATGCATGAAAGAAAAAGAGAATTGCCTACTCTGGATTTTCATCTACCTTTGGTCTTTAAACTTTACGTGCTTGAACTACTTATCTGCTGAATCGATCGCTAAAACCTTCAATGACCGTTGGCTCTTCAAAGATGTAACACTGGGTATATCGCAAGGGGAGAAATTTGCCTTTGTCGGAAACAATGGTGTTGGAAAATCTACTTTGCTAAAAATACTGACGGGTGAAATTCAACCGGATGGCGGTAAAGTGAGTATGCGTCAGGGGCTTCGCCTGGGATATTTAACACAGCAACCTGTTGTAGAGGAATCACTCACGGTAAAAGATATTCTCTTCAGTGACTCAAACGAGATTGCCAAAGTAGTAAAGGAGTATGAAGATTGCATTCATCATCCGGATACTTCGCCCGAACGCATGCAGGCTGTGCTCGAAAAGATGGAGGAACTCAAGGCGTGGGACTATGAAGCAAAAGTACATGAGGTAATTGAAAAGCTTGGCGTACCGGACTTTGATAAACGCTTCGGGGCTTTATCGGGCGGACAAAAGAAGCGCATTTTCCTTGCGCAATTGTTATTGCAGGAACCTGATCTGATCATCATGGATGAGCCTACCAACCACCTGGATCTCACTGCGATCGAGTGGCTGGAGAATTACTTGTCGGGTGCCAACATCACGTTGATCATGGTAACCCACGATCGCTACTTCCTCGATAATGTAGCAACTGAAATCATAGAACTTGATCGTGGACAACTATACCGCTATAAAGGTAACTATGCTTACTTCCTCGAGAAGAAAGAGCAACGTGAAGAGATATTGAAAGCGGAAGTATCGAAAGCCAAGAATCTTTTGAGAAAGGAACTGGAGTGGATGCGCAAGCAGCCCAAGGCCCGCGGCACAAAAGCTAAATATCGCATCGAGGCATTTTATGATCTGCAGGAGAAGGCTTCACAGGATTTAAGTAAAGAAAAGCTTGAACTTGATATTAAAGAGGCAAGACAAGGCGGAAAGATTCTGGAGGTAGAACATATATCGAAGAGCTATGGTGCTTTGCCGATCGTGAAAGACTTCTCGTATGTATTTAAGAAGAATGATCGTATCGGTGTAGTAGGGAAGAACGGTGTGGGTAAATCGACATTTCTCGATATGCTTACCGGTAAACTTAAACCAGATTCGGGTGAGATAAATCCCGGAGTAACAACGAAGTACGGATACTTTACACAGGAAGCTATTACACTCAATCCAAATAACCGTTTGATTGAGGAAGTGAAATCCATTGCCGAGTTCATCACATTGTCGGATGGTTCACAGGTATCAGCTTCTAAATTTCTGGATTCATTTCTGTTTCCGCCAGACAAGCAGTATAACTATATAAATAAACTCAGCGGAGGAGAGAAGAAGCGACTTCAATTGCTAAAGTTACTGGTAACCAATCCTAACTTCCTCATACTCGATGAGCCTACTAACGATTTTGATATCGATACACTGAACGTGCTGGAAGATTTCCTCGACAAGTTCAGCGGATGTTTGTTGCTCGTATCGCATGATCGTTACTTCATGGATCACCTCGTTAATCAGCTTTTTGTATTTGAAGGTGATGGCTTTATACGATTGTTCAATGGTAATTACTCCGACTATCGCGATTGGTTGGAAGAGCAGGAAGCGATGAAGGCAGTACCTCCTGCTAAAAAATCGGAACCCGTAGTTCAACAAAAAGCGGCACCTGAAAAAAAGAAAGCTTCCTTTAAAGAGAAGCAGGAGTATGAAAAATTGCAGAGTGAAATCGAATCGCTGGAGAAACAGAAAGAAGAATTATCGCAGTTGATCAATTCCGGAAGTACCGATCATAAACAATTGCAGGAGTGGGGCAATAAAATCCAAGCCATTGCAAATGAGATCGATACAAAGACACTTCGATGGCTTGAACTGTCGGAGATCGTCAATTAAGCGCAGTTCGGCATTACCAATCAAAAAAGATTCTTTAAACTTTGGGTAATAAAATTTTGCCGTTGATATAATTTGCAGAAGAAATCGATTGAATAATATATTTTTGGAGAAATCTTTAACCAATCATGAATCTCAATACAGAAGCTGAGAAGAAGAACACGTACGATGCCATAGTGGTAGGCACGGGTATCAGTGGAGGATGGGCAGCGAAGGAGCTCACCGAAAAAGGATTAAAAACATTGGTGCTGGAACGCGGACGGATGGTGAAGCATCCTGATTATCCGACAGCTACTAAAGATCCTTGGGATTTACCGTATGCTGGGAAAGCAACACAGGAAGATTTGAAACAACAGGCTGTACAAGCCAGAACAGGATATACCATTCGCCAGGATAGCAAGCACTGGTTTGTAAACGATCTTGAGAATCCATACACCGAAGTAAATCGCTTCGACTGGATGCGTGGTTATCACGTAGGTGGTCGCTCCATTATGTGGGGACGACAAAGCTATCGCTGGAGCCCGATGGATTTTGAGTCCAATGCAAAAGATGGTATGGGTGTAGATTGGCCGATCCGTTATAACGACCTGGCTCCATGGTATGACTACGTAGAATCCTATATAGGTGTAAGTGGAAATAAAGACGGACTCCCGCAGCTTCCGGATGGTAAGTTCTTGCCTCCGATGGAATTGAACTGCGTGGAGCTTGATCTGAAAGATAAAGTATCTTCCAAGTTTGGAGGTCGTGCGTTGACTATCGGTCGTACTGCGCATGCAACAGCACCGCTGCCACACAGTCCTCAGCGCGGTACTTGTCAATTCAGAAATCTTTGTATCAGAGGATGTCCTTATGGTGGATACTTCAGCAGTGTATCTTCTACGTTGCCTGCGGCAGAAAAAACAGGTAACATGACGCTGCGTCCTAACTCTATAGTATATGAATTAATATACGATGATAAGCTTGGTAAAGCTACCGGTGTAAAAGTACTGGATGGCGAAACTGGTGAACAGGTAGAGTTCTATGCGAAAGTTATATTCCTCTGTGCTTCAACATTTGGTTCTGCCTTTATTATGTTGAACTCGATCTCCAGCCGTTTCCCGAATGGTTTTGGGAATGACAGCGGAGAGCTTGGTCGTAACATC